>NZ_JAPSKQ010000125.1 GCF_031181555.1 Streptomyces sp. | reverse complement strand
TGAGTTCGACGATCGAGCCCACCGGCACCGGTACGCGGATCGAGTCGCCCGACAGCTTGCCGTCGAGGTTCGGCAGCACCAGGCCGATCGCCTTGGCGGCGCCGGTCGTGGTCGGCACGATGTTGACGCCGGCGGCCCGGGCGCGACGGGCGTCGCGGTGCGGACCGTCCTGCAGGTTCTGCTCCTGCGTGTAGGCGTGCACCGTCGTCATGAACCCGTGCTCGATGCCGGCGAGTTCGTCGAGGACCGCGGCCAGCGGCGCGAGCGCGTTGGTGGTGCAGGAGGCGTTCGAGACGATCGTGTGCACGGCCGGGTCGTAGGCGTCGGTGTTGACCCCGAACGCGAGCGTGACGTCGGCGCCGTCCGACGGCGCGCTGACGAGCACCTTCTTCGCACCCGCGTCGAGGTGGGCCCGGGCGGCCTTGGCCGAGGTGAAGCGGCCGGTGGCTTCCAGGACGATGTCGACGCCGAGTTCGGCCCACGGCAGCTGCGCCGGTTCGCGCTCGGCCAGCACCGTGATCCGACGGCCGTCGACGACGAGGGCGTCCCCGTCGACGGTCACCGGACGCCCGAGCCGGCCGGCCGTGCTGTCGTAGGCGAGCAGCCGGGCGAGAGTGGCGGGCTCCGTCAGGTCGTTGACGGCGACGACCTCGAGGGCGCTGTCGCGCTCCAGCAGTGCGCGCAGCACATTGCGTCCGATGCGGCCGAATCCGTTGATGGCGATGCGAGTCATGAGTGATGTCCCTTCCCTTCGCCACCAGGCTCGCCCGCGGCCGGCGCCGCCGACAGTGGCGGGATCGCCAGGGTTCAAAAGGATCCCGCCATGCGGTGCCGGGCGGGTCACTCGCCCCGGGTGAAGGTGCGCCGGTACTCGCTCGGTGTGGTGCCGAGGATGCGCTGGAAGTGCAGGCGCAGGTTCGCGCCGGTGCCGAGCCCGATGTCGGCGGCGATCTGTTCGACGCTGCGCTGTGAGCGCTCGAGCAGTTCGCGGGCCAGGTCGATGCGGGCGCGCATCACCCACTGCATCGGCGTGTAGCCGGTCTCCTCGACGAAGCGCCGGGAGAACGTGCGCGGCGAGACCCCCGCCTGCCGCGCCAGTATGTCGAGGGTGAGGGGCTCGCCGAGCCGGTGCAGCGCCCACTCGCGGGTGGCGGCGAACCGCTCGCCGAGCGGTTCGGGGACGCTGCGCGGCACGTACTGGGCCTGGCCGCCGCTGCGGTAGGGGGCGGCGACCAGGCGCCGGGCCGCGTGGTTGGACGCGGCCACCCCGAGGTCGCCGCGCAGGATGTGCAGGCACAGGTCGATGCCGGAGGCGGCGCCGGCCGAGGTGAGCACGCTGCCCTCGTCGACGAACAGCACGTTCTCGTCGACCTGGACGAGCGGATGCCTGGCCACGAGCGCCCGCGTGTAGTGCCAGTGCGTCGTGGCGCGCCTGCCGTCGAGCAGGCCCGTGGCGGCGAGCGCGAAGGCGCCCGTCGAGATGGCGGCGAGCCGCGCGCCCCGGTCGTGGGCGGCGACCAGTGCCTCGACGACGGCCTGCGGCGGGTCGTCGCGGTCCGGGAACCGGTAGCCGGGGACGAAGACGATGTCGGCCCACGCGAGCGCGTCGAGGCCGTGGGCGACGTAGTACGCGAGGCCGTCGCCGCCGGTCACGAGGCCGGGCGTCGCCCCGCACACCCGCACCTCGTACGGCATGCTCGCGCGGGTCGTGAAGACCTGCGCGGGAATTCCGACATCGAGCGGCTTCGCGCCCTCCAGCACGAGGACGGCGACGCGATGCAGGCGGGAGGCTGGCACAGGAAGAGGTTACGTGGGGCGTTCGAGCACTGGCTGCGTGCGGCCGGTACCCCGTAGGGTGCCGGCCATGGCCTGTCGCATTTCCGAACTGATCATTCCGTGCCGGGAACCGCAACGGCTGGCGGCGTTCTGGTGCGAGGTGCTGGACTTCGTCGTGCTCGACCCCGACGACAACGGCGCGGTGGAGATCGGACCGGAGGAGGGGTTCGGCGGACTGCAGCCGACCCTGGTCTTCGTCCCCACCACCGAGCCCAAGACCGGCCCGCTGCGGCTGCACTTCGACGTCAACGCCACCGACCGCGACCAGGACGCCGAACTCGAACGCCTCCTGAAGCTCGGGGCGCGCCCGGCCGACACCGGCCAGACCGGCGAGGAGCCCTGGCACGTCCTGGCCGACCCCGAAGGCAACGAATTCTGCCTCCTGCGGGCCCGCCTGAGCTGAGCACCGGCCCGCGACACCGGGACCCACCGGATCGTCGTGTCCCTCACGGAGCGTCCGCATCGTGCTCGGCGGGGACGTGCCGGACGCCTTTCGGCGGGACGGGACGGCGGAAAAGGCGTGGGGCGAGGATCGCGCGGGCGTCAGACTGGCTCCATGAGCAACCCGGGTTCCAAGGCCGATCTCCGCTTCTACCTGCAGTCCGCCCGCGACGCCCTGGTGTGGAAACTCGAAGGGCTCCCGGAGTACGACGTCCGCCGCCCGCTGACGCCGACCGGCACCAACCTCCTGGGCCTGGTGAAACACGCGGCCGGCGTGGAACTGGGCTACCTCGGCGACACCTTCGGACGCCCGTCCGGCGAGCCGCTGCCCTGGCTGGAGGACGGGGCCGAGCCCAACGCGGACATGTGGGCCACCGCCGACGAGTCGCGCGAGGACGTCGTGGGGCTCTACCGCCGGGCGTGGACGCACGCGGACGCGACGCTCGACGCGCTGCCGCTGGACACGGTCGGCAGGGTGCCGTGGTGGCCCGACGGCAGGGACGAGGTGACGTTGCACCACGCCGTGGTGCGCGTGATCGCCGATACGCACCGGCACGCCGGGCACGCCGACGTCCTCCGGGAACTCATGGACGGCGCCGTCGGGATGCGCGAGGACAACACCGGCCTGCCGCCGGGCGACGCGGCGTGGTGGGAGGACCACCGGGACCGGCTGGAGCGTGCGGCCCGGGAAGCCGGGCGGAAGGCGTGACGCCGGGCGCCCTCGCCGGGTGCGCGGCCGGATGCGGCCCGCGCCCGGCCGTCCCGGGAACACCCACTTTTTTGTGCGTACTTGGCAGGCCGGGGCCCTGCGGCGAACCTTGATGCGGGCGCCGGGCGGGGCACCGGAACAGGAAAGGAGCGCAAGCGGCCGACCGTCAGGCGACCGGACGGGCGACTCGGACCTCACCCTCGCCCTCGGCCCCGGCTTCAGCCCCGGCCAGCCTCTCCAGGCGGCGGTGGCCCCAGTCGGAGAGGGGGGAGAGGGCCTCGGCGAGGTCGCGGCCGAACGCGGTCAGGGAGTACTCGGTCTTCGGCGGGAGCACGTCGTAGACCCGCCGGTCCACCAGTCCGTCCGCCTCCATCTCGCGCAGCGCCTGGGTCAGCACCTTCTCGGTGAGGCCGGGCACCCGCCGGCGCAGTTCGGCCGGCCGGTGCGGGCCGGACTCCAGCAGCCACAGCAGCGTGGTCTTCCACTTGCCCTCGATCACGGCGATCGCGGCGGTCACCCCGCAGACGTCCGGATCGTGGCGCCGGTGCACCATGCCGTGCCCCTTTCCTCAGCAATCACCACGTACGTTACGGGAGTCGAACCATGTCTGTGCACACCGACCGGTCCGCCGTCACCGTCCTCGGACTCGGCCCGATGGGCCGGGCGCTGGCCACCGCGTTCCTGGACGCGGGGCTGCGCACCACCGTCTGGAACCGCACGCCCGGCCGGGACGGCGAGCTGGTCGCCCGGGGCGCGGTCCCGGCGTCCTCGCCCGAGGAGGCGGTCGCCGCCGCCCCGCTGACCGTCGTCTGCGTGGTGAACTACGACGCCTCGGACGCCGTGCTGCGCCAGGACGCCGTCGCCGCCGCCCTCAAGGGCCGTACGGTCGTGAACCTGAGCGCCGACACCCCCGAGCGCGCCCGGGACACGGCCGAGTGGGCCGGGCGGCACGGCGTCCGCTACCTGGACGGCGCGATCATGACCCCGACCCCGACCATCGGCACGGACGACGCGGTCCTCCTCCTCAGCGGCCCCGAGGAGCTGTACCGGGAGCACCGGCCCGTGCTGGCGGCGCTCGGCGGCAGCCACACCCACCTCGGGGAGGAGATCGGCCGCGCGGCGGCGTACGACATCGCGCTGCTCGACGTCTTCTGGACGGCGATGGCCGGCTACGCGCACGCCCTCGCCGTGGCCCGCGCGGAGGGCGTCACCGCCCGGGAACTCGCCCCCTTCGCCCAGGGCATCGCCGCGATCCTCCCGCCGCTGTTCACGGAGTTCGCGGCCGACGCCGACGCCGGTACGTACTCGGGCGAGCTGAACCCGATCACCTCGGCCGCGTCGACCATGGCCCACATCGTCCACGCCTCCGAGTCCCGCGGCATCGACGCGAGCGTGATGCGCGTGATCGAGGGGCAGGCCCGGCGGGTCATCGCGCTCGGGCACGGCACGGACGGGTTCACCCGGGTCGCCGAGCTGCTCGCCCGCCACTGACCGGGCCCCGGGCGGCCTCAGAACGGCAGGGGCCGCCCGTGCACCACGTCCAGCCGGGACACCGCCCGGGTCAGCACCACGTACAGCCGGCGCAGCCCCCGCGCCCCGTGCCCCTCCGCCTCCGCGATCGCCGCCGGTTCGACGGCGACGACGTGGTCGTACTCCAGGCCCTTGACGAGGCTCGCCGGCACCACGGTGACCCGCGCGCCCGGGTCCTCCGGGCCCGCCGCCCCCACCCCCGCCCCGGTCAGCGCCCGCCGCAGCCGGGGCACGTCCGCGTCCGCCGCGACGACCCCGACGGATCCCTCCCGCCCGAGCGCGTCCCGCACGGCGGCCACGACCGCGGCCGGGAGCCCGTCCGGGTCCGGGACCTCCCGTAGGCGCACCTCCCCGTCGCCGCGCAGGGACCGGGCCGCCGGGACGTCGACGTCGAGCCGTTCGAGGAGCCGGTTGGCGAGCGCGACGACCGCCTGCGGCACGCGGAACCCGGTGGTCAGCGGGACCACGGCCGCGTCCGGCTTCCCGAGGTGCCGCAGGGCCTCCGGCCACGAGCGGGCCGCCCACGGCGTGGTGCCCTGCGCCAGGTCGCCCAGCACGGTGAGCGAGCCGAAGGCGGCCCGGCGGGCGATGGCCCGGCACTCCATCGGGGAGAGGTCCTGGGCCTCGTCGACCACGACATGGCCGTACCCGTCCGGGTGCTCGATCAGCCCGGCGACCTCGTCGAGCAGGACCAGGTCGGCGGCCGACCAGCGCGCCGACCTCCACGACCGGGGCGGCCTCGCCCACAGCACGGCCTTCTGCTCCCCGGGATCCAGCACCCCCTCGGCCGCGGCGGCCAACACCCCGGGATCGGTGAGGAGTTCGGTCACGACCTCCTCCGCGCGCACCCGGGGCCAGACGGCGTCGACGTACGCGGACACCGGCCGCGCCCGTTCGATCCGACGCACCCAGGCGGTGCCGCGCGGCCCGCTGCGCCGCTCGGCCCGCTCCCGCACGCACCGCACGATCCGCGCCCGCACCCGCTCCCTTCCGACCGCGTACGGCGGTTCCTCGTTCCGCACGTCCGCCACGATCCGCGCCAGCTCGTCCCCCGCGACCCGCCAGCGGTACGACCCGTCGGGCACCGCGAGGGACTCGGCGTGATCGGCCCGCACGCGCGCGTACAGCGCCCGGCGCAGCACCCCGGCCATCCTCGCGTCGTGCTTGACGACGGCGGTGCGTTCGTCGTCGGTGCCGGTGACCGGGTGCCGGGCGATCTCCTCGGCGAGGGTCGACTGCCGTACGCCGGTCTCGCCGAGGGCGGGCAGGACCTCGGAGATGTAGGAGAGGAAGGTGCGGTGGGGGCCGAGGACGAGCAGTCCGCCGCGGCGGATGCGCTGCGGGTGGGTGTAGAGCAGGTACGCCGCCCGGTGCAGGCCGACGGCGGTCTTGCCGGTGCCGGGGGCGCCCTGCACGCACACGGAGACGTCCAGGTCCCCGCGGACGAGGTCGTCCTGCTCGGGCTGGATGGTGGCCGCGATGTCCCGCATCGGCCCGACGCGGGGCCGCTCGATCTCCCGGGCGACGAAGTCGCTGACCCGCGTCTCCCCCTGCTCCTGCTCCCGTCCCCGTTCCAGGTGCTCGTCCTCCAGCCCGGTCAGGTCGGCGGACCCGCCCCGGCTGCCCGGTGCCCAGCCGAACCGCCGGCGCACGGCGACGCCCTGCGGATCGCGGGCGGAGGCCTGGTAGAAGGCGCGGGAGACGGGGGCCCGCCAGTCCACGACCAGGGGTGGGGCGGCGGGGTGCTCGGTGATCCGCAGCCGCCCGATGTGGTAGCGCTGCCCGGCGTGGCCGGTGTCCCCCGGGGCGAAGTCCAGCCGGCCGAAGAAGAGCGGCCCTTCGGGCAGTTGGCGCAACTCCTCGGCCCGGCTGCGCAGCCGGTACCCGAGGACCTCGGCGTCGGCGCCGGAGGCGGAGACGTCCTCGCCGGTGAGGACCTGCTCGCCGGCGCCGTCGACCATGGCGGCCAGGGCGGAGCGGCAGCGGTCGTGGTGGGCGCGTTCCTGGGCGAGGGCGTGCCGGAGGGTCGGCTCGGGTGGTGTCATTCCACCGAGCGTACCGAATAACTTAACCGAGTAACATTTTTTACCGCGTATCACCGATGCCGAGACGGGACAGCGTCGCCGCCAGCACGTCGAACGCCCGCTCGGCCGCCGCCACCGCGTCGGCCCGCACGTCCGCGATCCGCTCCCCCGCCGCGATCCGCCGCCAGTTCTCCTGCGCGAGGATCCGCCGGACGGCGATGACCTGCCCGGCGGCCAGCCGCGCGTCGAGCCCTCCGCCGAGCGCCTCGGCCAGCCTGTCCTCGGACCGCTCCAGGTACCCGTACAGCCGTGCCACCAGCGCCGGCGTCCCGTACAGCAGCGCGTGGAAGGCGAGCACCTCGGGATCGTCGTTGAGCCCGGTGACCGGGTCGCACCGCTGGAGCCCGTCCAGGAAGTGCCGCCGCAACGCCTCGACGGGCGTCGGCCCCTGACCGGCCACCCGCGCGGCCTCGTCCTCGTGGTCCGCGATCCGGAAGAGGACGAGATCCTCCTTCGCCGGGAAGTACCGGAACAGCGTCGGCTTGGAGATCTCGGCCGCGGCGGCCACCTCCGCGACGGACACCGCGTCGAAGCCCCGCTCCAGGAAGAGCCGGATGGCGGTGTCCGACACGGTCCGGTACATCCGCCGCTTCTTGCGCTCGCGCAGGCCGGTCTCACTCATGCGGTGAGCCTACGCAGGGCAGCGCTTCACCGGTCGCCACGGGCGCGACGTCCGGGTGCGGCGCCCTCCCGGTGCTCCCCGTGCCAGCGGACGAGCGCCGAGGAGATGTCCCGGGCGGCCGGCACCTCATCCAGGCCGAGGGGCTTCGCGGCAGCGGCGAGCACGCCGTGCAGCCGGCGGGCCGCTCGGTCGTAGGCGCCGCCGTCGTCCTCCGGCGCGGTCTCCAGGGACAGACACTCACGGATGACATCGGTGAAGACCGACTGGGCACGCTTGTAGCCGAGCAGTTTCGGCAGATCGGCCTCCCAGCCGTCGCAGGCGCCGGGCCGGGCCGCCTCGACGGCGCTCCGCCACCGCTCGATCACGTCCGTTTCCTGCCGTTGCGGGTACCGCATCAGGTGAAGGTGCGTGGCCAGGTCGTAGAGCGGATCCCCGACCATCGCCAGTTCCCAGTCGATGGCCCACAGACCGCCCTGCGGGTCGACGACGAAGTTCTCACGGTGCAGGTCGGCGTGGAGAAGGCAGAAGGGCCGTGGCGTCAGGTGCCGCAGCCGCCCTCGCAGCCTTTCGAAGGAACCCCCGTCCACGCCGAGGGTTCCGAACAGCTTCTCGAACCGCTTGGAGTTGTGCCGGTACACCCGGTGTTCGGTGAAGTGCACGAGCCGTTCGAGGAATCCCCCGGTGTCCCCGTCCGAAGGCCGGTCGTCGGGTTTGCACCTGCGCCTGGCGCGCACGTCACCCGCCCCGATGAGAGCCATCTGGCGGAAGAGCTCCGTGATGCGGTCGACCAACGGCTCCGGAACCGCCGCGTCAGCCCCGTACAGCGTCCCCAGGGTCGCTCCCTCGATGAATCGCTGCAGATCGGCCGAGCCGGCCCGGAAGACCTCGGGGACACCCGTGACACGGCCCTGCAGGGCGCGCAGCAGCTGCTCCTCCGAGGCGAAGCAGCGCCGGTCGAACCACAGCAGGCCACGACGCGGTTCGCGACACTTCCACCGCACCTGCTCGCCCGACGCCGTCGCACCGGGCAGCGGGAACACATACGTCTCGTGGTGGTATCCCGTGAGAGGACCGACCACCACGCTCGCGTCACCGCTCATGTCAACGGCACGCCGCCGAGTCGAGGAAGCCGTTTCGGGTGACATCGCCCGTTCTTTCACCTGAGCCCACGCCGAGGAACACGGAAGGGAGGAGAGGACCGTGCTCCCTCGCGCCACCGCATCGTGCCAGAAGCCGCTCGCCCCGAGACCGTCGCCCTGTCGCTCGGCCGGGCGACGCGGCGTCCATGCGTACGGGTCGACGCGGACGGTGATTCGCCGACGCCCGATCACCGGCCCGGGCGAGCCGACCACAGGACGTCGAGGACCGACTTCAGCGAGCGTCCGACGACGTCGGCCCCCGCGGCCCTGAGTTCGGCGTGTTTGCGGTCGCTGGTCGCATAGCCCAGGAAGTGCACGCCGGCCTCCGCCGCCGCCTGGCAGTCCCCGGGACTGTCACCGATCATCAGGGCGTCCGAGGGCGCCGCGCCCATGGTGTTCAAGGCGTGCACGAGGCAGTGGGGGTGGGGCTTCAGGAGATCGAGCCGGTTCGTCCGTCCGTAGACGTGGGGGGCGAAGCTGCTGAGCAGCCGACGGCCGTCGAGGTAGTTCCGCGCCGCGTGAGCGGAGTTGTTGGTCACCACGGCGAACCGGCTGCCGAGCGCGGCCCAGGTGCGGATGACGGGGTCCGCGTACGGAGTGGGCATGGCCGAGGACACGGCGCGCAGTTCCTCCCGGGTGAGGCGCTCCTCGAGCTCCGCGACCAGGTCGCTGTCGGGGTGGCGGCGGTCGACGGCGCGCAGGACGACCTGTGGGTCCGGGTGTTCCCGTTCCTTCTCCGTGAGCAGTCCGCTCAGTCCTTGACGCTCCAGCCACTCGACGAGTTCCTTCGCCACCTGCTCGGCCTTGTGGCCCGCGAACAGGCGGCAGATCGGTCCGTCGAAGTCCCACAGGACCACGTGGGCGCGTGTTACCAGGTTCCGCAGCACGTTCGGGTCTTCCGTGGTCTCATCTGTCACCGGATCAGTCTGCGCCGTATTCGGGTGTCACCGGGAGCCTCCGGAGTGCCCCGCCTTCGGTCCGGGGAAGGACCCGGGACCGCGCCGTCACGCGGTGACCGGCCGGGGGCTCCTCGGTGCCGCGGCAGCGGACCGTCCGCGACTTCGGCAGGCCCCGCGCGAAGGCGCGGAAGGGGCAGGCCGCGTCAAAGGACTGCCGGGAGGGGAGCGGTCAGTAGGAGAGCGTCAGGTCCGTCGTGATGGTTTCCCAGAGGGCGTCGAACCACTTCTGGGATTCCTCCACGAACGCCCGGTCCCGCTGCCCGGCCTGCCTGACGAAGGAGAAGAGCAGGGACTGGGAGCCGAGGGCGTCGTACATCTCCAGGGTCCGGCTCTCCCACTCCTCCTCGCGCCGGGTGAGCATGTAGTAGCCGATCAGCGCCTCCTCCCCGTTGAGCAGGTACAGCTTCACCGGCGGGGTGAAGGGGAGGGCGCGGAACGTGACGCGCACGTCGATGCCGTGCGTGGCGCGCAGGGCGAGCAGGTTGTGCCGGAGCACGCGGGCCTGGGCGTTGCGCTGGGTCAGCCACCGCTCGTGGACCGGGTCGTCGTCACCGTCACGGCCCCCGACCGGGACCGGGAAGGCCAGGTTGATCTCCCGGGAGGGCAGCAGGAGGCGCACCTCGACCGAGTCGGGGCGAAGGCGGCCTTCGTGGATGTGCCGGACCGGTTCGCTCAGCGCCAGCATGAGGCTCTCGGCCGTCAGGCAGACCGCGTCGATCCGCACGTGCGCGGGCGAGAAGGCCTCCGTCAGGCGGGGCGCCAGTCCCACCATCGTCGGCTGGGGTTCCTCCCGGGCGGGGGCCGGCTCGGCGATCCGCGGCGGGCTGCCCTTGCTGACGTTGCTGAGGAGGCCGTCCTCCTGGAGCGCGCGCAGGGCCTGGCGGACGGTGCCGCGCTCCACGCCGAACTCCTCGGCGAGCTCGGCCTGGGTGGGCAGGCGGTCGCCCGCCCTGAGCTCGCCGACGCGGATGCGTTCCCGCAGGATGTCGGCGATCTCCTGGGGCGAGAGCCTTCTGCTGCCGTTCGCTGCCACGTTCTCCTGGTCCACGGCCAAACGCTACAACCTTGATCCATCTGTGGGGAGTTGTTTGAAAGTTGTTTACGAGTAAGGGCCAAGTGGGGACAACTTACTCAGAGTTGGTTGCCAACTTTTCCAAGTTGGTGGGAGTTCTGCTTCCGAAGTGGGGGAAACCAGTGCCCGTCCTCGCCCTGTTCTCCGCGGTCCTCGTCGTCACCCTCGAGCAGCTCGTCCAGTGGAAGTACGGCGCCGCCGGCATCGTCGGCCTGCTGCTGCTCACCGTAGGCATCAAGGCCGGGCGCCCCGGGATGAGCTCCGCCGGCGCGGTCCTGCTCGCCCTGCTGGTGGCGCGGCCCGCCCTGTGAGCCGCCGCCGGGCCCGCGGCCCGCTTCCCGAGGGGGACGTCAGCTCGTGAGCACCAGCTCCGAGCTGATCGTCTCCCACAGGGCGTCGAACCACAGGTGGGACTGCTCCACGAAGACGGTGTCCCGCGGTCCGGCGCCCCGCTCGAAGGCGAACAGCATGGACCGGACGCCCTGCGCGTCGTACATCTCCAGGTTCTCGTGGTCGATCAGCGCCTCGCGCCGCGCCAGCGTGTAGTAGGCGAACAGCGCCTCCACGCCGTTGAGCAGGTACAGCTTCACCGGCGGGGTGAAGGGCAGCGCCCGGAACGTGACGCGCACGTCGATGCCGTGCGTGGCGCGCAGGGCGAGCAGGTTGTGCCGGAGCACCTGCCCCTGGGCGTTGCGCTGGGCCAGCCACCGCTCGTGGACCGGATCGTCGTCGCCGTCGCGGCCCCCGACCGGGACCGGGAAGGCGAGGTCGATGTCCCGGCTGGGCAGCAGGACGCGGACGTCGACCCTGGCCGGTTTCAGTCGCCCGGCGTGGATCTGGCGCAACGGCTCACCGATGGCGAGGGTGAGGGAGACCGAGGTCAGGCAGACGGCGTCGATCTCGACGTGCTCGGCCCCGAAGGCGGCGGCGATGCGGGGCGCGAGGGCCACCGTGGTGGGCAGCGGAGGTGCCGCGGGGCCGGTCAGCACCCTTCCGGCGTCGGCGGCGACGGTCGCCGGGGCTCCCTTGGAGACGTTGGTGAGCAGCCGCTCGGACTGCAGGATGCGCAGTGCCTGGCGCACGGCGCCGCGCTCGACGCCGAACTCGTCGGCGAGCCGGGCCTGGGTGGGCATGCGCTGGCCCGGCTGCAGCGCTCCGGACCTGATCCGGGCGCGCAGTTCGTCGGCCACCTCGCGATGTGTTCTCCGTGGCCGCTGTGACCTCTCCCGTCCATGGACGGAGGCGTGTTCCGGCTCCACGACCGAACAGTACAACTTCCCGCCATCTTTGGGCAGTTCCGGCGGAGGTGGTTATGAGTCGCTTCCAAGTGGAGATAACTGAAGGCAAGTTGGTAACCAACTTGAGCAACATGGTCGGCAACCAAGGAGGTTGGCCACCGGGGCGACGGTTGGGGACCACCGACGACAAGGGGGACCGTCATGCCGCTCGTCGCCATCGTCCTCGCCGCCCTGGCCATCGGGGTCGAGCAACTCGTCCAGTGGAAGTACGGACCGATGGGGATCATCGCCTTCGTCGCCCTCACCGTGGGCATCAAGGCGCGGAACACCATGATCAGCGGCATCGGCGCGGTCATCCTCGTGATGCTGCTCGCCCAGTCCGGCTGACAGCACACCGCACGGACCGCCGGCCGGGCTCCTCTCCGGAGGGGAGCCGGGAGCCCCGCCGGCCGGCACCACCCGCACCACCACAACCACAACTGAACAGCTCGCTACGGATGAGCGCACACCCGTCACCGGAGACAAGGAGGCAGGCAGCAGGAGCGCGAGGGAACCGCCGCTCAGAACATGTCCGGGCACCACGGTCGCCTGGACGTACGCAGCAGGGCGTCGGCCAGACGGGCGGCGCCCGCTCGTTCTTCCCGCACCCGGCCCAGGGCCGCCAGCCGCACCGCCGACTCGTCCCCCAGCCACAGCACCGCCAGGTCGGCGACGTCCAGCGCGAGGTCGGCGCTCTCACGTGTCGGCGCGCAGGACCCGGTCCCGTCCGCCGACGCCTGGAGCCGGTACCGCCCGCCGGCCAGCCCGCCGCTGTCGGACACCTCCAGCACCAGCGAACCCGCCGCCCCGTACGTCCGCGCCTCCAACGCCCGTACGACGTCCAGGATCCGCACCCACAGCCAGTCCGCCTGGGTGGTGACGGCGGCGGCGCGCGGGTCCGGGAGGAAGTGCGGGAGCAGGTCGTCGGGGGCCCGCCAGCCGCTCTTCACCTTCACCACCCAGTCGATCGAGCACAGGTAGTGCCACAGCGCCCGCTCGGCGGCCGGGGTCACCCCGATCAGCCAGTTCACGCTCACCGTGTTCAGCGGCTGCTTGGCGTCGCCCCACGTGTCGTCCGCCGTGTAGGCGACCATGCCCTCGACCTCGCCGCCCGCCGAGCGGTACACCGCGAAGCAGGGCTCGTCCCAGGTCGGGTGGAAGCGCACGGCGCCGGTGGCCACCTGCCACCACACGTCGGTGCGGTCGACGGCGCCCGGCTGGACCCGGCGCAGCCGCTCGTGCAGGTCGGGGCCGAGCTTGCGCACGTCCTCCCCGTCCACGAGGTCGATCCGGCCGCCGTCGTCCGGGACCGCCCGGCGCGGGTCGAGGCCGGTGCGCGGCACGTCGATCGTCCACTCGGTCGCCGAGGTGGCGGGGCCGAAGCCGTAGCGGCCGTAGATCGGGTACTCGGCGGCGATCAGGGTCGCCACGACGTCCCCGCCGTCCTTCGCGGCGGCGAGGTCCTGGGCCATCATGCGGGTGAGCAGGCCCCGGCGGCGGTGGGTGGCGGTGACGGAGACGTTGGTGACGGCGTCGGCGGGTACGGTCGCACCGCCGACGACGGTGAGCTCCTGCGCGAAGGAACGGAACGTCGCGACGCAGCGCCCGTCGTCGAAGGCACCGAGCCGCCGGCCGGGGAGGAAGTGCCGGCGGCGCGCGTCGACGACCTCCGGCGGAGAGGTGGGGGCGCGGAGGAACCCGGTGTTGAGGGCCCTGTTCCAGTCGGCGAACTCGGAGTCGGTGATCGGGCGTACGTCGATGTCGGCGCGGGAGGTCATGGGCTCACGGTAGGTCGCCGGCCGGGAGGTGTCGCGAGGTTTTCCCCGGGCACCCGCCCCCACCTCCGCGACGCGTTCCCCCGGGCTCCTCCCGACGCGCGCGCCCCCGGGAGCCGGCTTCTAGAACACCGCCCGGACCTCCCCCACGACCGCCCCGCCGCCGGTCAGCGGCGCCCGGCCGATCCGCTCGACCACCGGTGCGTCCACCCCCATGATCTCCAGCGCCCGCGCGAGCACCGGCCCCAGGGCCCGCACCGCCCCGTCGTCCACCTTGAAGGCGAGGGCGCGGCCGTCCGGCAGGGCGACGGCCTGGACGGCCTCCGCGCCCATCTTGGACAGGGCGCCCGGGATGCCCCGCATCAGCCAGGTGTCGGCACGGCGGGTGCCGGCGACGTACTCGGGGTGGGCGCGCATGGCGTCCGCGACGCGGCGCTCGGGCGTGCCGGGCCCGGCGAGGACGAAGGAACGGTAGGCGCGGGCCAGACCGGTGAGGCTGATCGCCATCAGCGGGGCGCCGCAGCCGTCCGTGCCGACGGCGGCCACCTGCTCGCCCGCCGCCTCCTCCACACCCTCGTGAACGATCCGCTGGAGCGGATGGTCCGGGTCGAGATAGGTCTCCAGCGGCCAGTCCCGCAGCGCGCACGCCGCCAGCATCGCGGTGTGCTTGCCGGAGCAGTTCATGGTCACCTTCTCCCGCACCCCGCCGGCCGCGAGGTACGTCTCCCGCTCCTCCGCGTCCAGCGGCAGGTCCGGCGGGCAGCCCAGCTGCCGCTCGCTCAGCCCGTACTCGGCCAGCATCTTCTGCACCAGGTCGCGGTGGAAGTCCTCCCCCGAGTGGCTCGCGGCGGCCAGCGCCAGCCGCTCCCCCGCCAGGTCCAGGCCCGCCCGCAGCACGGCCGCCGCCTGCATCGGCTTGTTGCTGGACCGGGGGAAGACGGGTGCCGCCACGTCTCCCAGCGCCAGCTCCACGGCCCCGTCGGCGTCCAGCAGGACCAGGCTCCCCCGGTGCCGCCCCTCGACGAAACCGGAACGGACGACCTCCGCGAGAACGGGCGGTGCGGGCGGTATGGCGGGCAGGGACGGTACGGGCATCGGCGGTGGCCTTCCGGACGGGAGTACGCCCCGCCCGGCACGGGGGCGGCCCCGGGATCACCGGTCCGTCCCCGCCTCACACGAGCAGGTCGTCGACTTGCGCTTCCCCTTCACGGTACCTGCGGGCGATTTCGGCGCTGCAGTCGTCGGCCGTGCGCTGCAGCCGCTGCCGCCGCCGGGACACCTGCTGCTCGTACCGCACCAGCCGTCCCATCGCGTCGTTCAGCTCCCCGTTCGTGCGGGCGTCCAGGTCGGACAGCTCCACCTCGGCGAGCATCTCGGCCGCCAGCCGCCGGTACTCCTCGCTCTGCGGCGTGCCCAGCGTCACATGGCGGGCGGAGGACCGGTGCCGGGCCGGGGTGTCCCGCAGGATCTCCGGCAGCCGCTCCACCACGGACGCCTCCACCGGTGCGGAGGCGACCGAGGCGGTGCCCGCCGGGGTGCGCCGGGCCAGCTCCGCCCGCAGGATGTCGATCCGCCCCTGGAGCAGCCGCCGCACGTAGCTGAGGTCGGCCTCGTCACGCTGGGCGTCACGGCGCAGGGTGCGCAGCTCGGGCAGGCTGAGCGCGGTCAGCTCGTGCTCCGGCGGTGTCTCGGTCAGCACCGGACTGTCCGTGCGCTGGATGGGCGGCCGGTGGAACTCCCGTTCCCCGACTCCTGGATGGGCCGACGGGACAGCCCCCAGCGGCTGCCCGATCCCCGGTGTGCTCATGTGCCTCAACCGTCCCCTCGACCGGCATGTGCCAGCATCGTGCCACCCCGAGTGCCCGTCATGTGACCGAGTGCGCCCGATCCGCCCCAGATGGCGGTTAAGGAGTAAAAATAGCCCGGCCGGGGCCCCGCGCGGACCGCCGTCGGCCGGCTGTTCGCCGACCGGCATGATGGTCGTATGCGAGCAGTGGTGCAGCGGGTGGACGGCGCGAGCGTCGTCGTGGACGGCGAGACGGTGGGGGCGATCGAGGGCGAGGGGCTGTGCGTCCTCGTCGGCGTGACCCACGAGGACACCAAGGAGAAGGCGGACCGGCTCGCCCGCAAGCTCTGGTCGATCCGGATGCTCCAGGACGAGAAGTCGTGCAGCGACATCGACGCCCCGCTGCTGGTCATCAGCCAGTTCACCCTTTACGGCGACGCCCGCAAGGGCCGCCGCCCCACCTGGAACGCCGCCGCCCCCGGTGACGTCGCCGAACCGCTGGTCGACGAGGTGGTCGCCCGGCTGCGCGCGCTGGGCGCGACGGTGGCGACGGGCCGCTTCGGCGCGCGGATGCGGGTGTCGCTGACCAACGACGGCCCGTTCACCGTCCTGCTGGAGATCTGAGAGACCTGCGGGAGGTCCGGGAGACCTGAGGGATCCGGAGCCCCCGACGCGGGTCAGGGCTCGACTATGGTCTCCTGGGCCGCCGCCGTCTCCCCGGCGATCAGCCGCGCGTCCACCGGCACGTTCCGCTTGACCAGCGCGAGCGCGACCGGACCCAGCTCGTGATGGCGCACGGACGTCGTGACGAACCCGACCTTGCGCCCGTCGGCGCCGTCGTCCGCGAGCCGGATCTCCGTCCCCTGCGGCGGCAGGTGGACCTCGCTGCCGTCCAGGTGCAGGAAGACCAGCCGGCGCGGCGGCTTGCCCAGGTTCTGCACCCGGGCGACGGTCTCCTGGCCCCGGTAGCAGCCCTTCTGCAGGTGCACCGCGCCCCCGATCCAGCCCAGCTCGTGCGGGATGGTGCGGTGGTCGGTCTCGAAGCCGAGCCGGGGGCGGTGCTGCTCGACGCGCAGCGCCTCGTGGGCGAGGATCCCGGCGGGCTGCCCGGCCTTCCCGGCGTACGACTCGAGGTCGGCGCGGGGCAGGAACAGATCACGTCCGTACGGGGTCTCGCGGACGACGACGCCCTCGGGCGCCTCCGCGATGGAACCGGCGGGCAGGTGCACCACCGCGATGTCGGCGGTGCGGTCGGCGACCTCGACCCGGTAGAAGAACTTCATCGACTCCAGGTACGCGATCAGCGCCTCCTGGGTGCCGGGCTCGACATGGGCCCAGACCGTCTCGCCGTCGTCGACCAGGTAGAGCGCGTGCTCGATGTGGCCGTGCGCGGAGAGGATCAGCGCCTCGGTGGCCCGGTGCGGCGGGAGCTCGCTGACGTGCTGGGTGAGCAGCAGGTGCAGCCAGCCGAGCCGCTCCGGTCCGGAGACGGTCACGACCCCGCGGTGGGACAGGTCGACGAAGCCGGTGCCGCCGGCGAGGGCGCGCTGTTCGCGGAACAGGTCGCCGTAGTGGGCGGCCACGCCTTCGTCCACGCCCTCGGCGGGGACGGCGCCGGGCAGGGTCAGCAGGGGGCTCTTCATACGCCTAGCCTACGACTCGGTAGTTGAAGCCTTCAGGGAACAGTCCTCGCACCTGCCGAAGATCGCGAAGTGCTTCATGTCCGTGTCGAAGCCGAAGGTGTCCCGCAGCTTGGCCGTGAACTCGGCGGCCACCCCCACGTCCGCCTCGATGACGCCCGAGCAGTCACGGCAGACCAGGTGGATGTGGTGGTGCCGGTCGGCGAGGTGGTACGTCGGGGCGCCGTGTCCGAGGTGGGCGTGGCTGACCAGGCCCAGCTCCTCCAGGAGCTCCAGCGTGCGGTAGACGGTGGAAATGTTGACCCCCGACGCCGTCTTCCTCACTTCCGCGAGGATGTCGTCGGGGGTCGCGTGTTCAAGGGTGTCGACGGCTTCGAGCACGAGTTGGCGCTGCGGCGTCAGCCGGTAGCCGCGCTGCCTGAGGTCGCTCTTCCAGTCGGTGCTCACCACACCACGAGTCTAGGGCCGCCGGGAGGTGTCCGGCGGGCCGGACCTACTTGAAGAAGGCGATCCCGTCGTCCGGCATGTCGTCGGGCAGGGCCTTGGCCCAGCGCTCGACCTCCTCCGGGGTGACGACCTTCTTCAGGTGCGCCGACATGTAGGGGCGCAGCTCGACCTCGGGGGTCTGCTTCTCGCCGACCCACATCAGGTCGCTCTTGACGTAGCCGTACAGCCGCTTGCCGCCGCTGTAGGGGCGGGAGCCGGCGGTGCGCGCGACCGCGTCCGTGACCAGGTCGATCTGCGGCTTCTGGTCGGCCAGCTCGCCGTACCAGATCTCGATGACGCCGTCGTCGCGGGTCATCGTCACCTCGACCTTGCGCTGGGCGTCGATGCGCCAGAAGCCGTGCTCGGACTCCAGCGGCCGGACCTTGTTGCCGTCGCCGTCCAGCACCCAGGTGTGGGAGCGGTACTCCAGGAAGTCCCGGCCGTCGTGGGTGAAGGCGACCTCCTGCCCGAAGTTGCACTTCTCGGCGCCGGGGAAGTCGTGCACGCCCGCACCCGCCCAGTTGCCGAGCAGGAAGGCGAGCGGCACGAGGTCCTTGTGGAGGTCGGACGGGATCTCGATCATGAGCGGAAGTTCCTAGCGTCGGGTCAGCGCTGGCCCTGGTACAGCTTCTTCACGGTCAGCCCGGCGAAGGCGAGAACGCCGACGGCGACCAGGACCAGCAGGGCTTCGAAGAAGATAACCACGGGGTGCTCCTTGAGCGGGGGTGCGGTGCGTGTGCACAGGGCCGGTCCCCAGCTTACGCGGCCGGGACCCGCCCCCGTCGGGTGAGGTGCGCCCTCCCGCTCCCCGGCTCGGCCCGGCAGCCGGCTCCGCAGCACCACCGTCCGCCGGAACGGCACGGCGCGCGCGGTGCCCTTCCGGGACTGCAGGACCACCGCGAGGACGTCCCCGGCGAACGGGGAACCCCGGCGGACGCGCTCGGCCCCGCGCGACCGCACCCCCGTCAGCGGCGACACGGTTCTCTCCGGTTCCGGTAAGAGGTCCCCCACAGAAGGTGAAGCGTGCCTTCCGTCTGCGCGCTCGGAAGTCCCGCAGGTGACCGCCGCGGCCGCAGGGGCGTTGATTACGATTCGGCCATGGCGAAGAAGCTCGTGATCAAGGTGACCGCGGGGGCCGATGCCCCCGAACGCTGCTCGCAGGCGTTCACGGTGGCGGCGGTGGCCGTGGCCAGCGGTGTGGACGTGTCCCTGTGGCTCACGGGCGAGTCCTCGTGGTTCGCGCTGCCCGGCCGCGCCGCCGAGTTCGAGCTGCCGCACGCCGCCCCGCTGCCCGACCTGCTGGACTCCGTCCTGGCCGCCGGCCGGATCACCCTGTGCACGCAGTGCGCGGCCCGTCGCGACATCACGGAGAAGGACGTCATCGAGGGCGTACGGATCGCCGGCGCGCAGGTGTTCGTCCAGGAGGCGCTGGGGGACGGGACGCAGGCGCTCGTCTACTGAGACGACGGGCGGGGCGACCCCGCCGGACCGCCGGGCGTCACCGGGGCCGCTTCTTGCCGTCCAGCTCGTCCCACCACTCGTCGGACTGCGGGTCGCCGGTGGGGTCGTCCCACCAGCGGTCCTCGGGGCCGCGCCGGTTGGCGACCACCGCGGCGAGCGGCGGGATGACCATGGCCACCACGCACATGCCCACGGCCACCGGCACCGACCACAGCCGCACGACGCCCCAGGCCAGGACGAACAGCCCGATGCACGTGCCCATCATGACGAAGTAGGTGCGGCGCCTGCGCGCGTACATACGTCCAGCGTAGGTCCGGGCACGCCGAAGGGCCGCATCCCAGGCGTCCAACCCGTGGGATGCGGCCCCTCCGCGAGCGGACTCAGACCGCGATCGCGACCTCGGCCAGACCGCCCTGCTGGGCGACGACCGTGCGGTCGGCGGTGCCGCCGGGCACCAGGGCGCGGACGGTCCAGGTGCCCTCCGCCGCGTAGAAGCGGAACTGTCCGGTGGCGGAGGTGGGGACCTCCGCGGTGAACTCGCCGGTCGAGTCCAGCAGACGGACGTAGCCCGTCACCGGCTCGCCGTCGCGGGTCACCTGACCCTGGATGGTGGTCTCACCGGGCTTGATCGTCGAGGCGTCCGGGC
>NZ_JAPSKQ010000124.1:11083-19508 GCF_031181555.1 Streptomyces sp. | reverse complement strand
GCGTTGAGACGGAGACGAGCGGCGGAGCGCCTGTGCCACGCTGGGCGGCATGAGGACACCACCGGACGGGCTGCCCGTCTACCGCGTACTGACCGGGCCCGACGACGCCGCGTTCTGCCGTCGGGTGAGCGAGGCGCTGGCGTCGGGGTACCGGCTGCACGCAGGGCCGGCGGTCACCTTCGACGGGGAGCGGGTGATCGTCGCGCAGGCCGTCGTGTGGCCGGGGGCGGACGACACGGCCCCGGCGTAGAACGGGCGTCCCGTACACGCGAAGGGGCCGGTGCGCGGCGGCGAACCACCGCGCACCGGCCCCTTCGGCCACCACCCCGTGCGGTTACTGCACGATCGTGATGCGGTCCGCCTTCGGCGGGGCGATCGGGGCCGTGGGCGTCGAGTTGGCCGTCAGGTACTGCTCCAGGGCCGCCAGGTCGTCGAGGCCGACCAGGTCGTTCGTGCCCTGGCCCAGCGTCGGGAAGCCGTCGCCGCCGCCCGCGAGGAAGCTGTTCGTCGCGACGCGGTAGGTGGCCGTCGGGTCGATCGCGGCGCCGTTCAGCTTGATGGAGTCCGTGACGACCCGGTCCGCGCCGGTCCTCGTCAGGTCCAGGGTGTAGGTCAGACCGTCCGAGACCTGGAGGATCTTCGGGGCCGCCGCGTTCGCGCCGCTCACCTGCTCCTTGAGGACCTGGATCAGCTGTGCGCCCGTGAAGTCCTGGAGGTTGACCGTGTTGGCGAAGGGCTGGACCGTGAAGCCCTCGGCGAAGGTCACCACGCCGTCGCCCTCGGCGCCACTGGCCGCGTAGGTGAGGGACGCACGGATGCCGCCGGGGTTCATCAGCGCCAGGTCGGTCTCCGGGTCCAGGGTCCTGCCGTACGCCAGTTGCGCGTCGGCGATCAGGTCGCCGAGCGGGGACTCGGTGCCGTCCTTGGGGATGTCGCCGGAGATGTAGCCGACCGGGCGGTTGCCGATGGGGGCGGCGAGGGTGTTCCACTTGTCGATCAGCGCGGTCATGTCGGGCGCCTTGGGGACGTCCCGGGTGACCACGTGGTTCGCGGACTTCACGGCCGTGCGGGCGATGTCACCGGTCGCGCGGTCGTAGGTCAGCGTGGTGTCCGTGTAGAGGCGGCCGAAGGACGCGGCCGAGGTGACCGTGCGGGGCTTCCCGGACGGGTCGGGGATCGTGCAGGCGTACGCCGCGTGGGTGTGGCCGGTGACCAGCGCGTCCACCTGCGGGGTGACGTTCCTGGCGATGTCCGCGATCGGCCCGGAGATGCCGTCGCCGGCGCCCGGGGAGTCGCAGTCGTAGTTGTAGGAGGAGGACGCCGGGAAGCCGCCCTCGTGGATCAGGGCGACGATCGACTTCACGCCCTGGCGCTGGAGCACCTTGGCGTACTTGTCGATCGTCTCGGCCTCGTCCTTGAAGGACAGGCCCTTGACGCCCTCCGCCGAGACGATGTCCGGGGTGCCCTCGAGCGTCACGCCGATGAAGCCGATCTTGACGCCCTTCTTCTTCCACACCCAGTACGGCTCGAGGACCGGCTTGCCGGTCTTCTCGTCCAGGACGTTCGCCGCCAGGTACGGGAAGTCGGCGCCCTCGAACTCCTCGTCGGTGTAGCAGCCCTCGGTGGGGTGGCAGCCGCCGTTCTGCAGGCGGCCGAGCTCCTTGGCGCCCTCGTCGAACTCGTGGTTGCCGACCGAGGTGACGTCCAGGTCGAGCTTGTTCAGCGCCTCGATGGTGGGCTCGTCGTGGAAGAGGCCGGAGATGAGGGGGGACGCGCCGACCATGTCGCCGCCGGCGGCGGTGATGGAGTAGCGGTTGCCCTTCCGGGCCTCGCGCAGGTGGGTGGCGAGGTACTCCACGCCGCCCGCGTCGACGGTCTTCGTCGTGCCGTCGTGCTGGAGTTCGGTGACCCGGCCGGAGGAACCCGTCGGCGGTTCGAGGTTGCCGTGCAGGTCGTTGAAGGACAGCAGCTGCACGTCCTGGTAGCGGCCCGGGTGGTGACCGTGCGGCTTGTCCTTGCCCCTGCCGTTCTCGCCCGCGCTCGCCGCGCCGGGCAGGGCGGCGGCGGCCAGCGCACCGGCGGTGAGGACGCCGGCGGCGGTCGCGAGGAGACGGTTCGTACGGCGTCTGCGGCGCTGGTGGTGCGCCGGGGATGTGGCTGGCATGCGCCCCCCTGTGGGTCTGCGTGGGTCTGAACGGGGCCGCCGCACAAGGCAGTGGGCCGCCCGGCGCAGCCTAGAGTCAACGCGCGTAGCGCGACAGGGGGTTCATGGTTACGACCTGGTTTACCTTTCGGTGCGGCCATTGCCGTGCCGTTGCCGGCGCCGTTGCCGTCCGTTCTGCGGCGCCCGCCCGCGCCCTCCGCTTACCCTCGTACGCATGACCAGCGACGACATCGCACAGCCCGGCCGGCCCCGCTCGCTCCAGACCTGCGCCGCGCTCTCCCCGGAGCGGACCGAAGAGGTCCTCGCCCTGCTCGCGGAGGCCGCCCGGGCCGACGGGCAGCAGGCGGTGTCCGAGCAGGGGCGGCTGCAGTTGCGCGGCGGGGAGCGGGAGGGGGTCGTGCACCTGCTGCTCTCCGTCGACGGTGAACTCGTCGGGTACGCCCAGCTGGAGGACACCGATCCGGTGGAGCCGCCCGCCGCCGAGCTGGTCGTGCACCCCGCGCACCGGGGCCAGGGGCACGGGCGGGCGCTCGGCGCCGCGCTGCTCGCCGCCTCCGGGAAGCGGCTGCGGGTGTGGGCGCACGGCGGGCACTCCGCCGCCCGGCATCTCGCCCAGGTGCTCGGGCTCACGCTGTTCCGGGAACTGCGGCAGATGCGGCGGCCGTTGGCGGGGCTCGACCTGCCCGAGCCGGTGCTGCCGGAGGGGGTGACCGTGCGGACGTTCGTGCCGGGCCGGGACGACGCGGCCTGGCTCGCGGTGAACGCCGCCGCCTTCGCCCACCATCCCGAGCAGGGCTCCCTCACCCAGCGCGACCTCGACGACCGCAAGGCCGAGCCGTGGTTCGACCCCGAGGGCTTCTTCCTCGCCGAACGGGAGGGCCGGATCGTCGGCTTCCACTGGACCAAGGTGCACGAGGCGGAGGGCCTCGGTGAGGTGTACGTCCTCGGGGTGAGCCCCGACGCCCAGGGCGGCGGCCTCGGCAAGTCCCTCACGACGATCGGGCTGCGGCACCTGGCCGGGAAGGGGCTGCCGACGGCGATGCTCTACGTCGACGCCGACAACAAGGCGGCGGTGTCCGTCTACGAGCGGCTCGGGTTCGTCACGCACGAGACGGACCTGATGTACCGGACGGAGACCTGACCCCGCGCCGAGCGGACACCCGCCCCGTACCGGGCGGGAGACCCGATCCGCCGGGCCGCCCCCTCGACCGCGTGATCCGCCCGGGGCGTCCCTCAGCGGAGGCGCCCCCTCCGCAGCGGCTCCGCCGCGCCCACCGCCGCCACCACCAGCGCCGCGCACAGCAGTACCGCCCACCGGTCGTGGGCCGCCGCCCACCGCTCGTCGCCCGGCGGCACGAACAGGGCCCAGCTCTCCGGCGCCAGCAGGGGCGCGAGGACGGCCGCGAGCAGCAGGGCCGCCGCGACGCTCGGCCCCGGGCGCGGTTCGTCCGTCAGACGGACCGCCACCGTGGCACCGGCGAGCGCCAGTGCGCAGATCACCGCCGCCTCCAGGGTGACGTCACCCACCGGGGGCCGGGTCCCCGAAGGGGTGAGCAGCAGCACCGCCGTCCACCACAGCGCGGCCGGCGGGGCGACGAGGGCCACCCGCAGCGCCTGGCGGGCGGGGCGCCGGGTCGGTACCGGAGCGGTGAGGTGCCGGGCCGGGTCGTCCAGCAGGAAGGCCAGGCCGAGCGCCCCGGTCAGGGCGATCCCCCGCAGCAGGACGAGCGTCTGTCCGTCGGTCGGCTCCGCGCCGGTCAGCGCGGGCGCACCGGCGAGCAGCAGCCCGAGGGTCCCGGCGGCGCCCAGGGCCCGCCACGGCAGGGTGCGCCGCACCGGCCCCGCCAGGGCCCCCGTCACTCCTCGCACGAGTCCGCCTTCCTCGGCCCGGCCACGCCCAGCAGCTCGGCCGCGCGGGCCGTGGTGACACCCGGGGAGGTCAGCTCGGCCCAGTGCTCCTTCACCTTCTCCGCGACGCCGTCCCCCGGCCGTTCCAGCAACCGCCGGACGACGTCCGTCTGGCCCTCCGTCATGCTCATCGGTTCGGTGGGGGACAGCACCACCGCGGAACCGCTGACGCTGTCGTCGAGGCGGACCCGGCGCAGGGCGTCCATCGGGTCGTCCTGCCAGCTCAGGGCGAGCCACATGACGGTGACCATGCGTCCGTCGCACAGTCCCTCCGTCGCCCGCTCACTGCCCGTGACCAGCACCGCGGCGACGGCGGAGGAGAACTCGGGGACCCGGTTGCCGCCCCAGCCGGTGCCCACGGTCACCTGGTGCGCAGTGGCCGACGCGGGGATCGCGGCGTCGCTCTCCAGTCCGTACCGCGCCTCGATCCGCTGCCGTACGAGGAGCCGCCGGTCGTGCGCCGGGCCGCCCGCGAGGGACTGGACCCGGTCCACCACCCCGGCCCAGTCGTCGGCCCGGGGCACCCACTCGGGGAAGGCGCAGTACGTCGACCGGCCGCGCGTGACGCAGGTCTGCTCCTTCTCCGGGTTCACCGAGGCCCGTTCGCGGGCCGCGGTCAGCTCCGGCGACGGCGCCGCTCCCCGCGCCTGCAGGACACCGCCCGTCACCGCCAGCGCGAGGCTCAGGGCGAGGCCCGCCCGGACGGCCCGGCCGCGCCCGCCGGCGACGAGCACCGCGAGGAAGGCCGCGCACAGGGCCGCGCCCGCCAGGTACAGGGCGTGCCAGGCGGCGGGCCGGCCCAGCAGGTCGGAGGGCAGGGTGGTGGCGCTGCCCCCGGCGACGACCGGCGACAGCCACGACAGGCCGTCGGCGCCGTCCGGACCCGTGCCGAGGACGGACGTGAACAGCAGGCAGACCACCAGCAGCGGCGCCGCGAACACCGACCGCACCAGGCGGGCCAGCAGCACCCCGAACAGGCCGAACAGCAGCACCGTCAGCGGCCCGACGAGCAGCTCGGCCGGCGAACCGTGCCCGACCGCGCCCGGCTTGAGCGCCTCCCAGGTGAACTGCGCGGCCACGCACACCGCGGTGAGCAGGGCGGCCGGTACGACGGAGAGCGCGTGGGCCACCGTGCGGCGCCAGGGCGCCACCACCAGCAGCGCGTAGTGCTCCTCGGTGCCGTGGCGCGCGGAGCGCAGTACGGCGAGGTCGGCGCACACCAGGACGGCCAGCCCGACGAGCATCGGCATGCTCTGGGTGGCGCGGTCGGCGTCCTGGAGGGCGGGGTGGCCGTCCCAGGAGCTGCGGGTGCGCCACACGATCCAGGCGGCGTACGCGGCGAAGGCGATGACGACGGGGACGCTCAGCAGCAGCCTGCGCGCCTCGAACCCGGCCAGGGCGAGCACGGCCCGCGCACCGCCGCCGCGTGCCCCGGTGTCCACGGCGGGCGGCTCCGCCACCAGGACCGCGCTCATGCCGCCACCTCCGTGCCCGCGCCGTCGAGGGTGAGCAGGTAGCCGTCCTCCAGGGTGGGTTCGAGGAGGTCGGCGCCGGCGGGCGGATCGCCCACGTTGCGGAAGGTGCCCAGCCCGGTGCGCCAGCCGGCCTTCGCGCCCGGATCCCGCTCCGTACTGCTCCACACCCGCCCGGCGGCCCGTGCGGTCAGTTCGGCGGGGGTGCCGTCGAAGCGGACGGTGCCGCCGGCCAGGACCACGACCCGGTGGCAGAGCATCGCCACGTCCTCCGTCTGGTGCGTGGACAGCAGCACCGTGCGGCCCTCACCGGCCTGTGCGATCAACTCCCTGAATCGCATGCGCTGTTCGGGGTCCAGGCCCACGGTGGGCTCGTCGAGGACGAGGAAACCGGGGTCGCCGACGAGCGCGGCGGCCAGCGCGACCCGCTGCCGCATGCCGCCGGACAGCTTGCGGATCCGCTTGCCGCGCACGCCGCCGAGGCCCACCTCGTCCAGCACGCGCCGCACCTCGCGGTGCCGGGCGGCGCGGTCGGTGAGCTCCTTGAGGATCGCCACGTAGTCGACGAACTCGAAGGCGGTGAAGTCGGGGTGGAAGCCGGGCGTCTGCGGCAGGTAGCCGAGCCGGCGCCGGACCTCCTGCCGGCCGCGCGAGGTGCCCGGGTCGTGGCCGAGCACGGTGAAGGACCCGCGGTCGGCCGGTACGGCGGTGGCGAGCACCCGCAGCAGGGTGGTCTTGCCCGCGCCGTTGGGCCCGAGCAGCCCGGTGACGCCGGCGGACAGCCGCAGCGACACGTCGTCGAGGGCGCGGGTGCCCCCGTGGCGGAGGCTGAGCCCGGAGGCGGAGACGGTGGGGGTCATACGGCACTCCCGTGGACGTCGAGGAAGAGGGAAGAAGGGGGAAAGGAGAAAGGGGAAAGGGAGAAGGAGCGGAAGCGAACGGGGGCGGGGACGGAGACGGGAGCGGTCACGCCGCGTGCGCCCGGCCGGCGTCGAAGCGGTCGCGCAGCAGGACGAGCAGCCCGGCGGCGAGGACCGCGACCAGCGCCGACACGCCCTGCCCGGCCGCGGTGAACGGGGCGAGCGGGTCGTCGGCGTTCACCCGGGCCGCCTCCGCCGTCACCAGCAGCGCGATCCAGCCGCCGCCGACGAGGGACGGCGCGAGCACCGGGCCCAGCCGGGCCGTCAGCGCGAGCCCGGTCGCGGTGAGCGCGAGGGCGGGCAGCAGCCAGCCCAGGGCCCGCAGCCCGTATCCGGGCAGGGCGAGGGTCGCCAGCCCGTTGAGCCCGAGCCCGACGGCGAGCACCGCCACCGTGCGGATCATCAGCAGCCGGAAGCCGTGCGTCGGGGCGACGACCGCCATCTCGTACGTCGGGTCCAGCGCGGGCCCGTACGACAGCGCGACCCCGGCCAGCGGCAGCAGCGGCGCGAGAGCGAGGAAGAGGACGGGCGAGCCGCCGGCCGGGTGCCCCGCGGCCACGGTCACGGTCAGCAGCAGGACGGCGGCGACCGCGCCCAGCCAGGAGCGGCGCAGCCCCGGCGTGGCCGCGAGCAGCCGCGCGGTGTGGTCGGCCACGCCGCAGCGCAGCAGCAGCCCCTCCAGGAGACCGGGCCGGGGCGCGTCCAGTTCGGCGTCGAGCCGCTCCCAGCCGGCGTCGAGGGCGACGGGGTCGCCGACGTCGGCGAGGACGCCCCGGCAGTGCGCGCAGGCGGCGAGGTGGGTGTCGGCGGACCACAGCAGGGGGGCCGCCAACTCGCCGCGCGCGTAGGCCCGCAGGTCCTCCTCGGGCACGTGCCAGCCGGATCCGCCCCCGGTCGCGCCACCCGTCGTCGTGTCCGTCATGCCAGCGCCTCCCGCAGTTGCTTGCGGGCCCGCATCGCCCGCGTCTTGACCGTGCCCGGCGGGATGCCGAGCAGGACGGCGGCCTCACGGGTGGTCAGCCCGTCGACGACGGTGGCCTGGAGCACCGCCCGCAGTTCGGGCGACAGCCGGACCAGCGCGCCGGCCAGGTCCCCGTGCTCCACCCCCGCGAGCACGCGTTCCTCCGCCGACGCCTCGTCCCGGTGCCGCAGCCGCGCCAGGGTCTGCCGCAGCCGGCCGCGCGCCCCGGCGCCGCGCAGGGCGTCGACCAGCCGCCGTGATGCGATGCGCCACAGCCACCCGGCGGCGTCCGCGCCGATCGCGTCCTCGCGGTAGCGGGCCGTGCCGCGCCACACCGCGAGGAACGTCTCCTGGACGACGTCGTCGACGATCCCCGCGTCGGCGCACCGGCCGCGCATCCGGGCGGTCAGCCACGGCGCGTACCGCCGGTACAGCTCCTCGAAGGCGCGCCGGTCCCCGTCCGTCGCGACGGCGCGCAGCAGCTCCCCGTCGCTTCTCGTCTCGCTCACGTCTCCTCATCGCACGAGCCCGGCCGATCGGTTCACACGGCCGCAGTTGACTTTTCCGGGACCCTTCCACCACCCTTTCACTACTCAATTAGTGAAAGGGTGGTTGTCGAGTGGTCGACTACCGCATCGACCGGCACAGCGGCGTGGCCACCTACGTCCAGATCGTGCAGCAGACCAAACAGGCCCTGCGCCTGGGCGTGCTGGTGCCCGGCGACAAGCTGCCCACGGCCCGCGAGGTCGTCGAGGCCACCGCCGTGAACCCCAACACCGTGCTGAAGGCCTACCGCGAGCTGGAACGCGAGGGCCTGGTGGAGGCCCGGCGCGGTCTCGGCACCTTCGTACGGCGTTCGCTGGGCGCCGCCCCCGCCGACTCCCCGCTGCGCGCGGAGCTGGAGGACTGGGCGGCCCGGGCCCGGGAGTCCGGGCTGGAGCGGGAGGACGTGGCCGCGCTCTTCACCGCCGTACTCGAGAAGCACTTCCAGGCAGACCAG
>NZ_JAPSKQ010000124.1:0-10983 GCF_031181555.1 Streptomyces sp. | reverse complement strand
CGCCGACTCCCCGCTGCGCGCGGAGCTGGAGGACTGGGCGGCCCGGGCCCGGGAGTCCGGGCTGGAGCGGGAGGACGTGGCCGCGCTCTTCACCGCCGTACTCGAGAAGCACTTCCAGGCAGACCAGCCAGATCAGGCACACCAAGCACACCAGGCACACCAGGCACACCCCCAGGGAGACCCGTCATGACCGACCCGGCCATCGAGGCGACCGCGCTCGGCAAGCGCTTCGGCCGACGCGGGGCGTGGGCGCTGCGCGACTGTTCCCTCCGGCTGCCCGCCGGCCGCGTCTGCGCCGTCGTCGGCCCCAACGGCGCGGGCAAGTCCACGCTGCTCGCGCTCGCCGCCGGGTTGCTGGCCCCCACCGAGGGCACGGTCGCGGTCCTCGGCACCGACCCGGCGTCGGCCCGCCCCCGCGTCGGCTTCGTCGACCAGGGCAAGCCGCTGTACCCGCAGCTCACCGTCGCCGAGACGCTGCGCATGGGCGCCGACCTCAACCCCGGCCGCTGGGACGCGGACACCGCCGGGCGCGTCGTGGCCGGCGGCGACCTGGACCCGGGCAAGCGGATCCGTTCGCTCTCCGGCGGCCAGCGCACCCGGGTCGCGCTCGCCCTCGCCCTGGGCAAGCGCCCGGAACTGCTGCTGCTGGACGAGCCGATGGCCGATCTCGACCCGCTGGCCCGGCACGAACTGATGGGCGTGCTCATGGGGCAGGCCGCCGGGCACGGCACGACGATCGTGATGTCCTCGCACGTGGTCGCCGAGCTGGAGGACTCCTGCGACCACCTGCTGCTGATCGGCGGCGGCCGGGTCCGCCTCGCGGGCGAGATCGACGACCTGCTGGCCGCCCACACGCGCGTCACCGCCCCGGCCAGGACGGACCTCGCCCCGCACGAGGTCGTCGAGTCCCGCACCACCGGCCGCCAGCTCAGCGCGCTGATCCGCCCGGCCGGCCCGCTGCCCGGCGACTGGCGCACCGGCGCGCCCTCGCTGGAGGAGCTCGTCCTGTCCTACCTGCGCAACCCCGAGGCCCCCGCCCTCGCTCCGGCCCCGGCGCACGACACCACGGAGGCCGCCGCGTGACCGCCGCCCCGACCCTCCCGGCCGCCCCGGCCGGCCGCCCCGACCACCCCCACCGGCCACCCCGCCAGCTGCGCTGGCTGCTGCGGCTGCACCGCCCGGCCGTGCTCGTCTGGACGGCGTTCGTCCTGGTGACGGGCGCGGCGCTGCTGTGGCTCGGCGGGCCGCTCACCGACGCCTCGGCGGCGGCCTGGAAGGAGTACAACGCCTGCGCCTTCGCCGAGCGCTGCTCCTACGACCAGGACGCGATCGTCCGCTACAAGGACGTCTACTCGTACACGACGATCGCCCTGCTGGCCGCGCCGTTCCTGGTCGCCGCCTGGGCGGGCGGCTCACTGACCGGCCGCGAGACGGAGTCCGGCACCGCCCGGCTGGCCTGGACCCAGGGCGTCACCCCGGCCCGCTGGCTGGCCGCCCGGCTCGCCCTCCCGGCGGTGCTGGTCGCCGTCTCGACCGGTCTGCTGGTCCACCTGCACCGTCTGGCCTGGACGGCGGGCGAGGGCCGGATCGACACCGCCAAGCCGTGGTACGACTTCGCCACCTTCTACGCCAACGGAACCGTCCCCGTGGCCCTCGCCCTGGCCGGACTCTGTGCGGGCGCGCTGGAGGGCCTGCTGCTGCGCCGCTCCCTCGCCGCGCTCACCACCGCCACGGTCGTCCTCGGCGGACTGTGGGCGACCGTCCACACCGCCCTCCCGCACCTGTGGCCCACGGTCACCCGGGTCAGCAGCCTGCGCAACGGCCCCTCGGGCACCGGCATCACCACCGGCGAGGGCGTCCTCACCGCCGACGGCGACCGCCTCACCGCCCCCTGCAGCAGCGGCATGATCCCGGGCTGCCGCACGGAACTGGCCGATCTGGGCGCCGTCAACTTCTACCGCGACGTCCACCCGGTCGCGCACTACTGGCCGTTGCAGCTGACGGCCTCCGGCGTGCTGCTCGCCGTCGCCGCGCTACTGGTCCTGGCCGCGTTCCGTGTGCTGCGCCTGCGCACCGCCGGTCCGGCCGGGAAGGGCGGCCCGGCATGAGCACCACCGCACCCGCGCGGCTGCCCCGGACGGTGCTGCGGCTGCACCGCACGGCCCTGATCGTCTGGAGCGCGTTCGTCGCGGGCCTGATCGGCTGGCTGGTGTGGCTGAACGAGATCACCGTGGACGCGGTGCGCGCGGCGGAGGCCGAGTGCTCACGCGCCCTGTGGGGCTGCGTCGACATCATCGAGCACCTCGACTACAGCGGACCCACCGGATACATCGGCACCCTGACCTGCTACGGCTTCCTCGCCGTGGCCGCCTTCACCGGCGGCGCGCTGATCGGACGCGAGCTGGAGTCCGGCACCGCCCGGCTGGCCTGGACCCAGGGCGTCACCCCGGCCCGCTGGCTGGCGGCCAAGCTGATCGTGCCCGCGCTGGTCCTCACCGCCGGATGCGCCGCCCTGGTCCTGGCGTTCCGCCGGGGCTGGGCGGCGAACCGGGATCTGATGGGCGACCACTGGGCCTTCGCCGACGTCTTCGTGGCCCGCGGCCCGGCGACGGTGGCGTACGCGCTGTGCGCCCTCGCGGTCGGTACGCTCACCGCGCTCCTCCTGCGCCGCGCGCTGCCCGCCCTCGCCGTCTCCGTCGCCACGATGGGGCTGCTCAACGTCGTGCTGGAGCGCTGCCGCGCCCGGCTGTGGCCGGCCGAGACCCGGACCGCGCCGAAGCCGTTCGAGCTGCCGGACGACGCCTGGCGGCTGGAGTGGGGCCGCACCGGCACCGGCCACTACGCGACGTACCACCCCGCGTCCCATTTCTGGCCCCTGCACCTGGTCGAGACCGGCATCGTCCTCGCCGTCGCCGCCCTCGCCACGGCCGCCGCCTTCGCGGTGCTGCGCCGCCGCACGGCCTGACCGGCGCGGTCGTACGCCTCTTCCGCGCGGGTCGTACGTCCCTTCCACGGGGGGGGAGGGACGTACGGCCCGACCCCCGCGGGCCGCCCCCCGCTATCCAGGACGTCATGTCTCCGTAACCGCCGATTCAGACAGGCTTGCGACGCTCGGCCAATGCATCCCGCCGTGCCAGAGTCTTCGCCACCCCGACGGGGGAACGGGGGGAACGGGGAAGCCTCAGGGCCCTCACCGCTCCCACCCGCGTTTTCCGACGCGCCCGTGACGCTGCAGGCGCGGAAGAATGGGTCCATGAGCCAGCCGAACGCCCAGGCACAGCAGGTGCAGCACGTCCAGCCCTCCGTGGGCTCCATAGCCGCCCACCGCCCGCACACCGTGGCGGGAGTGGTCTCCGACCTGGACCCCGACCTCGACGCGGACCTCGACGGCTACGAGGAGTCCCCGGTGGACGGCCCCCGGCTGCCGCAGGGCCGCTTCCTCGACCGGGAGCGCAGCTGGCTCGCGTTCAACGAACGCGTCCTGGAACTCGCCGAGGACCCCGACACCCCGCTGCTGGAGCGGGCGAACTTCCTCGCGATCTTCGCGAGCAACCTGGACGAGTTCTTCATGGTCCGGGTGGCCGGCCTGAAGCGCCGTATCGCCACCGGCGTCGCCACCCGCTCCGCCTCCGGCCTCCAGCCGCGCGAGGTGCTGGAGATGATCTGGGCCCGCTCCCGCGAGCTGATGGCCCGGCACGCCGCCTGCTACCACGAGGACGTCGCCCCGGCCCTCGCGGAGGAGGGCATCCACCTGGTCCGCTGGAACGAGCTGACGGAGAAGGAGCAGGCCCGCCTGTTCACGCTGTTCCGGCACCAGATCTTCCCGGTCCTCACGCCCCTCGCCGTCGACCCGGCGCACCCCTTCCCGTACATATCGGGCCTGTCGCTGAACCTGGCCGTCGTCGTCCGCAACCCGGTCACCGGCCACAAGCACTTCGCGCGGGTCAAGGTGCCGCCGCTGCTGTCCCGCTTCCTGGAGAGCTCCCCGGGCCGCTACGTCCCCATCGAGGACGTCATCGCCGCCCACCTGGAGGAGCTGTTCCCGGGCATGGAGGTGCTGGAGCACCACGCCTTCCGGCTCACCCGCAACGAGGACCTCGAGGTCGAGGAGGACGACGCCGAGAACCTGCTCCAGGCCCTGGAGAAGGAGCTCATGCGGCGCCGCTTCGGGCCGCCGGTGCGCCTGGAGGTGGAGGAGTCCATCGACCGGGAGGTGCTGGACCTCCTGGTGCGCGAGCTGAAGGTCAGCGAGGCCGAGGTGTACCCGCTGCCGGGCCCGCTCGACCTCACCGGTCTCTTCCGCATCCACAGCCTGGACCGGCCCGAGCTGAAGTACCCGAAGTTCATCGCCGGCACCCACCGCGACCTGGCGGAGGTGGAGTCCGCCTCGGCCCCCGACGTCTTCGCCGCGCTGCGCAGCCGCGACGTGCTCCTGCACCACCCCTACGACTCGTTCTCGACGTCCGTGCAGGCGTTCCTGGAGCAGGCCGCCGCCGACCCGGACGTCCTCGCCATCAAGCAGACGCTGTACCGGACGTCGGGCGACTCCCCGATCGTGGACGCGCTCATCGACGCCGCCGAGTCCGGCAAGCAGGTCCTCGTCCTGGTCGAGATCAAGGCCCGCTTCGACGAGCACGCCAACATCAAGTGGGCGCGCAAGCTGGAGGAGGCCGGCTGCCACGTCGTCTACGGCCTGGTCGGCCTGAAGACCCACTGCAAGCTGTCCCTGGTGGTCCGCCAGGAGGGCGAGACGCTCCGGCGCTACAGCCACGTCGGCACCGGCAACTACCACCCGAAGACGGCCCGCCTCTACGAGGACCTGGGCCTGCTCACCGCCGACCCGCAGGTCGGCGCGGACCTCTCCGACCTGTTCAACCGTCTCTCCGGCTACTCCCGCCGCGAGACCTACCGACGGCTCCTGGTCGCCCCCAAGTCCCTGCGCGACGGCCTGATCTCACGGATCAACAAGGAGGCCCAGCACCACCGCGCCGGGCGTCCCGCCTACGTCCGCATCAAGGTCAACTCGATGGTCGACGAGGCCGTCATCGACGCCCTGTACCGCGCGTCGCAGGCGGGCGTGCCGGTCGACATCTGGGTGCGCGGCATCTGCGCGATCCGGCCGGGCGTGGCGGGCCTGTCGGAGAACGTCCGGGTCCGGTCCGTCCTCGGCCGCTTCCTCGAGCACTCGCGCGTCTTCGCCTTCGGCAACGGCGGCGAGCCCGAGGTGTGGTTCGGCAGCGCGGACATGATGCACCGCAACCTCGACCGCCGTATAGAGGCGCTGGTCCGGGTCACCGACCCGGCCCACCGGGCGGCTCTCAACCGGCTGTTGGAGACCGGTATGTCCGACACCACCGCGTCCTGGCACCTCGGCCCGGACGGCGAGTGGACCCGGCACGCGACGGACGCGGACGGCCAGCCCTTGCGCAACGTCCAGGAGATGCTCATAGACGCCCGGAGGCGCCGGCGTGGCACAGCAACACCTTGACCCGACCGACCCGACGGCCGGCCCGGTACCGGCGGACGCCCTGGCCCGCTACCTGCGGGCCCAGGCGACCGGGTTCCTCCGCGCGCTGCGCCTCCACCGGGAGACCGGTGCGGGCGCGGCCGGGTCGGAGGGGTCCGCCGAGGCGGCCCGGTCGCTGCGCCGCGCGGCCCGCCGCATCAGCGCCAGCCTCCACACCTTCCAGCCGGTCCTGGACCCCGACTGGTCGGAGGCGATGCGCCCCGAGCTGGCCTGGGTCTCCGGCACGCTGGCCCTGGAGCACGCGTACGCGGCCCGCCTGGAGCGGCTGCTGCTCGCCCTGCACCGGCTGTCGGGGGCCGCCACGGCCTTCCCGGCGCAGGGACCGGCCGGCGCGGGCACGACGCGGGCGAACGCGACGGCGGGCACGGCCGCCGCCCCGGCCGCCGTGGCGAGCGCGACGGCGGTCGCGGCGCCGGACGCCACCGGCACGGTGGACGGCGCGGCGGGCGCGGCCGCGCCGGCGACGGAAGCGGCTCGGGCGACGGCGAACCGGGGCGGTGGCGCGGCCCGCGCGGCCGGAGGCGCCGCCACCGTGGCCACGGCCGTCGACCGCGGCAACCTCACCGTGGGTGCCGCCAAGGCCGGTGCCCTGCTCGACCGGCAGCTGACGCTCGCCCGCACCCGGGCGCACTCCACCGCCCTCCAGGCCCTCGGGTCCTCCCGGTTCCACGCGATCGCCGACAAGGTCGCCGTACTCGCCAGCGAGGTCCCGCTGTCGCCGGCCGCGTCCGCCGCGGACCTCGGCCCCCTGGCGACGGCCGCGCGCGAACGCCTCGCCGACGCCGTCGCCGCGCTGCCCCTGCTCACCGCGGGCAGCCCGTACAACGCGGAGGCGCTGGTCCACGGGCTGTCCCCGGACCCCGCCCCGCACCCGCAGGACGCCCCCTGGCACCAGGTCCGCCTGCTGCTGCGCCTGCACCGCTACGCCCGTGAGGTCCTGCACGCCGGGACCGGCGGGGAGCCGCCCGTCGACGTGCGCCTGCTCGCCGCCTCCGAGGCGCTCGACCGGCACCGCGACGCCTCCGAGGCGGCGGCGGCCGCGGCGCAGGCGGCGCGCACCCCGCGGATCGCCCCGGCCACGGCGTACGCGCTGGGCGTGCTCCACGCCGACCAGCGGCACGAGGTGGAGGCGGCGCGGTACGCGTTCCAGCGCTCCTGGCAGAAGGACGTCGTCGGCACGTTATAGGGGAACGGAAAAACAGGGAGGCACCCGGTGAGTTCCCCAGGCTCCGGCTCCGCCGAGCACCGCACCCTCACCGTCCAGGCCGCCGGCTGCGTCCTGTGGCGCCGCTCCCCGGTGACCGGGGAGCTCCAGCTCTGCCTCGTGCACCGGCCGAAGTACGACGACTGGTCCTGGCCCAAGGGCAAGCTCAAGCGCGGTGAGGACCCGCTGGCCGGCGCGTTGCGCGAGGTCGCCGAGGAGACGGGCCACACCGCCGTGCCCGCCGTCGAACTCCCCTCGGCGCACTACCTGGCGGGCGGCCGCCCCAAGCGGGTCCGCTACTGGGCGGCCGAGGCCGTCTCCGGCACGTTCACCCCGACCGACGAGGTCGACCGCGTCCTCTGGCTCCCCCCGGAGGCGGCCCGCGCCCGCCTCACCGAGCCCAGGGACGCCGACCTGGTGGATGCCCTGCTCGCCACCTTGCGCCCGGCCCGCTGAGCGTGTCCCCGGCTGTCCCCTTCCGGCCCGGTCGCCCGGTATCCGCCCGTGTCCTTGACGTAAGCGTTCCGTGACCTCACCGCACCGTCCACAGGGGTTCACCCCTCGTTCATTTACGGCCATCGGCGCCGTCACCTGTTCTGCCTAATTTCGGCCTTACGCGATGCGGCTCGCCCGATAAAGAGGGAGACCGCAGCACTCCCACTTCGCACGCCGCCGATTCAGGACGGCGGCTCCTGGAAGGAACTCAAGTGAAGCTTCAGCGCAAGAACCGGCGGGCCCTCGCTCTCGGCGCTCTCGCCGTCTCCGGCGCCCTGGCCCTCACGGCGTGCGGCTCCGACGAAACCGGCAACGGTGGCGGCGGTGACGCCTCCGCCACCACGCAGGCCGGCAACATCGACTGTGGTGACGCCAAGGGCCAGCTGCAGGCCTCCGGCTCTTCCGCCCAGAAGAACGCCATCGACGCCTGGGTCAAGCAGTACTCCGCGGCGTGCAAGGGCGTGCAGGTCAACTACAACCCGACCGGTTCGGGCGCCGGCATCACCGCGTTCCTCCAGGGGCAGACCGCGTTCGCCGGCTCGGACTCCGCGCTGGAGGCCGAGGAGATCGAGCAGTCCAAGAAGATCTGCAAGGACGGCCAGGGCATCGACCTGCCCATGGTCGGCGGTCCGATCGCCGTCGGCTACAACGTCCCGGGCGTCGACAACCTCGTCCTGGACGCGTCGACCCTCGCCAAGATCTTCGACAGCAAGATCACGAACTGGAACGACGAGGCGATCGCCAAGCTCAACCCCGACGCCAAGCTTCCCGACCTGAAGATCCAGGCCTTCCACCGCTCGGACGAGTCCGGCACCACGGACAACTTCACCACGTACCTCAAGGAAGCCGCCCCCAAGGACTGGGCGTACGAGCCGAGCAAGGCGTGGGAGGCCAAGGGCGGCCAGTCCGCGCAGGGCTCCTCCGGTGTCGCCCAGCAGGTCAAGCAGACCTCCGGCGCGATCTCCTACATGGAGCTGTCCTACGCCAAGGACGGCATGAGCACGGTCTCCATCAAGACCGAGGCCGCCGAGCCGGTCGCGGCCACCATCGAGAACGCCACCGCCGCCATCGGCGCCGCCAAGGTCGTCGGCACCGGCAAGGACCTCGCGCTGGAGCTGGACTACACCCCGGCCGCCGAGGGCGCCTACCCGATCGTCCTGGTGACGTACGAGATCGTCTGCGACAAGGGCAACAAGGCGGAGACCCTGCCCGCCACCAAGTCCTTCCTGAACTACATGGCCTCCGAGGACGGCCAGGGCCTGCTGGCCGACGCCGGCTACGCCCCGATGCCCAAGGAGATCATCACCAAGGTCCGCGAGACCATCTCGGGCCTGAGCTGACCCGAGTGTGCGGACCGGCCCCCGTCCGGGGGCCGGTCCGCACCGTCCGGTGCACCGCCATCAGGAGCCCCCGGCCCCCGGACGGCTCCTACCGAGCCGCCCGCCCCGGCGGCTCCGCAGACCGGAGAACCCGATGGACATCACGACACAGCAACCCACCGCACCCCCCGCACCCGGCCCGGCCGCGCCCCAGGACAAGCGCGCCGCGCGCGGTGCCACCCGCCCCGGTGACCGGATCTTCCTCGGGTTCTCCCGCGGATCCGGCATCTTCGTCCTGGTCATCATGGCCGCCATCGCGGCCTTCCTGACCTACCGCGCCTCCATAGCCATCAGCAAGAACGAGGCCAACTTCTTCACGGCCTTCGAGTGGAACCCCAGCGGCATCCCGCCGGAGTTCGGCATCGCGGTCCTGGCCTTCGGCACCATCGTGTCGTCGGTCATCGCCATGGTCATCGCGGTCCCGATCGCGGTGGGCATCGCCCTGTTCATCACGCACTACGCCCCGCGCCGCCTCGGCGGCCCCATCGGGTACGTGATCGACCTGCTCGCCGCCGTCCCGTCCATCGTCTACGGCCTGTGGGGCGCCCTCGTCCTCGTGCCGCACCTGGAGGGCCTCTACGGCTGGCTGGACGACTACCTCGGCTGGACCGGCATCTTCGAGTGGAACGGCGGCGCCCCGCGCTCGCTGTTCACCGTCGGCATCCTGCTCGCCATCATGATCCTGCCGATCATCACCAACGTGAGCCGCGAGGTCTTCCGGCAGGTCCCGCGGATGCACGAGGAGGCGGCCCTGGCCCTCGGCGCCACGCGCTGGGAGGTCATCCGCATGTCGGTGCTGCCCTTCGGCCGCTCCGGCGTCATCTCCGCCTCGATGCTCGGCCTCGGCCGCGCGCTCGGCGAGACGATGGCCGTGGCCATGGTGCTCTCCTCGAGCTTCGACATCAACGCCAGCCTGCTCGACACGGGCGGCGGCACCTTCGCCCAGAACATCGCCAGCAAGTTCAACGAGGCCACCGAGATGGGCCGGGACGCCCTGATCGCCTCCGGTCTGGTCCTCTTCGTCATCACGCTGCTGGTCAACGGCGCGGCCCGCCTGATCATCGCCCGCCGCAAGGAGTACTCGGGGGCCAACGCATGAGCCACGCAACCCTTTCCCCCCAGCGCAGCTCCCTGCGCGGCGCCACCCTGCCCAAGTGGTTCGCCTGGGCGGTCGCCGCGGGCTCCGTCGCCGCGGGCCTCGGCATCAGCGCCGCGGCCGGCCTGAACAGCGACATCCAGTGGGCCCTGATCGCGGCCGCCCTGTTCGTCGTCGGCTCCTACGCCATCTCCGCGAAGGTCGAGGGCCGCCGCCAGGCCAAGGACCGCACCGCGACCAGCATGGTGTGGGTCGCCTTCCTCCTGGCCGTCGTCCCGCTCGCCTCCCTCGTCTGGGAGACCGTCAAGCGCGGCGTCAAGGTCCTCGACGGCTACTTCCTCACCCACTCCATGGGCGTGGTCGCCGACACCGAGCCCGGCGGCGGCATCTACCACGCCATCCTCGGCACGCTGGAGCAGGTCGGCCTCGCCACCCTGATCTCCGTGCCGGTCGGCGTGCTCACCGCGATCTACCTGGTCGAGTACGGGCGCGGCAGGCTCGCCAAGGCCGTCACCTTCTTCGTCGACGTCATGACGGGCATCCCGTCCATCGTCGCGGGTCTGTTCGTCCTCAGTGTGTGGATCCTGATGCTGGACATGGGCCCCTCCGGCTTCGCCGGCTCGATGGCCCTGTCGATCCTGATGATCCCGGTGGTCGTCCGCTCCACCGAGGAGATGCTCAAGCTCGTCCCGAACGAGCTGCGCGAGGCGTCGCTGGCGCTCGGCGTGCCGAAGTGGCGCACCATCCTCAAGGTGGTCCTGCCGACGTCGATCGGCGGCATCATCACGGGCGTGATGCTCGCGATCGCCCGTATCACCGGTGAGACCGCCCCCGTGCTGCTGCTGGTCTGGGTCACGAACTTCATCAACACCAACCCGTTCCAGGACCCGCAGGCGTCGCTGCCGATGTACATCTACCTGCAGTACGCCAACAGCGGCGGCTCCGGCGCGGCCTACGACCGTGCCTGGGCGGCGGCCCTGACGCTCATCGCGTTCATCATGATCCTCAACCTGGTGGCCCGCGGCATCGCCCGCTGGAAGGCCCCGAAGACCGGTCGCTGACGCGGCCAGGACGTATTCCGTCAGCGACCCGAAAGAAGCAGTGATTCACATGGCCAAGCGCATCGATGTCAGCGGCCTCAACGCCTACTACGGTTCCTTCCTGGCCATCGAGGACATCTCGATGACCGTCGAACCCCGTTCCGTGACGGCCTTCATCGGCCCCTCCGGCTGCGGCAAGTCCACCTTCCTGCGCACGCTCAACCGCATGCACGAGGTGACGC
>NZ_JAPSKQ010000123.1 GCF_031181555.1 Streptomyces sp. | reverse complement strand
CGGTGGTTGTCGCGCTGGTGCAGGCCGATGGACGGCTCGTCGAGGACGTAGAGCACGCCGACGAGTCCGGAGCCGATCTGGGTGGCCAGGCGGATGCGCTGGGCCTCGCCGCCGGAGAGCGTGCCCGCCGCGCGGTTGAGCGAGAGGTAGTCCAGGCCGACGTCGACCAGGAAGCGCAGCCGCTCGTTGACCTCCTTCAGCACGCGCTCGGCGATCTTCTTGTCGCGGGCGGTGAGCTTCAGCTCGCCCAGGAAGTCCGCGCAGTCGCTGATGGACATCGCGGAGACCTCGGCGATGGACTTGCCCATGACCGTGACGGCGAGGACGACCGGCTTGAGGCGGGTGCCCTCGCAGGCGGGGCAGGGCACTTCGCGCATGTAGCCCTCGAAGCGCTCGCGGCTGGCGTCGCTCTCGGCCTCGCTGTGCCGGCGCTTGACGAAGGGGACGGCGCCCTCGAAGGCCGTGGTGTACCGGCGCTCGCGGCCGTAGCGGTTGCGGTAGCGGACCTCGACCTGGGTCTTGTGGCCGTGCAGCAGCGCCTTCCTGGCGCGCTGCGGCAGACCCGCGAAGGGGATGTCCGTGCGGAAGCCCAGCGCGTCCGCGAGGGCGCCGATCAGACGGTCGAAGTAGTCCTTGGTGTGGCCGTGCGACCAGGGGTGGATGGCGCCCTCGTCGAGGCTCTTGTCCGGGTCGGGGACGATCAGCTCGGGATCGACCTCCATGCGCGTGCCGATGCCGGTGCACTCGGGGCAGGCGCCGAAGGGCGAGTTGAAGGAGAAGGAGCGGGGCTCCAGCTCCTCGAAGGACAGGTCGTCGTACGGGCAGTACAGGTGCTCCGAGAACATGCGCTCGCGCTCGGGGTCGTCCTCGGGGAGGTCGACGAAGTCGAGCACGACCATGCCGCCGGACAGGCCGAGGGCGGTCTCCACGGAGTCGGTGAGGCGGCGCTTGGCGCTGTCCTTCACCGTGAGGCGGTCGACGACCACCTCGATGGTGTGCTTCTCCTGCTTCTTCAGCGTCGGGGGGTTCGACAGCTGCACGGTCTCGCCGTCGACCCGCGCGCGGGAGTAGCCCTTGGTCTGCAGGTCGGCGAACAGGTCGACGAACTCGCCCTTGCGCTCGCGCACCAGCGGCGACAGCACCTGGAAGCGGCTGCCCTCGGGCAGTTCCAGGACCCGGTCGACGATGGCCTGCGGCGACTGCCGCGAGATCGGGCGGTGGCACTCGGGGCAGTGCGGCTTGCCGATGCGCGCGAAGAGCAGGCGCAGGTAGTCGTAGACCTCGGTGATGGTGCCGACCGTGGAGCGCGGGTTGCGCGAGGTCGACTTCTGGTCGATGGAGACCGCCGGGGACAGGCCCTCGATGAAGTCGACGTCCGGCTTGTCCATCTGGCCGAGGAACTGCCGCGCGTACGAGGAGAGCGACTCGACGTAGCGCCGCTGCCCCTCGGCGAAGATGGTGTCGAAGGCCAGCGAGGACTTGCCCGACCCCGACAGGCCCGTGAAGACGATGAGCGAGTCGCGCGGGAGGTCGAGCGAGACGTTCTTGAGGTTGTGCTCGCGCGCTCCACGGACGATGAGACGGTCGGCCACGCCGGTCCGCACCTTTCTTGGGAGAAGTGACAGGGGCGGGGCCCCCGTGCTTTCTCAGACTAGGGGGAGCCACTGACAACGCCGGTCGGATTCACGGGTTTGAGAACAAAGCCCGACCATCCAGCATGCCCGACGCCGCTCACGACCATATAGCACGCACATTCGATTCACGGCGCCGCTCCAGCCTCTTCACCCGAAGGTGTGGCGCGGCTAGGGTCAGCACCATGATTGATCACGCTCATGACCTGGTGTCTGTGCAGGCCGCGACCGAGCGGCTGCTCACCGCGGTCGGCGCACTGGACAACGCGGCTGTGACCCAGTCGTCACGACTGCCCGGCTGGACCCGCGGTCACGTGCTGGCCCATCTCGCCCGCAACGCGGACGCCCTGGTGAACGTCCTCGAGGGGCGTCCCATGTACGTCTCCGGCGAGGCACGGGACGCCGACATCGAGCAGGGCGCCCCGCGCCCCCTCGGCGTACAGCTCGCCGACGTGCGGGAGAGCGCGGAGCGCTTCCGGGCGGTGTGCGCGGCACCGGCGGACTGGTCGCGCACGGTGGAGCTGCGCAACGGGGTCACGGACCGGGCGGCCGGGGTGCCGTTCCGGCGCTGGGCCGAGGTGGAGCTGCACCACGTGGACCTCGGCATCGGCTACGAGCTGGAGGACCTGCCGGCGGAGTTCGCGGAACGGGAGATCGACTTCCTGGCGCGGCGGTTCGCCGGACACCGGGACGTGCCCGCGACGACCCTGACCGCCGACGACGGCCGCTCCTGGAGCACCGGGGGCGGAGCCGGGGGCGGCCCGGTCATGGTCGAGGGCACGGCCGCCGACCTGCTCGGCTGGCTCGCCGGGCGCCGTGCCGGCTCCGGGCTGAGGGTGAAGGGCGGCGCGCTTCCGGCGCTCCCGCCGCTGTAACGGGGCGGCGACGCTTCCCCGCCGCTGCGCCGGGGACGACCGCGCGGGGCTGCCGCTATAGGCTGACGGCCATGACGTACAGCGGTCGGGTGACGGTCGGCGGCCCAGCCGACGTGCACGAACTCAAGGACCTGATGATCACCAAGGTCGCGGTCGGTCCCATGGACAACAACGCCTATCTGCTGCGGTGCCGGGCCACCGACGAGCAGTTGCTGATCGACGCGGCCAACGACGCCCGGACCCTGCTGGGCACGATCGGTGACGACGGCATCGCGTCCGTCGTCACCACCCACCGGCACGGCGACCACTGGCAGGCGCTGGCCCAGGTGGTGGCCGCCACCGGCGCCCGCACCTACGCCGGCCGGGACGACGCCGAGGGCATCCCGGTGCCGACCGACGTCCTGGTCGACGACGGCGACACCATCCGCGTGGGGCGGGTGGAACTCACCGCTCGCCATCTGGTCGGGCACACACCCGGATCGATCGCCCTCGTCTACGACGATCCGCACGGGCATCCGCACGTGTTCACCGGGGACTGTCTGTTCCCGGGCGGTCCTGGCCGGACGACACGTCCGGAAGAGTTCAACTCCCTGATGGACGGCCTGGAGACCAAGGTATTCGACGTCTTGCCCGATGAGACCTGGGTCTACCCCGGCCACGGCAATGACACCACCCTCGGCGCGGAGCGGCCCCACCTCGCGGAGTGGCGCGCACGAGGCTGGTGACCGTCCGACGACGACCGCCCCCGTTTCACAGCCAAAGCGGGGGCGGTCGCGCGTTCACCGCAGCACCAGCGAAGCCCCCGGGAGGCGTCCACCGTCTGCCGGACCCGCCCTCTCCCGGACGCAGCCGCGTCGTGTGGGACGGGACGGTCACAACGGCCGGCTCGTGCCCTGCGTGAGGACCTGTCGTGGGGCCTGCTGTTACGCGCCCCGGCATCTGCGTGACGGTCGGGCGTCCTGGACCCCGCCCAGCAGCACGAGGGACGCCGCTGAGGCAAGGCGCCACAGCGAAGGGGCGGGGCCCGGCGGACGGACTCCGCCGCGCCCGGGGTGCGGCAGCCGCGGTGTGCGCGGCAAGCCGGCGGAGCCCAGGGAAACGGGTGGACTACCGGCCTCGGGGACCGGGGCGCCGTTGCTGCCGCCCCGCATGAGGCGACGGGAGTGCTCCGGCTGTGCCGACGCGTTCCGGTCTCTGCGCACCACCGTGGTCCGGTCCCCTGATCGGCGGCGGGCCCTCTCACGGCCCGGGCAGCGCATCGGTTCGTGGACCCAGCCGCCGTGAAGGCAGCGGACCCCGTCCGCTGCGGCTTCACCGCCGCCTCCCAGGGGGCGAGTGGTGACTGCTGGTGGTTATGCGGCTTTCAGCGCTGCCAGCCGCGTTTCGATCTCGGTCGCGTCGTCGAGCCCTTCGAGCTGCTCGAACTGCGCGTCCAGGGAGGAGGCGGCAAGTTCTTCCTTGCCCATGGCACGGGCCTCTTCGCGGCGCACCTGGTCCTCGAACCGGCTGAGTTCGCTTGTCGGGTCGAGGACGTCGATGCTTTTGACGGCGTCCAGCATGCGGTTTTGTGCCTCGGCGGACTTGGCCCGTGCCACGAGCTGGTCGCGCTTGCCGTGCAGTTCGCCGAGTTTGAGCTGCATCTGGTCGAGGCCTTTCTTGAGTTTCTCCACGACGGCCGTGTTGGAGGCGATGGTCGGCTCGGCTGCCGTTGCCTCCCTTTCGGACTGCAGCTGCCTGCTCAGGGCGACCTTGGCCAGGGTGTCGAACCTGTCCGCGTCCACGGGGTCTCCCGCAGCGCGCAGTTCGTCTGCCTTCTTGCTGGCTGCGAACGCTTTGCGGCCCCACTCGGCGGCGGCTTCCCTGTCCTCCTTGTAGTCCTGTTCCATCAGCCGCAGGTTGCCGATGGTGGTGGCCACCGCCTGCTCCGCCTCCCTGATGTTGTTGGTGTAGTCGCGGATCAGCTGGTCCAGCATCAGCTGAGGATCCTCCGCCTGGTCGATGAGGGCGTTGATGTTGGCACGGGCGAGCTGAGCGACCCGTCCCAGGATGGTCTGCTTGGTCATGACACCTCTCCTTTACGCGAGTGAGGGAGGGAAAGTCGGTGGTGTCAGAAGCGGCCGCCGCCCATCCGGGCGCGTGTTCCGCCGCCTCCGAAACTGACCGGCCCAGCGCTGTACCCGCCACCGAAGCCACCGAGCAGGATTCCGCCGAGCATGGCCCCTGCCAGTCCGCTGCCGGTGCTTCCGACCGTGTACACGCCGGGCTCGAGGGCGACGCCGAAACCCTCTACGTCCTCCTGGGCCAGGAGCAGCGCATCCTGCGCCAGTGCGTCGGCCTGCTGCGCCTCCGCAAGGGCATCGCGGGGAACCGCCCCGGCATCCCGGCCGGCGACGAAGGCCTCGGCCCGCTGCAGCCTGCGCTGCGCCTCGGCGAGCCGCGTACGGGCCTCGCTGCCGACGGCCCCCCTGTTCGTGATGACGTAGTCGACGGCCTCGCCGACGCTGGACTGCGCACTGAGTACCGTCCGCTCGAGCAACGCCCGGGCGCGCCGTGTGCCCTGCTCGCTCTCCTGCGTCCTCATGAGAGCCTCGTCGAGCCCGGCATCGGCCTCCTCCACCCGGCGCAGCGCGTCGATGGGGTCGTACCGGCCCGCCTCCACGGCTCTGCGTACCTCGCTCGCCACGGTTTCGGCGCGCGCGATGCGCCCCTGCAGGGCGGCAGTGGGAAGCTCCTTGGCTCCCTGCAGCAGGCCACGCGCCTCCGCCAGATCCGCGTCCGTTTCGGTCAGTGCGCCCGGCAGCGCGTCGGCCGCGTCCGCAAGTTCCTGTGCCCGCCGGTCGACAGCTTCGATCAGCCGGTCGGCCTGCGCCACGGCCGCCTCTGCGGCCCGCACCTGGATCGCGGCCGCGCCGTTGTCGTTGCCCTCCACAGCCTGCCGCGCCTGCTGCAAGCTGTTCCGAGCGAACTGCAGTCGGCTGCCCGCCTGCTCGACGTCGCTGAGGACCGGTGCGATGGCCGAAGAGGCGTACCGCTCGCGCATGGCGGCCAGAGTGCCCTGCGCGCTGACCACTCGGTCGCTCGCGGTATCGAAGGCGGCCTGAGCCGCGGCCAGGGCTTGGGGCGCGTTGCGTTCGAAGCCGCGCAACCGGTCGAAGTCCTCGGCCTTCTCGTCCAGCAGACGATTGGCCTTCGCGCACCGAACAAGAATCTCCTGGACCATCTGCAGGCGGGTCGCTTCGTCCTCGGGGTAGGCGTCGTCAAGTTGCTGCCGCAGCCGGAACGCCTCAGTCAGCTCCCGCTTCGCCGCCTCCACCGCTTCGGTGAACGGCTGGATGGCATCGTCGCCGAACTGCGCCGCGGCGAAACCCAGTTCCTCCTGGCTGGTGCGCACCGCATCGTCGGTTCGCACCAGAGCCTGGCGCGCCTGCGCGTCGAGATCCGCCGGCGACTCCGGGGACGGCCCGCCCCTCGTCTCCTCGCCGCCGTCCCGCGGCCCGACCGCCCTGCGCGACCTGCGCCTCATCAGGGCGAACGCGACCAGAGCCACTGGAACGAGCACCAGGAGCAGAAGGAGCCAGCTGCCTGAGCCGACGCCTACCTGCTCGCCCTGACCCGGATCCGCCGCTCCGGGCGTCACGTCCACCGTGGGCACGGGCCGACCTGAGAGCACCGCGCCGTACCCCCGGGCGGCGCCGATCGCCGCTCCCGCCCAGTCGTTCTGCCGCAGCGCAGGCGAGACGGCCGTTGCGTCGACCTCAGTCAGGTCCCGTCGGGTCAGCGGCGAGCTTGTCTCCACAAAGTAGGCGTACTGCCGGTCACCGGTGGCGACAGCGAGGAGCACGTCGCTGGCGCCGAGGCCGTTCCTCGCGGCTGTCTCGGACGCCCACCGCTGTGCGGAGCGGCCGGAGAAATCGCGTACGTACACCACGAACAGCTGAAGTCCGTGTTCGTCGGCCAGCCGAGCCAGCGCCTCGGCAACTTCGGGTTCCCGGTCGCCGAGTGCCCCGGCCCGGTCCGTGATTTGTCCTTCCTCTGACAGGTCGACCGGGGCGTCGGCCGAGGCAGCATGCGCAGAAGCCAGGGTCAGGCCGCCGACGGCCAGCAACACGGCCAAGAAGATGCGCACAAAAGTGCGTATAAAGGCATTCAATGTTATGCGCCTTCGGGCTCTTCGGCGATCGCTCGGCCCGGCCGGCGAACACGCACACCCGGCCGACCGGCAGCCGATCACGGCACCGCGCCCCAGGGCGGTGTGCGGCGACACCCAGCCCGCAACGAGCAGGACCGGCCGGGAATCGTGACGGTTGCGCACCCCGGGCGAGAAGGCATCAGCACTGCCCGGCGCCGCCCCGCTTCGCTCCGGCCTGCTCATCGCACGCCCCCTTTCGTACGGCCCTTCACCGACCGCGTACCCGCCCCGTTCATGCTGATTCATCCAAGAAAATCGGTTATTCGCTCTTTGTCCGTTGCCTGCGCAGGAAGCGTCGTGGACGGGCAGCTTCCCTCAGCCGGCGACCGACGGCGCCCTTCACCGCCGACGGCTGCGCGCACACGCGTCATGGGCGCACGGGCGGCTACCGCACGAGCGTTCCGTCTTCCGGCTTGGAATCGCGAGAGAGGCGCGCGCCTGCCGGAAGGCCGCAGGGGCGAAGCGAGCCCTGGCAGGGCGTCAGGGGGCGGCTCGCGGCGACCCGCCTCGTGCGGCAAAGGGCGACAACCTGGGGAGAGCCCGACAGTTGCACAGAAAACTAAACCAAACGTGCATATCTAGTGATTATGTGTGCTACTTGAGATTGGACGTGTGGGAAGCGCCCAGCGACTGCTGGGCCATCAGGAATCAGGAGGGACATCATGCGCAGAATCGCCAGTACGGCACTGATCGCCGTTCTGCTCGCTCTCGCTCCGGCAGGGGCCGCGTTCAGCCAGGAGAATGCCGAACAGGCGAACCCGCCGGCCGTCAGCGCTACGGTTCAGGCCCAGGACAACGAGAACGAGGATGACGACAACACGGGCCTGTGGGGCCTCCTCGGCCTCCTTGGTCTGGCAGGCCTGATTCCGTGGCGCAAGAAGCGCGATCACGGCCACCAGGAGTCCACGACCCGTCACACCGGCATGTGAGGTGAGGCGGGGAGGGCGCCACGGGGATCAGAGGACGCACGAGGCAGGCATCCGCAGCGAGGACGCCCGTGTGGCTGCCTTCGTCTCCATCGGCCTGACCGTCACCGCACGGGCGGTCTCGCCCACAGCGAACCGCCGCCTGGGTGCCGAGCCCCGCGCCCGCTCCTCTCTTCCCCACACGTTGCGGGAGAGCCGTGCGCACGGTTCCGCCACCGGCGTTGCGATGCGGGGACCCCGCCCGCGTACCTGTGCGTATGGAGCTCTCATCAGATGGAACCGCGACAAGGGCGCGAGGCTGCTCCTCGTGGCCGGAAATCGGCTCGGCTACTGAGAAACGGACGAAGAGGCCACCACGACCAGCGTGGCCACACGTCGGGTGCGGTCGCCGGCTCCGCCACCGGCCCCCCTGAGACCGGTGGCGACGGCGAGCAGCATTACGGCCCCGGCGAGCAGGTGGAGGCGGCGGCGCCGGACTGGCCGACCGAACTGCCCAAGCAGTCGTGGCGCACGATACTCAAGGGCACGCTGCGGGAGTTCAAGGACGACGAACTGGCTGACCGCGCCGCGGCCATGACGTACTACGGGATACTGTCGCTGTTCCCGGCGCTGCTCGTACTTGTCTCCCTGCTGGGCCTCGCCGGCCGGTCGGCCACCGACACAGTGCTGGACAACCTCAGGCAGCTCACTCCCGGCATGGCCCGGGACATCATCACCCGCGCCGTGGAGCAACTCCGGAACAACCCCGATGTCGGTTCGATCATGGCCGTCATCGGCATCGCGCTGGCGGTGTGGTCGGCCTCCGGTTATGTAGCGGCGTTCATCCGCACCTCCAACGCTGTCTACGACATGCCCGAAGGCCGCCCAGTGTGGAAGATCCTCCTCCTGCGCATCGCGCTGACGGTCATGCTGATGGTCACGGCGGTGCTCAGCACGCTGATCGTGGTTTTCACCGGCGGCCTGGCCCGCCTGGCCGGTCAGGCGCTCGGTTTCGGGGACACGGCACTGTCGGTGTGGTCGGTCGCCAAGTGGCCCGTCCTGGTCATCCTGGTCACCCTCATGATCGCCGTCCTGTACTGGGCGAGCCCGAACGCCGACGTGAAGGGATTCAGGTGGATCACCCCAGGCAGTTTCCTGACCCTGGTGCTCTGGATGATCGCTTCCGCCGGATTCGCGTCGTACGTCGCGCACTTCGCGTCCTACAACCGGACCTACGGCACCATGGCCGGCGTCATCGTGTTCCTGATCTGGCTGTGGATCACCAACCTTGCGATCCTGCTGGGCCTGGAGTTCGACGCCGAGACGCTACGCCGGCGGGCAGTCGTCGGCGGCCACCCCCCTGACGCCGAGCCCTACACCCAGCCCCGCGACACCGAGAAGTGGGACACCGAAGACCGGCGCCGCATGGACGAGACCTGACCGCACACCGCGCCCCGCCGCACCCCTCGGAATGACCGTTGCTCCACCGGGATCCCGCAAGCCGTGAACGTGTCTGGCAAGGCTTCGGGCGCTCAAGCGGATGGAGGCGCACGATGATGTGACTCCACCACACATGTCCTGCAGGACATCGTGAGCAGTTGCACCGGCGTTTGGAAGGCTGTCCGCTTCGAGCAGTTCGAATCCGGTGTGAAGGTGACCAAGGCGCCGACGAGGAACCCCGGGCCGGAACCCGACTGGGCGCGCAGAACGGCCCGGCACCGGGCTCCGCGCGCAGCGAGGCCGGCAGCAAGCCGAAGCCGTGCGGGCCGGTACGACTGCGTGAGGCCCGCCGTGGCGTTGTCCCCCCATCCGTCCGCGCGCTGGAAGTAGCCGTTCATGGAGCGGGAGTGCCGGGCACATCCGCCCTGGTCGGCGATCGCCACGGCGTCCTTCCCCTTGCGGCGGGCGGTCGTGGCCGGGCCGATTCGGAGGCTGTGGCCCGTCCGGGCGAGCGGGACCCCGGCGCGGGCGCCGGTCCGCCTGATGGCCCGGGTGACGGGGTCGGGGGCCATGCCGCCAGTGACGTTGCCATGCCGGTCGACGCCCACGAATGCGGGCGCTGTCGGCTCCCACCAGCGTGGCGGGGCCTCGGCGGTTAGGCGGGTCCCGTACGCCGTCCACGCCTCCACCGGGCGGACCTCCGGGTCGTCCTGGTAGTTGGTCTTCGCGTCACGGACGCTGTGCTTGGTCCTACCGGTGAGCACCGACACGACCAGGCCGCGCGGCGTCGGGGCGACGTCCCCGAGGAGAAGGCCGGCGGGATCCTGCGCACGCGAGGCGTAGTGCAGGCCGGTCGGGACGAGCGCCTTGCCCCGGGCCCCGGCGAGGGTGTCGGGGCAGGCGCGCACCACCCGGTGGAGGCCGGGGACCTCAGCCGCGGCCGCCTGGCCCCGGCCGCGCCGCTCGCCTTCCTGCAGCATCCGCACAGTTGGGCCGTCCAGCGCCTTGCGGGCGGCCGCTTGGTCGTCTCGGGACACGGCGCACCCGCGCCCGCGAAGACCGACGACGACACCGGCAAGGATCGTGCCGGCCGACGAGGCGGCGCAGCCCCTCCCGTTCTGCCGGCCCCCCGGAGCATCCACGTCACGAGCGCGACCAGGGAGCCGCGGGTGCCCTCGGTGAGCGGGAGGCCCTGGGCGGTGGTGAACCGCTCCAGGACCCGCCACGACTTCACGTGTGTCCCGGGTGTTCTCCGGGGTGATCTCCTTTCCGGGCGGCGTGGGCAACACCCACAAGGACCCGAAGGCGTTCGCCAGCCTGATCCACGACGTCGAGACCAAGATCTTCGACGTGCTCCCCGACGAGACCTGGGTCTACCCCGGCCACGGCAACGACACCACGCTGGGCGCGGAACGCCCGCACCTGCCGGAGTGGCACGCGCGCGGGTGGTGAGCGGCGGGGCGCCCGCCCACGCACCCCGTGTGAATCCTTCGCCCGCTCCCGTGTGCCGCGCGCGCTGCCCGCACACGCCTCCACGCGGTCCGCTGGAGGCGGTTCCGCTCAGGACGACGGCCCCTGGGCGGATGGGCCGCAGGTCCCCGTCCCCGCCCTCGACCGGCGGCCCGGATGACGGGTGAGACCGGCTGACGGGCGGGAGGCTGCGGGTGAGAGGCGTGCGCCCGGCGGGCGGGTCCTACGCCTCGGCCACTCCGGTGCCGGCCAGCGCCGCGATCCGCTCCACCGCGAACACGTACCCCTGTACTCCGCACCCCGCGATGACGCCGTCGGCGCGCAGCGAGACGTAGGAGTGGTGCCGGAAGGACTCGCGCCGGTGGATGTTGGAGATGTGGACCTCCACCACGGGCAGCCCGTCACAGGCGTTGAGGGCGTCCAGGATCGCGACGGAGGTGTGCGAGTAGGCGCCGGGGTTGATGACGATCCCGCAGTGGTTCAGCCGCGCCTCGTGGATCCAGTCCACCAGCTGACCCTCGTGGTTGGACTGCCGCAGGTCCACCGTGCCGTTGTGCGCCGCCGCCGCCCCGGCGCACAACGCCTCCACGTCGGCGAGCGTGTCGGAGCCGTAGATCTCCGGCTGGCGCCGGCCGAGCAGGTTCAGGTTGGGGCCGTTGAGGATCATGATCGGGGCGGTGGCCAGATTGCGGGGCACGGTTCCTCCGGTCCGTTCGGGATGGGGCGGTCCTCGCCGGAACCGCTGCTCGGACCCGGTTTATCACGGTGCGCCACGCGGCCGCCGGGCCCTAACCTCCCGGCATGACCGACATCGTGTATCCGCCCAAGCCCTCACCGGGCGACCGCATCGCCGTGATCTCTCCCTCCGACGGTCTCCCGGGACTCTTCCCGCTCCCCTACGAGCTGGGCCTGGAGCGGCTGCGCGGCGAGTACGGGCTGAAGCCGGTCGAGTACCCGGCGACGCGCGCCATGGGCTCGACACCGGCGGAGCGTGCCGACGACATCCACGCCGCCTTCGCCGACCCGGAGATCAAGGCGGTCGTCGCGTCGATCGGCGGCGACGACCAGATCACCGTCATACCGCTGCTGGACCGGGAGCTGATCCGCGCCCACCCGAAGCCGTTCTTCGGGATGAGCGACAACACCAACCTGCTCGCCTTCCTGCGCGAGACCGGGATCGTCGGCTACCACGGCGCGAGCGTGATGGTCGAGCTGGGCCGCCCCGGGGCCCTGCACCCGCAGACCGCCGAGTCCCTGCGGGCGGCTCTGTTCACCTCGGGCGCGTACGAGCTGCGCCCCGCCGAGCGGTGGGGTGACGTCAACCGGGACTGGGCGGATCCGGCGACCTTCGAGGCGGAGCCGGAGACCCGGCCCGGGACCGGCTGGACCTGGGTGAACGCCGACCGGGTGGTCGAGGGCCGCACCTGGGGCGGCTGCCTGGAGATCGTCGGCTGGATGCTGATGGCCGGCCGCGGGGTCGCGCGGGACCTGTCGGAGTACGACGGCGGTGTGCTGTTCCTGGAGACCTCGGAGGAGCTGCCGAGCGCCGAGGAGGTCTTCCGCACCCTGCGGAACATGGGCGAGCGGGGACTGCTCGGGCGCTTCTCGGCACTCCTCATGGGCCGCCCGAAGACGTGGTCGTTCGAGCGGCCCCTCAGCCCGGAGGAGGGCGCGGCCTACGCCGCCGCGCAGCGCGAGGCGGTCTCGCGGGCGATGCGGACCTACGCCCCGGACGCCCTCGTCGTCTTCGACGTGGACCTCGGGCACACCGATCCGCAGCTGGTGATCCCCTACGGCGGCCTGGTCCGCGTCGACGGTCCCGCCCGGCGCATCACCGTCACGTACTGAGGCCGCCGGCCCGCCTTCCGTCTCCCGGGGTGATCTCTACGGGTTGATCGCCAGCTCCAGATAGGCCGCGAGCAGCACCAGATGCACTCCTCCCTGGAGCGGTGTGGCCCGCCCGGGGGCCACGGTCAGCGCGCTCACCACCACGGTCAGGGCGAGCAGCACCATATGGGTGTTGCCGAGGCCGAGGACGAGCGGGCCGGGGAGCCAGAGGGAGGCCAGCGCGACCGCGGGGATGGTCAGGCCGATGCTGGCCATCGCCGAGCCGAGCGCGAGGTTCATGCTGATCTGGACTTGATCACGGCGTGCGGCGCGCACCGCGGCGATGGTCTCGGGGAGGAGGACCAACAGGGCGATGATCACACCGACGACGGCGTGGGGCAGGCCGGCCGTCTCCACCGCGGACTCGATGGTGGGTGAGACGCCTTTGGCGAGACCGACCACGCCGATCAGGGCCAGGCCCAGCAGCCCCAGGCTGATCAGCGCGGTGCGCGTGGACGGCGCTTCGGCGTGCTCCTCGGTGTGCTTGCCACCGGTGGCCGCCTCGCCCTGCCGGGGGACGGGCAGGAAGTAGTCGCGGTGCCGCACGGTCTGTGTCGCCACGAACAAGCCGTAGAGGATCAGCGAGGAGACCGCCGCGAACGTGAGCTGCACGGTGGAGAACTCCGGGCCCGGCTTGCTCGTGGTGAACGTCGGCAGCACCAGACTGAGGGTCGCCAGCGTCGCGACCGTGGCGAGGGCCGCACCGGCGCCTTCCGAGTTGAAGACCGCCGTGCCGTGGCGCAGCGAGCCGACCAGAAGACTCAGTCCGAGGATGCCGTTGCAGGTGATCATCACGGCCGCGAAGACGGTGTCCCTGGCGAGGGACGCGCTCTTGTCCCCGCCGTCGATCATGAGGGTCACGATCAGCGCCACCTCGATCACGGTGACGGCGACCGCGAGGACGAGGGAGCCGAAGGGTTCACCGACCCGGTGGGCGACCACCTCGGCGTGGTGCACGGCCGCCAGCACGGCTCCCGCGAGAACCAGGGTGACCACGACGACGACCGCTCCGGGCAGACCGCGTCCCCAGGTGAGGACCAGCAGGACCGTGGCGAGCAGAGGCACCAGGGTCGTCCACTCCGTCACGAGCCGCCTGAGCCGAGCGATCATGGGGCGATCGTCCCAGAGGTGAAGGGACGGCGCACCTCGCCGGCGATCCCCTCCGACCGTGTCCGTCCGCTCCGCCGTCCTGATCGTCTCGGGGTCGTCATGGTCACGGATGGCCTCCTCGTACGAGTCGTGTTCGGTGGGCGCCGGAGGGCGGCGCGGGACGTCCGCGGTTCTTCGGCGGAGTGCCGTTGCCGGGCACGCCGCCGGAAACACGCGGGCGCCGGGAGCGAAGGTCGGCGATGCGCTTCCCTCCGCTCCCGGCGCCGGCTGTTCTTCTGTGCGGCGACGGGGTCAGGCGCCGACGCTGTCCTTCTCCTGGCCCTCGCCCGGGCCCTGCGCGGCCTCGGCCTCCGCCATCTTGCGGGAGGCCCGCAGGCTGGTGATCGTGGTGACGATCAGGACCGCGCAGATCACGCCCAGCGAGACCGGGATGCTGATCTCGGGGACATGGACCCCGGACTCGTGCAGCGCGTGCAGCACCAGCTTCACGCCGATGAAGCCGAGGATGACCGACAGGCCGTAGGAGAGGTGGACCAGCTTCTTCAGCAGGCCGCCGATGAGGAAGTACAGCTGCCTCAGGCCCATCAGGGCGAACGCGTTCGCGGTGAACACGATGTACGGGTCCTGGGTCAGACCGAAGATCGCGGGGATCGAGTCGAGCGCGAACAGGACGTCGGTGGTGCCGATGGCGAGCATCACGACCAGCATCGGGGTCATGACCCGCTTGCCGTTCTGCTGGATCCACAGCTTGGTGCCGTGGTACCGGTCGGCCACGCCGAAGCGGCGCTCGGCGGCCTTGAGGAGCTTGTTCTCCTCGTACTCCTCGTCCTGTTCCTCGGCCCGGGCCTCCTGGATGAGCTTCCAGGCGGTCCAGACCAGGAAGGCTCCGAAGAGGTAGAACACCCAGGAGAAGTTGGCGATGATCGCGGCGCCCGCGGCGATGAAGACGGCACGCAGGACCAGGGCTATGAGGACACCGATCAGGAGGACCCGCTGCTGGTACTGCGACGGCACCGCGAACTTCGCCATGATCAGGACGAAGACGAAGAGGTTGTCGACGCTCAGCGACTTCTCGGTGATGAAGCCGGCGAAGAACTCACCGGCGGGCTGGCCGCCGCCGAAGACCAGCAGGCCGAGCCCGAAGAGCACGGCCAGGGCGATCCAGACGACCGTCCAGATACCGGCTTCCTTGATGGATACGTCATGCGGCTTGCGGCCGATGAAGAAATCGACCGCGATCAGGGCGGCAAGGCCCACGATCGTCAGGACCCATAGGGTCATGGAAACTTCCACTGCGCCTCCGGCAGATACGTCACACGGCAGATGTCAGCGTCGTCGCTGCCGGAGGTCTCTTCCACCCGGGCCCGAGCGCTGGACAGCGCCGAGTGGCCCACGGGCCGACGCCCCGGGATCTGGCCTGATCCGTATTGACGGGGTCGCCGCACAGACAGGGAGTACTCCCCTCCGTACGGATGACAGTACCCCATTCACCAAGGATTGGTAAAGGACTGGGTAAAGAATGGGATAAAGCCGCAGCTAGAGCGGCGTTACCGGGAGCTTGGCGCAGGCTGCGGGGTGCTCACCGGCTCCATGAGCGGCGGGCGGCGGCGACCTGGGTGAGCACCTGGTGGAGGACCTGGCTGCCGGGCGGCACCAGCGGGGGCTCGTACGTCCAGGCGTGCCCGACCCACGGGTCGGCCAGATGGTCGTCGGCCACCGGGGTCAGCCGCAGCAGTGAACGCCACAGCGGGTCGAGCAGCGGGCCGTAGCCGGCGGACTCCTCGCGGTCGGCGACCATCATCAGGTGCACACCGACGGACGGGCCCTCGTCGGCGAGGTAGCGCAGCTGGTTGACGGCCCGGTCGTCGAACCCGTGCGGGAAGTCGTTGACGATCAGCAGTTGCTGGGAGGTGTCGAAGCCGGGGGGCAGGGCGTCGGGCGCACCTCCGCGCAGCGCCATCTGCACCAGGTCGACCCGCTGGGTGAGCCTGCCCAGTACGTCCGTCACGCCCGCGGCGCCCACGGCTGGCGGGGCGGCCAGCACACCGGTCCGCGTCAGCGGTGCCAGTGCCTGCGCGCCGGATCCGGCCGGGTCGATGACGTGCACGGTGAACTCGCCCGCCGGGTAGACGGCGAGCAGCCGGGCCGCATGGGCCACCGCCGTCTCCATGGCGAGGCGCCGCATGTCGTGGGAGTCGGTGAACGATCCGTCGAGCGAGCCGGTCCGTCCGCTGTCGATCCACAGCCCGCGCTCCAGCGGCAGCCGGAGCAGCATGGGAATGCGGATCCGGTCGGCCTCGGGAAGGCGGAGGTCGCCCAGGCGCAGCGCCATGGGTATCTCCATGGGCACCCGGTAGGCGTGCCAGACGGGATTGTCCCAGCGCGCGAAGGCCGGGGGCAGCGCGGGTTCGACGACCTCGGCCTCGGCGACGAGCTGGGCGAGGTCCCGGTCGAGGGCTTCCCTCGCCTGGTCGACGAGCCGGCCGTGCCGGGCGCGGGCCGCCTCGCGCGCGGCGTCGCCCTGGCCTCCGATCCGGCTGCGCGGGTCGGACAGGGCCTGCTCGAGCTCCTTGTCCATGCGCGACTCGGCGAAGTCGACGGCGCTGCGGTAGGCGGCGGTGGTGCGGGCCAGGTCCTCGAACATGCCCCAGACCTGGTTGTAGAGCCGCTCCTCCATGGACCAGCCGGTGGCGTCCCCCGCGACGGGCTGCGCGGGCTGCCCGGGCAGGGACGGCGGCGCGGTCGGAGGGGGCGGCGGCGGAGCGGAGGTCTGACGCCGGGGGTGGCTGTAGTCGATCGGGCCGCCGCCGACGGCCGGGGACGGGTCCGCCGCGCCGGCTCCCCCGTACGCCGGCTGTGGTCCGTCCTGGCCCGGCAGGCCGGCGGGCTGCCCGCCGTACGCGGGTGGCACGGGGCCCGGGGCGCCCTGGGGCGCGGTGCCGCCCTGGTCCGGGCCGACCGCCGGTGCGGCGGCCTGGCGGGAGCGGTCGCCGTCGGACGGGCGGGGCGGGGGCGCCTGCACGGAGCGGGCGAGCCCCCGCGCGACCGCCTCGCCGATGCCGGCCGCGAGCTGCTGGGCCTGGGACAGTCCCTGGTCGGTGAAGAGTTCGGCCAGGCCGCCTGCGTACCCCTGGCCGACGGCGCGCACCTTCCAGGCGCCCTGCCGCCGGTAGAGCTCCAGGGCGACGACGGCCGACTCGGCCTCCAGGCCGGTGATGGTGTAGCTGGCGATCCCGGTGCCGTCCAGGCCGGTGACGGCGACGAAGGGGGCCGCCACGGCGCCGAACCGGACGGGCCCCGGGCCGCCGCCCGGGGCGGGCAGGGCGAGCAGCACGCTGACCCGGTGGACCGCGTCCGTCATGGCGTCCAGGTCCACCGCGAGACGGTGGTCGGCGGCCGCCTGCCGCGACACCTCCAGGCCGGGCTGGGTGGGGGCGCCCGGATGGGCGACCCACTCCGTTCCGTGGATCCGGCCGTTCTCGTCGCCGAGCGCGGCCGCGGCCACGATCGGCGTGCCGGCCGAGATCCGGATCTCCAGACGGGACTGGGAGAGCGGGTGGTTCTGCCCCCGCACCAGCTCGGCCGTCATCGCCTTGGTCCCCCTGTGTCGCGTGTGATGGGTGCGTGTCTCGCGCCGGCCGCCGCGGCCGGCACGGCCTCGGGTGCCTAGAGAACCGGCAGGATCGCCGGCATCAGGTCCTGGAAGGTGCGGCCGTTGGCCGGGTTGCCGAGGGCCGTCATCGTCCAGCCCGAGCCCGAGCGGTGCACCTTCGCCATGATCTGGGCCGTGTAGGCGCCGCCGCCGGCCAGCGTGTAGCGGGCGAGTTCCTGGCCGTTGGTCTCGTCGACGAGGCGGCAGAAGGCGTTCTGCACCTCCTGGAAGGTCTGGCCCGTGAAGGAGTTCACGGTGAAGACGATCTGGTCGATGTGGACCGGGACGCGCGACAGGTCGACGAGGATGGCCTCGTCGTCGCCGCCCTGGCCGACACCGCCGACGAGGTTGTCGCCGGTGTGCCGCACGGAGCCGTCGTCGCTCACCAGGTGGCGGAAGAAGACGACGTCGACCGGCTGCTTGTCCGCGAACAGGACGGCGGAGGCGTCCAGGTCGACCTCCCGGGTACGCGAGCCGAACAGGCCGCGACGGGGAGCCGCCTGCCAGCCGAGACCCATACGGACCGCGGTCAGGCTGCCGCCGTCGTTCTTCTGCAGACTGATGGCCTGACCCTTGGTCATGTTGACGGTCACGCGCTGATTCCCCTCTCGAACTGTCCCCTGTTGCCGCGGAACCGCGGTTGACCAGAACCCTACGCAGGGGCACTGACAGTGACGTACCCCGGTCCGCACTTTGTGTCGGTCTTGCAACACAGTCCGTGCGGGGCGGGGGCGGGCGGGGTTCGGGAACGCGCCGAAGGCGCCGGTCGCGGGCTGCGGACCGGCGCCTTCCGGGGCCGTCGGGAGGGCCGTCAGGACAGGCCCGCCTCCTGCATCTGCCGCAGTTCCTTCTTCATCTCGGAGACCTCGTCGCGCAGCCGGGCCGCGATCTCGAACCGGAGGTCCGCGGCGGCGGCCCGCATCCGCGCGGTGAGCTCCTCGATCTGCTCGGCGAGTTCGGCGGCGGGACGGTCGGTCGGCACCGTCTCGCCGGCCTTGCCCTTGGCGCTCTTCGCGCCCTTGGCCGCCTTGGCGCCGAGGGAGGGCACGGGCGCCTTGGTGCCGCCGCCGTCCTTCTTGGCCTTGCGGTAGCCGGAGCCGAGCAGTTGCTCGGTGTCGACGTCCTCGCGGGCGATCTGGGCGACGATGTCGTTGATCTTCTTGCGGAGCGGCTGGGGGTCGATGCCGTGGGCCCGGTTGTAGGCGATCTGCTTCTCCCGGCGGCGGTTGGTCTCGTCGATGGCCTTCTCCATCGCCGGGGTGATCTTGTCGGCGTACATGTGGACCTGGCCGGAGACGTTGCGCGCGGCGCGTCCGATGGTCTGGATCAGGGAGGTGCCGGAGCGCAGGAAGCCCTCCTTGTCGGCGTCGAGGATCGCCACCAGGGACACCTCGGGCAGGTCGAGGCCCTCCCGCAGCAGGTTGATGCCGACGAGGACGTCGAACTCGCCGCTGCGCAGCTCCCGCAGCAGTTCGACCCGGCGCAGGGTGTCGACGTCGCTGTGCAGGTAGCGCACCTGGATGCCGAGTTCCAGGAAGTAGTCGGTGAGGTCCTCGGCCATCTTCTTGGTGAGCGTGGTGACCAGGACGCGTTCGTCCTTCTCGACGCGCGAGCGGATCTCGTGCACCAGGTCGTCGATCTGGCCTTCGGTGGGCTTGACGACGACCTCCGGGTCGACGAGGCCGGTGGGGCGGATGATCTGCTCGACGACGCCGTCCGAGCGGGAGAGCTCGTACTGGCCGGGGGTGGCCGACAGGTAGACGGTCTGGCCGATGCGCTCCTGGAACTCCTCCCACTTCAGCGGCCGGTTGTCCAGGGCGGAGGGCAGCCGGAAGCCGTGGTCGACGAGGGTGCGCTTGCGGGAGGCGTCGCCCTCGTACATGGCGCCGATCTGCGGGACGGTGACGTGCGACTCGTCGATGACGAGGAGGAAGTCGTCCGGGAAGTAGTCCAGCAGGGTGTTGGGCGGGGAGCCGGGCGAGCGGCCGTCGAAGTGCATCGAGTAGTTCTCCACGCCGGAGCAGGTGCCGATCTGGCGGAGCATCTCGATGTCGTACGTGGTGCGCATGCGCAGGCGCTGGGCCTCCAGGAGCTTGCCCTGCTTCTCCAGCTCGGCCAGGCGCTCGCCGAGCTCCTTCTCGATGTCGTTGACCGCGCGCTCCAGACGCTCGGGGCCGGCGACGTAGTGGGAGGCCGGGAAGACGTACAGCTGCTGGTCGTCGCTGATGATCTCGCCGGTGAGCGGGTGGAGCGTGGACAGCGCCTCGATCTCGTCGCCGAACATCTCGATGCGGACGGCGAGCTCCTCGTAGACCGGGAAGATCTCGATGGTGTCGCCGCGGACGCGGAAGGTG
>NZ_JAPSKQ010000122.1 GCF_031181555.1 Streptomyces sp. | reverse complement strand
ACCTCGTTGCGGCCGGGGTGGACGAAGACGGTGCCGTGCTCGGCGGCCGGGATGTTCCACTCCAGGCCCTGGAAGACGAGGGTGTCCTCGTGGGCGGCGCGGGCCTCCCTGATGTCCGGGTTGACCTTCTCCACGCCGATCCTCGCGTGGGTGGCGCTGCCGTGGTCGGTGATGACCAGCCAGTCCATGCCGTGCTTGGCGCCCTGGCGGACCTGGTCGACGACGCGGTACTTGCCGTCGCTGCTGTACTGGGTGTGGATGTGGTGGTCACCGGCGAGCCACAGGAAGCCCTTGCCGCGGCGGCCGTTGCCCGCGGCCTGCGCGGGAGCGGCGTACGCGGGCGTGCCGGCACCGGCGGACAGCACGCTGCCGGCCGCGAGTCCCGCGCCGAGCAGGCCGGCGCGGCGCAGCAGGGTACGGCGGGACTTCTGTTCGGGGCTCAGCGCCTCGTCGGGCACGGAGGTGTCGAAGGCGGCGGGCAGGGGCGCCGTCGTCTCGTGCTGGTGGTCGTGTCCGTGGTGGTGATGGTGGTGGTGCGGCCCGTGTGCGTGCCCGTGACCCATGTGAAGTGCCTCCTGGATGCCGCCGGTTCGGTGCGGCTGCCTTCCGCGGCGCGACCACGCCGCGTGTGGAGGATCAAGCAAGTGCATGAACGTTGAACGGCTTGGAGGTGAGCGGCGCGTGCCCCGTGCACGACGGCTCATCCGCACCGGCCGGGTGGGCCGGCTGCTCCCCGGGCCCCTGGGCCCGGGACCCGTCCGGATGCCCGCCTGCCCCGCGCGGTGTCCGGGCGTCCGGGGACAAGGCGGTCGAAGCCCTGCACATCGCCCCGGAGAACCTGCCCCGGGAACGGGGCGTCGACCGCCCGGCGCCGTGCCGGGTGTGAGAGGGCGAAAACAGCGGTACGGACGTTGAGTCGGAGCCGTTTCCCGGGACGGAGGCTTCGCGGAGGTCGGGAACCGTGTGTCGCCGTCCAGGGGGAGGGAGCGCGCCTTGTCCCCACAGCAGCTCGGTCGCGGGCCCTTGAGACCCACCGGCCCGGGCCCGGAACCCGCTTCACCGGACGACGACGCCTCCCGGCCCGTCCGGTTCGTGGGCTGGCTCGGCGGGCTCGGGTGCGCGGCCGCCGGGTACGGCGTGTTCCAGTTCCTGTTCCAGGTGTTGCCCGACTCCCTCGACGGGGAGGCGGCGAAGTACCTGATCTCCTCGGTGAGCGGACTCGCCACGGCGCTCGCGGCATGGCTGGCGGCGGCACTGGTGAGGGCGCGTACCGCCGGACCCGCTCGCCCCGCCGCGGCACCGGCGCCCGTGGCGCACCCCCTCCCCGGCCCGCTCCCGCGGGTCTTCGCGTCCGCCTGCGACACCCTGGTCGACCAGGTGTCCGTGGTCGACGACCCGGACCGCGGACGGCTCACCGGCTGGTCGCACTCCCTGGGGGAGAGCATCCCCTCCCGCCCCACCTCCGTCGGCACGGCGTACGGGCTGCAGGCCATGCTCGATCTGGGCATGACCGACGGGCGGCTGGGACCGGGCGAGCTGGTCGACACGCTGTGGCGGCTGCGCCTGCCGGGCGGCGGCTGGTCGGCACGGTCGCAGGGGGCGCTGGCCCGGCCCGAGGTGACCGCCCTGGTGCTGGGCGCGCTGGCCCGGGCGGGCGTGTCCCCCGAGCGTCTGGCTCCGGAGGCGGACCGCTGCACGGCCGCGTTCACCCGCGAACTGGACCGCCCGGGGCGGGAGTCGACGCACGTGCTGACGACGGTGCTGCGCGGGCTGCTGCGCGCCGCCCCCCGCAGCGACGCCCTGCCGGCGCTGCGCGAGGCCCTCGTCGACGGGGCGCTCAGCGATCCGGGCCGCGACCGTCTGCGCTGCTGGGGCTACCGGCTCGACCCGCCGTACGGGCCGCCGTCCCCGCTGCACACCGCGCAGGCGGTGGTCGCCCTCGAACGGGCCGGACGCGTCCTGGGCGAGAGCGCCGCCGTGCGTGCCGCCCGGGAGGACGGTGTGCGCTGGCTGCTGTCCTGCCCCGACGCGCCCCACCACGCCTGCCTGGACCTGGAGAACCTGCGCGAGGAGGTGCGCCGGCCGCGCCCGGACGATCCCGCGCGCCACGAGGTGCTGAACGTACGGCACTTCACCGCGTCCTGGATCGTGCGGGCCCTGCTGTCCCGGGGCGCGCTGGAGGTCGCCCGGCAGGACGGCCTGGAGGACACGTGGCGGGAACTGGTGGACGGCGCGGTCGCCGCGGTGTGGGCGGGACAGCAGGACGGCATCTGGTGCTGGGGGCGCGGTGACAGCACCGAGCTGCGGCGCCCGATGTGGATGACGTACCAGGGGCTGTCGGCGCTGCGGACGTACGCCGTGTGGACGTACCACCCGGACGGCACGACGGCGGAGTGACGGCGGCGCGAGACAGCGCGAGGACGGCGTGACGAGCGGGAAGGCGGAGGGATGGGCTGCATGGGCGGTCGGCAGGTCCTGGCGGCACGGCGGTTGCTGGAGAGCGCACTGGGCGGTGAACCGGGCGAGCGGGACGAGGTGGCGGCGGCCGGCGCGGTGGTCGCCGAACTCGGCACCCCGGAGCGCCTGGTGGAGCTGGTCGCCGAACTGGCCTGCGGCGAGGGCGATCCGGAGGGCTGCGCCCGGCTGTCGTACCGGGACGTGCTCGGCTTCGACAAGCTGCTGCTGATCGGCGCCGGCTCCCGGCACATGCTGCGCGCCCATCTGTGGCACGCGGGCGCGGGCGGCACCGGCAGGGAGGACATCCACAACCACCGCTCGGCGCTGGCCTCGCACATCGTGCGGGGGCGGCTGTGCATGGAGGTGTACGAGGCGCGCGGCGACGGCGGCATCGAGGTGACCCGGTACGAGGAGTCCCTGGCGGACGGATCGGCCGACTGGCTGCTGGCACCGGCGGGCCCGGCGCGGCTGCGGCTCTCCCACACCGGCCGCTACGCGGCGGGCAGCACCTACGCCCTGCCCGCGCACACCCTGCACCGCGCCTGGTGCGACACCGACGCGCCGACGGTGACGCTGTTCCTGGAGACGGGGGCCGAACGGCGGCGGCACACCGACGTGTTCACGGCGGCGGGCCCGCACGCGGGCGCGGTGCCGAAGCAGCCGCTGGACGTGCCGGGCTATCTGTCCGCGCTGAACGACCTGGCCGAGCTGCTCAGGAGTCCGTGAGGGCCTGCCGCACGACGTCCAGGTTGTAGGCGTCGATGTCGACGCCGGTCAGCTCGGACGGGCGCAGCCACGCGTAGGCCTGATCGGGCCTGGGGAGGGTGATCTGCCGGGTCAGCGGGCGGACGAGGAAGTTCTCCTGCCAGTTCTTGACCTCGTGCCCCCGGTACTCGCTGACGAAGGACGACTCGCCGACCTTGCGCACGATCTCGCCGAGCAGGCCGGTCTCCTCCTTCAGCTCGCGCAGGGCCCCGTCCGGAGCGCTCTCGCCGGGATCGAGCTTGCCGCAGGGGACGCCCCACACCCGGGGCAGGAAGGTCTCCGTCTCGCTGCGGCGCACCAGGAGCACCCGCCCCTCGCCGTCCCTCACGACCGCTGCCGCCAGCCGCTTGTCGCCGGGGATGTCCGTGTCCATGGTTCCTCGGTCTCTCGCCGGAGATGAGTCCACAGGGTCTGATACCCGCGAAAGCGTCGACCGTACCAGGGTCGTTCCGGGGGAGCCGTGCCGTCGCTCTCACCCACGGGCCCGTCGGCCGAGCGCCTGCACCTCCTCGTACGAGGGCGCCGTACCCCCCGGCGCCCGCCCCGCCCGGATCTCGGCCGCCGCCTCCACCGCCGCGCCCAGCGCCCGCCGGTACAGCAGCGAGCCGAGGCTGATGCGGCGGACGCCGAGCTCGGCGAGACGGGGGACGGAGGGCCCGGTGGGCGAGTAGAGGATGTTGAGGGGGGTGTCGCCCAGACGGCGCACCAGGGCGGCGATCTCGCGGCGGTCGGTGAGCCCGGGGACGAAGACGCCGTGCGCGCCCGCGTCCCGGTAGGCCTCGGCGCGGGCCGCGGTGCCCTCGCCGTCACCGAGCCAGTAGGTGTCGGTGCGGGCGTTCACGAAGAGGCCGGGGACCGCCGCCCGGACCGCGGCGATCTTCGCCGCGTGCCGGTCGGCGGGCCCGAGCCCGTCCTCCAGGTTGATGCCGACGGCTCCCAGGGCGAACAGCTCCCGGGCCGACTCGGCGACCTCGTCCGGGTCGTCGCTGAAACCGTCCTCCGCGTCCACGGACAGCAGGAACGGCCCGGCGCCGAGGGTGCGCGCGAGCAGCAGCGTCTGTTCCCGGGTCGCCGCCGCCCCGTCGGGCAGCCCGGCCGCCGCCGCGACGCCGAGGCTCGTGGTGCCGACGGCCCCGAAGCCCCGGTCGGCCAGGGCGAGCGCGGAGGCGTGGTCCCAGGCGTTGGGCAGGAGCAGGGGCTCGTCGGCGTGGTGCAGTTCGGCGAAGGAGGTCATGGGACGAACGCTAGGGGCGGAACGCTTCGGCCCCGGCCGAAGCGTGCGCGTCCCGGTGATCCGAAGGAACCGGGGCGCCCCGGTTCCGGCCGGAGCGCCCCGGGGGTTCATCCCGTCCTGACCCTGCCCTCCGGCACCAGGCCCAGGCCGACGAGTTCGTCGCGGACCAGGCCCGCGTACACGGTGGCACCGTGCACGGAGGTGTGCGTGTTGTCCCGTTTCTCGTGGTAGAGGTAGAGCGCCTTGGAGCCCTCCACGCCGAGGGACTCCACCAGCACCTTCGTCCTCGCCGTGAGGTCGATCAGCGGCACGTCGGCGTCGGCCGCGACGGAGCGGATGACGGCCGGGTGGTCGACGCCGAGTCCGTTGACCAGCAGGGCGGTGGGATTGTTCAGGGTGCCGTCGGCGTTGAACCAGCGTCGCACGATCGGGGTGACGAGGACCGGCTCGCCGCCCCTGGCCCGCACGCCCGCCACCAGGGACTCGAGGTTGGCCCGGTAGGTCGCCGCGTCGGTGGTCTTGTCGTTGTGGGCGAGCTGGACGAGGGCGAGATCACCGCGCCGGATCAGCGGTCTGACGGTGTCCCACAGGAGCGGGTTCCCGAGATAGCTGACCGTGCTCTCCCCGGAGTCCGCGTAGTTGGCCACGGACAGGCCCTTGCGCAGGTACCGGGGCAGTTGCTGGCCCCAGCCGGAGTACGGGGCTCCGGGCTGGTCGCAGACCGTCGAGTCGCCGATGAGGAAGATCTGCCGGGCGTGCCGGGCCGGGGTGACCCGGATGTCGGCGAGGGCGGGCGCGGCTCCGCCGATGACGAGGTCGAGCCCGGGTGTGCCCTCGGGTCCGGTGGGCTCGCCCTCGGGGGTGCGGACGTTCACGGTGAGGGTCCGCACGATCCGCTCCCCGGCCGGTGCGGCCGTTTCCGGGAGGAGTGCGCGTCCGGTCTCACCGCTCAGGGCGGTGCTGGACGCGTGGTCGCCGCCGAGGGCGACCTTCACGTCGTAGGTGCCGGGTGGCAGGTCGAAATGACAGGCGGCGGCGGTGCAGTTCTCGATGCCGTGGGGCGGACGGTGCCCCGGCCCCTGCTGCCGTTCCTGCGCCTGGGCCGGCGCGGCCGGCAGGATGACGCCCAGCGCCACGGCCGCCGTGACGACGGCACGGTTGAGCGGCCGGCCCGCCGAGCCGGTCCGGTCCGGTCTCGTGTCCCGCGTGTCCACTGCTGGTCGGTCCCTCCGTCGCAGGTGTACGTGGTGATCGCCGCCGAGTCGGCGGCGGCCGTCGCCGACGGAGGCGAACCGGAACTTCCGGTGGCCACCGCCGGCGCGGTCGTCCTGTTCGGTCCGGGCGCCCCGCCGCGGCGACCGGCCCGTCACGTCCCCGTGGCCGTGTCGGCCACGGGGACGCCGAAGTCCGGGGTGCCGTCCGGCTTCCAGCCGAGCTTCTGGACGCGGGTGTGGCGGTTGGGATCGTTCAGCGGGTCGCCGTCGATCTCCTCGTACTGGCGGGCGTGGTAGACGAGGACGTCGGTACGGCCGTCCTCGGCGACGGTGAAGCAGTTGTGGCCGGGTCCGTACTGCCGGGTGGTGTCGTTGCTGGTGAAGACGGGGACGGGCGACTTGGTCCAGCTCGCGGGGTCCATGAGGTCGCTGTCGTCGGCGGCGGTGAGCAGGCCCATGCAGTAGTTGGCGTCGGTGGCGCTGGCCGAGTACGTCATGAACAGCCGGCCGTTGCGCTTCAGCACGTACGGCCCCTCGTTGACCTTGAAGCCGACGCACTCCCAGTCGTACTCCGGTGTCGTCAGCCGCACTTGGGGGCCGGTCAGGGTCCAGGGGTTGGCCATCTCGGAGAGCCAGACGGCGGTGTTGTTGTCCATGCCGGGCTCGTGCTGGGCCCAGGCGAGGTAGCGGGTGCCGCGGTGGGTGAAGGTGGTGGCGTCCAGGGAGAAGGTCTCCCACGCGGTCCTGATCCGCCCCTTCTCCACCCAGGTGCCCTTGAAGGGGTTGGGGTGGGCGTTCTCCAGCACCCACATGCGGATCGCCCACACGTCCTCGGCGGGGGCGGCCGCGAAGTAGATGTACCACTTGCCGCCGATGCGGTGCATCTCCGGCGCCCAGATGTGGGCGCCCATGTCACCGGTGGGGTGGGCCCGCCAGATGACCGACTCCGCGGCACTGCCCAGGCCGTTCAGCGTGCGGGAGCGGCGCAGGACGATCCGGTCGTACTCGGGGGCGGTGGCGGTGAAGTAGTAGAAGCCGTCGGTGTGGCGGGTGATGTGCGGGTCGGCGCGGTTGCGGACGAGCGGGTTCACGTAGGGGGCGGCCTTCGGGCGTGCGGCGGGGGCGGCGGCGTGGGCCGCCGCGGGCGCGGCGGCGGTCAGGGCGCCCGCGGCGAGGGCACCCTTCAGCAGGAGTCTGCGGGCGGGGGGTTCGGCCGGGCGGGGCAGGTCGTCGGCGGCGCGGCTCATGCGGTCTGCCTCTCGTGTTCTCGTTGTCTCGGGGAGGTGACTGCACCCCGAATGTTCGATATCGCGAACATCATCTGAAATGACGAACAACGAAAAGGTAAAGGTGCGCCGAGGACAGGTCAACGGCTCCGACGGGACGAGCGGACAGCGCTTTCCACGCGTCCCTGCACGGTGTCTCTACACGGGCGCGAACGAGTGCATCACGTCCCCCTCGGGCTGGACGACGCCGTAGGTGTTCTCGGGGACCGCGTTCCAGGCTCCGGGCAGGTCTCCCAGGGGTTCGGAGACGATGAGACGGGCGTCACCGGAGATCTCGCGCAGGAAGGCCACGTCCGGGTGGAGGGAGCGCAGGGTCTCCACGCGGGTGCTGTAGAAGAGGGAGCGGGACTCCTGCTGGCTCGAGTAGCGGAACGCCCACAGGCGTACGCCGTCGGTCACCGCGACCGTCATCTGCAGCGGGAACTCCACGCCGTGCTCGTGGCCGACGCGTTCCACCAGGCCGGCCATCCGGGCGACCGCGCCCGGGGGGTCCTCCGCCAGGCCGAAGGTGAGCGACAGGTAGAACATCATCTCCGAGTCCGTGGACCCCTCGATGTCGGAGAAGAGGTCCGGGGCGACGGCCAGCGCGAGGTCACGCCGGAGGAGGTGGAACTCGGCGATCGCGCCGTTGTGCATCCACATCCAGCGGCCGTGGCGGAACGGGTGGCAGTTCGTCTGCTGCACCGCCGTGCCGGTCGAGGCCCGGATGTGGCCGAAGAAGAGCGGCGAGACGACGTGGCCGGCGATCTCCCGCAGATTGCGGTCGCTCCACGCCGGGCCGATGTCCCGGATCACCGCGGGGCTGTCCTTGTCCGGCACGTACCAGCCGACGCCGAACCCGTCGCCGTTGGTGGTCTCGACGCCCATCCTGGCGTGCAGGCTCTGGTCGATCAGCGAGTGGACCGGTCTGTAGAGGATGCTGTCGAGCAGGATGGGGGTGCCCGAGTAGGCGAGCCAGCGGCACATCGTCCACCGCCTTCCCGACCGCGGATCGTCTCCCCCCAGGATCCCAGCCCTCCCGCGCGGGCGCGCTGCGGGAGTACGGCGGGGCGGACCGGGGGCCGCTGCCCGGCGTCGGCTACCGTCGGAGGGCATGAGCACCACCCCCGCCCTCACCGACGCCCTGGCGAGCGGCACGGTCGTCCTCGACGGCGGCATGTCCAACCAGCTCGCGGCGGGCGGGCACGACCTGGGCGACGACCTGTGGTCGGCGCGGCTGCTCGCCGAGGCCCCCGAGGCGGTGACCGAGGCGCACCTCGCCTACTTCGAGGCGGGCGCGGACGTGGCGATCACCGCCAGTTACCAGGCCACGTTCGAGGGCTTCGCGCGGCGCGGGATCGGCCGGGAGCGGGCCGCCGAGCTGCTCGCCCTGAGCGTCGGGGCCGCCCGCGAGGCGGCCCGGCGGGCGCGGACGCCCCGCCCGCTGTGGGTGGCGGCCTCCGTCGGCCCGTACGGCGCGATGCTCGCCGACGGCTCCGAGTACCGGGGCCGCTACGGGCTGACCGTGTCCGAGCTGGAGCGCTTCCACCGCCCCCGGGCGGAGGTCCTGGCCGCCGCCGGACCCGACGTCCTCGCCCTGGAGACGGTCCCCGACACCGACGAGGCCGAGGCCCTGCTGCGCGCGGTGCGCGGGCTCGGCGTCCCGGCCTGGCTGTCGTACTCGGCGGCCGGCGACCGCACCCGGGCCGGGCAGCCGCTCCAGGACGCCTTCGCGCTCGCCGCCGACGCGGACGAGGTGATCGCGATCGGCGTGAACTGCTGCACCCCCGAGGACGCCGACCACGCCGTGGCCCTCGCCGCCCGCGTCACCGGCAAACCGGTCGTGGTCTACCCCAACAGCGGTGAGACCTGGGACGCGGAGGCGCGCGCGTGGACGGGCCGGCCGACCTTCTCCGCCGGGCGGGTCACGGGGTGGCGGGAGTCCGGGGCACGGCTGATCGGCGGGTGCTGCCGGGTGGGGCCGGAGACGATCTCGGCGATCGCGGGAGCGGTGCGGGCGGCATAGCGGACGCGCACCACACGATCCTCCCCGCTCCCCCGCTCCCCACGCGTCCGCCGGCCCGGCGACCAGCAGCAGCCCGCGCCCGCTTTCCCGGGCCCGCCGGGATCCGCCTCCGGTACGGCCGCTGCGCCGCCCCCGGCCCCGGAACGCCACGGTCTCCTCCGAGTCCGAGCCGGGCGATGCCAGTCGCCGATGCCCGGACGCCTGCTGCCAGGCCGTGCGCCCGCCGTCTCCGTGTGGCGCCCTGCCACGCAACCTTCGCTTCCCGTTTCCGGCCCCGCCGGGACCGGCGGTCGCGGTCCCCGGAAAGGACCGGCCGAAGAGGCGTCTCGCTCATCCTCCGGTGGCGTCGAGCACCGCGCGGGTGACCTGCTCGGGGTCGTCGGACATCGGTGAATGCCCGCAGCCCCTCAGCGCGACGTGCCGGGCGCCCGGCAGCAGTCGTGCCGCCCTGAGCGCCTGGTGGGGCGGGGTCATCAGGTCCCGCGTGCCCCAGGCGACGGTGACCGGGACCGGCACCTCGGGGGTGAAGGCCCGCAGTCGGTAGGCGCCCGCCGCACGCCGCGTCGGCTCGAAGCCGGGTGAGCGGGCCAGGTTGCGCAGCGCACCGGCGGCGGCCGCCGCCGGCATCCGCCACGGCCGGGCGGTGAGCTGCCAGAAGGCCAGGGTGCGGCCGATCGAGTGGTCGGCGATCCGGCCGGGGCGTTCGGCGCACGCCCGTGCCATCGCGTGGGCGACGCGGAGTGACCCGAGGGCGTAGGCGGCCTCGGGGCGGGTCCACAGGCCGACGGGGGACAGCGCGACGGCGCTTCCGGCCGCGCCGCTGCGGGCGAGTTCCAGCGCGACGGCCGCGCCGAGGGAGTTCCCCGCGACGGGTGGGCGGGTGAGGCCGGCGCCGGGGAGCCACTCGGCGACGGCGGCGGCCAGCGCCTCGACGGTGGGCGTGGTCCCGTCCGGGAGCGGCGGACTGTCGCCGAAGCCGGGGAGGTCGACGGCCACCACCTCGCGCTCGTGGGCGAGACGCTCCAGGACGGGCATCCAGCCGTCTCGGTCCAGTTGGAGGACGACCACCAGGGGCGGCCCGCTCCCGAGCCGCCGGGACGCCAGTGTCATGTCCGGCATGTCCGCATCGTAGGGAACCGCCCCGGGACGCGCACCCGCGCACGGAAGCACCCGCCCCTCCGCCCCCGACCGGAAACGGACCCGCCCCCGTTGCCGTCCTACGCGCAGGGCGCGCCGGACTCAGTTCCTCCGGAGCGCGCCGCTGCGGCGCAGCCGGCGGATCACCGGCCGGAGTTCCGGGGACGTGGGCGCAGGAGCGGCCGCGGGCTCCTCGGCGGGGGTGCCGGCCGTGGCCCACAGGGCGAGTTCGCGGTCCCGCGGGCCGTGGGCGATGCGTGGCCCGCCCTCGCCGAAGATCCGCACGGGATGCCCCGCGTCCCACCGCTCCCACCCCGGCGAACCGTCGGAGACGAACCGCACCCACGCTCCGTGCATGGCGTCGGCCAGCTCCTGCGGGGCCCCCTCACCGGCGAGTTTGCGGGCGTCGGGCTCGTCCCCGCTGTCGAACACGAACCCCAGCTCCAGGGCGTGGCAGGCCCCCATGCGGGGCCGGTGGGAGGGCCAGGCGAACTCGTAGACGTACGACGGCTCCGTGCGGCCGTCGGCGAGGCGGTGCAGCGGGATCCGCAGCAGGTGGTCGGTGACCATCTGCCCGACGATCTCGGCGGTACCGGCGTCCGGGTGCAGGGCGCGGTAGCCGCGCGGGACCTCGCCGCCGCAGCGGCAGCGGGCCATCGCACCGGCGAGGGCGACCGCGCCGAGCCGGTCGATGCGGTCCAGCAGGCCGCCCGGGACCAGCCAGAGCCGGTACTCGTCGCGGGTCCAGCCGGTCAGGAGCTCGACACCGGGGGCCGCGCCGTCCGTCAGCGCCTCCAGGGGGTCGCGCGGGACGAGGTCGCCGTCGACGACGATGCCGAAGGCGGGGCCGCCGAGCACCGGGCTGCCGAGCCGGCCCACGTCGGCCTGGACGCGGAGCAGCCGCGCGCGGTCGACGGCGGCGAAGGCCTCGGCGGTGGCCGGGACCTTCAGCCGGTTCGCCATGCGGCGGACCATCCGCCGTACCTTGTCCCGGCCGGTCGTCTCGGGCGGCCCGCTCTGCAGGACGGCCCGCCGGACCAGTCCTCGGGCCTGCGGGGCGGCGACGAGCGCTCCGGTGCTGACGGCCCCGGCGGACTGGCCGCCCAGGGTGACGCGGCCGGGGTCGCCGCCGAAGGCCGTGATCGACTCGTGGACCCAGCGCAGGGCGGCGAGCTGGTCGCGCAGACCGGGGTTGGCGGGGGCGTCCGGGAACAGGCCGTAGCCTTCGACGCCCAGCCGGTAGTTGACCGACACGAACACCACGCCGTCGCGGGCGAAGGTCCGCCCGTCGTACACGGGGAGCGAGGACGATCCCCTGGTCAGGGCGCCGCCGTGCAGCCAGACGAACACCGGCAGGCGGGTGCCGGGGGCGGGGTCGGGCGTCCACACGTTCAGGTTGAGGCAGTCGTCGCCGGGCACCACCGGGTCGGACAGGTACGGCGCGAAGGCCTCGGAGTACGGCGGCTTCGGGGCCGTCGGCCCGAAGGCACCGGCGTCGCGCACGCCGTCCCACGGCTGCGGCGGAACGGGCGGCCGGAACCGGCGGGGCCCGAACGGCGACGCCGCGTAGGGGATGCCCCGGAACACGGCGACACCCTGCTCCCACCGGCCGCGCACGGCCCCGTACGGCGTTCCGACCACGGGATTCCCCCGGCCTGCCGTCATGTGCCCACCCGCCCTTCGCCACGCCACGACCGCCCCCCCTCTAGCACACCGGAGCGCGGATATGGCCTGTTTCACTGCACCCTCGACCGAATGTTCAAAAAAATCCTGTAGTGCCACTCCGCGCACCCCTATCCTTCCCACGTGACCGACGACGTGACCAACGCCACACGGGGGGCGTCGACGCGTGTGGACGACTCGGCCGACACCGATCCGCAGCCTCCCGGTCGGCTCAGACGTGCGGCCGAGCGGGTTCGCGCCGCCCTCACGGACACCCGGGTGCTCGTGCTGCTGCTCCTGGCCGATCTCGTGACCGTCCTCGGGGCGGGTGCCATCTGGCTGGCGCTCGGCGGAGAGCCCACGGTGGTCGGTGTGACGGCCGGGGCCCTGCTGGCCTTCGGCGCCGCCATGCTGCCGCTCATCGGGCGCCGGGACGCGGACGGGGCGCCGCCGCTGTGGCCGCCGTTCGTCCTCGTGGTGATTCCGCTGGCCGTCCTGTCCGTGGGGCTGCCGGCCTGGGGCACGTGGGCGTTCCTGGACAGCCGTCCCGTGGACGTGACCCACAGCGTCGAACTCGACGCGTCCCCTCCCCTGGTGGACGGCGACACCGTCGTCGCCGCCGTGCGCACCGACACGCCGAAGCCGCAGCTCGGCATCGTCTTCGACGTGGCCCCGCACGACCCTGCCGCTCCGGTGTGCGTACCCGGCAGCGAATTGACCGTGACCTACAAGGCGGGCGCCGGGAAGAGCCAGGTGCAGACCGGGACCGCCGGCACGGAGTTCACCTTCGCCCTGGGGCGGGGGATGACCGACATCAAGCTGTCCGTCCTGCTCCACGCGGAGCAGGGCTGCGAACTGAACCTGTCCGTCGCCTCGGCGCAACTGGATGATTAGGGACACCCCCGTGACCGTCATGACGCACGCTCCGCGCAGCCCGCGCGCCCACCGCCCCTCGGGTCACCGGTACGCGCGGGCCGCGGCGGCCGTCCTGCTGTCGTTCACCGCCGCGGCCTGCGGGTGGACGGACGAGGGATCGGACGACAAACCCCTCACCGGCACCGTCTTCATCGGCGGCAAGAACGACCAGCCGGGCTTCAACCTCCACAGCGGGCACACCGACCGCGGCTTCGAGGTCGACCTGGCCGCCTACCTCGGGGAGCAGATCGGCTTCACACCGAAGTTCCACGACGTGGTGTCCGCCGAGCGGGAGCAGGAACTCGTCGGCAAGTCGTCGGCGCTGGTCATCGCCACCTACTCCATCACCCCGAAGCGGGACGATCTGGTCGACTTCGTGGGTCCCTACTTCGTCACCAAGCAGGGTTTCCTGGTCCGCGAGGACTACCGGGGCATCAGGAGCGAGAAGGACGTGGCGGGCAAGGTGGTCTGCACCGTCGAGGGCTCGACGTCGGCCCTCGCGCAGCTGCCCGGCGGCGCGACACCGCACACCGAGACCGACTACTCGACCTGCGTGCGCAAGCTCCAACAGGGCGACATCGACGCGGTGTTCACCGACGAGGCGCTGCTCTACGGATACGTGGAGCAGCAGAAGAGCAGCAAGGTGCCCCTCAAGGTCGTCCGCGACGTCTCGTTCGGGAACATCAACCGGTACGGCATCGGGCTGCGGGAGGGCCGGCCGGAGGACTGCGCCAGGCTCCGGGAAGCCCTGCGCAGGTACCTCACCGAGGAGTGGGCCAGCGACGTCAAGGCCCAGCTGCCCGCGCTGGTCGCCGCCTATCCCGGTGACTGGGAGAACCGCTTCCGCCCCGACCCGCAGGACCTGGACACCTACTCCTCGTGCAAGGAGTGATCACCGGGCGGCCCAGGTGATGCCGCCCCGCAGATGGGCGCGGAAGGCGGGGTCGTCGTAGGCCTCGGCGGCGTGCCCGAGCGCGGTGTAGAAGACGCGTCCGGCACCCTGTTCGCGGCACCAGGCCAGCGGATGGTCGTCGCCCATGCCACCGCCGTCGTACGACGACTCGTCGGCGGAGACGAGGACCCGCACGGCGGGACGCGGGTTGGTGCGGAAGTCGTACCACTCGTCGGTGAACTCCCACACGGGCGGCAGGTGCCGGGTCGCCGGGTGGTCGCGGTCCTCGACCACGGCACGTCCCGGCTGGAGGGCCGGGTGGCGGTCGAAGCGGGCGCCGAGCAGCTCGCCGTAGTACGGCCAGTCGTACTCCGTGCAGGCGGCGGCGTGCACCCCGACGAAACCGCCGCCCGCCTCGACGTACGCGGCGAGCCGCTCCCGTCCGGCCGGGGTGAGCACCTCGCCGCTGGTGGAGAGGAAGACGACGGCGGCGTACCGGTCCAGCGGCGCCTCGAGGACGGCGGGGTCCTCGGTGGCGTCGACGTCGAAGTCGCCGAGGGCGCGCAGGGCGGCGACGCCGGCGGGGATGGAGTCGTGCCGGTAGTCGGCGGTGCGGGTGTACACGAGGAGTGCGGGGGCGGCCATGCGCCCGAGCCTATGCCGGACCGGCCCGCCGCCTCATCCGCCCGCGTCCACGTCGTTGTCGGGCGCCCCGTCACCGACCGGCGGCAGGTCGCCGCGCTCGACGGGGGCGGTGGGGGCCGTGTCACCGGTGGGCGCCGCGTCACCGGCGGGTGCGGGCGGCAGCAGCTCGGCGGCCTCCTCACCCGACGGGCGGTGAACGCCCTGTGCCGCCTCCCGCACCACGTCCCGGGGAACTCCGGCGTCGCCTTCGAGACGTACGACGTGGTCCTTCTTCACCACGGCGTACGCGTGCCGCCCGCCTCCGCCGAGGTACCGGACACCGTCGCCGTCCCGCTCGCACGCCGTTTGCCGCTCCGCGCAGTCGGCGGCGGACACCGTGCCCCGGTCGACGTACAGCCGCAGTTGCCTGCCGTCCCGGCGCGAGACGTACGTGGCGGAGAACCCGTCCCCGCCGTACACCCCGACGGACTGCCGGGCGAGCGCGAACCCGGGCGCCCCGGTGACGTACACGAGCTCCGGCGCGATGCCCAACGCCCTGGCCCGCGCACCGAGTTCGGCGGCGGGAGCGCCGGTGCCCGCCGCTTCCCCCCTGCCCACGCTCTTCTCGTTCTTCCCGTTCTCCTCGCCGCAGCCGGTGAGCAGCAGAGGGGCGAGCAGCAGCAGCGGCAGGACGCGCACGGCACGGATCATGCACCCATCCAACCGGATGCGGGCAGCCCCGCAACAGGCGCCCGGTACCGGGCGGAAACCCGATGCCGCGTGGCCGGGACGTTCCTCCAGAATGTCCGGATGACCGGCAACCGGATCACCTACCGCACGGCGGACGGCATACGCGTCCCCGGGACATGGCGACACGTCTTCATCCGCAACGGCGGCTACCACCTGACCGACCTGTTCATCTACGCGGACGGGCTCATCGACTGCTGGGGCCTGGTCACCCTGGAGGAGTTCGAGGAGAAGGTGCGCGGCGGCAAGGTCGCGACCGAACTCCCCGAGGGCGCGGAGGCGTCCGCTTTCGGGCTGGCCGGGTGGAAGTTCGGCGAGCCGCGCACCTGGCTCACCCCCGAAACGCTGGTCGCCGAGATACGCGACACGATCGACCGGCTCAACGGACGCCCGGACTCGACGGGCCGCTGCCTGGCCGCCGTCGACGCGTTCCTCGCGGACCGCACCGAGGAGAAGCGGGCCGCCGCCCGCGACGCCTACCTCGCCATCCCCCGGACACAACGCCACTACGCGCTGGGCGACATGGACCACAAGGACTGGCCGCTGCAGGTCCTGGTGGCCGGACCCGGCGGGTTCGCCCACCGCCGGCCGGACGAGGAGATCACGCAGGAGGACCACGACTGGGCGCTCGCCTACTTCGAGGACCGGACGAAGTGGACGGCCGAACGGCGCTCCCGCGTCCCGGCCGACGGCCCGGCGACCGCCTTCGCCCCCGCGGTCCACCTCTACCAGATCCACCCGCTCAGGCCGTCGGACGATCCGGGCGCGGAGGCCCTGCGCAACGAGTACCCGGCGTCCATCGAGGTCGACGGCGTCGCCTACCCCACGGTCACCCACGCCTACTGGGCGCTGTCCGCCGCCGACCCCGCCGTCCGGGAAGCGGTCGCCGGGGCGGAGAGCACGTTCCGGGCCCGCGACCTGGCCGCCGGCGCCGAACGGCGTGCGGGCTGGGAGCAGGCCCGGACGGCCGTGATGACCCGTCTGCTGCGCGCCAAGTTCACCCAGCACCCGCACCTGGCCCGCGCCCTCCTGGCCACGGACGACGCGACGCTCGTCTACGACGACAGCGCCTCGGAGTTCTGGGGCGACAACGGCGGCCGCGGCCGGAACTGGACGGGCCGCCTCCTGGAACTCGTCCGCTCCGAACTGCACGCCGGGCGGTCGCCCCTGCGGTGACCGCCCGGCTGTCCGATTCCTTCAAGACCGGTCGGTGGAGCGTTCCTACGCTGGTCCCATGAGTGCACGATTCGATGCCGTCGGGCTGGTCGTCTCCGACATGGCCGCCTCCGTCGCCTTCTACCGCCGCCTCGGGTTCGCCTTTCCGGAAGGGGCCGAGGAACAGGGACACGCCGAGGCCGAACTGCCGGGCGGACTCCGGCTGCTGCTGGACACCGAGGACGTCGTCCGGTCGTTCCACGCGGAGTGGAAGCCGCCCTCCGGCGGGGGGCGGACCTCGCTGGCACTACGGTGCGACGGTCCGGCGGAAGTGGACACGCTCTACGCGGAACTGGTCGCGAGCGGCTGCCGTGGCGAGCTGAAGCCCTGGGACGCCGTCTGGGGCCAGCGGTACGCCGTCGTCCTCGACCCGGACGGAAACGGGGTCGACCTGTTCGCGCCGCTGGCCGCGGGCGGCCAGTAGCTCGCGCGGGGGCAGGCCCGTCAGGGCCCGTACCTCGCGGGACAGGTGGGCCTGGTCCGCGTAGCCGGTCCGGACGGCCGTCTCCGCGAAGGGGGTGCCGGAGCGGGCCAGGGCCAGGGCGCGGCGCAGGCGGAGGACGCGGGCCAGGGTCTTGGGGCCGTAGCCGAACGCGGCCAGGGAGCGGCGGTGCAGCTGGCGGGCGCTCAGGCCGAGTTCGTCGGCGGTCGCGGCGACCGGGCGGCCGGCGTCCAGGGCGGTCACGATGCGGTCCAGCACGGGATCGGGCGGGGCGGTGTCCGCGGCCCGGCGCAGGGCCAGGTCCTCCAGGCCGCGCGCCGGGTCCCCGGCCGCGTTCACGCGGGCGGTCATGCGGCGTACCTCGGCGGCCGGCCAGAGGTCGGCCAGGTCGACGCGGCGGTCGCGCAGCTCGTGCGCGGGAACGCCGAGCAGGGCGGGGGCCGTGCCCGGGCGGAAGCGGACGCCCGCCCAGGTGCTCGGCGGGCCCTCGGTGAGGTGCGCGCGCGTGTCGGGCCCGGCGACCAGCAGGCGTCCCTCGTGCCAGAGGAGGTCCATGCAGCCGTCGGGCAGCACCCGGCCGTCCCCGGTCCCGGACGGGGTGCTGGTCCACACGACCGCGCCCGCCAGCCGCGACACCCGTTCGCTGTACATGTCGCCGAGGCTACGCCGTCCGCCAGTCCTGCGGGCTGACCCCGTACCTCCGCTTGAAGGCCGTCGACAGGGCGAACGCGCTGCCGTAGCCGACCCGGCGGGCGATGGCGCCGATCGTGTCGTCGGTGCCGCGCAGCCGGTCCGCGGCGAGGGCGAGGCGCCAGCCGGTGAGGTGGGTCATCGGGGGTTCGCCGACGAGTTCCGTGAAGCGGCGGGCCAGGGCGGCACGGGAGACCCCGGCCTTCGCGGCGAGCGCGGCGACCGTCCAGGGGTGCGCGGGGTCGTCCTGCAGCAGGCGCAGCACGGGGCCGACGACCGGATCCGCCCGGGCCCGGTACCAGGCGGGCGGCTCCGCCTCCGGCCGGGCGAACCAGGCCCGCAGCGCGGCGATGACCAGCAGGTCGAGCAGCCGGTCCAGGACGACCTCCTGGCCGGGGGCGTCGCGCACGACCTCCTCCGCGAGGAGCGGGGTGAGCGGGCAGTCCCACACGTCGGCGGTGAGGGAGAGCAGCGGCGGCAGGGCGTCCAGCAGCCGGCCGCCGATCTCGCCGCGCATCCGGTAGGTGCCGATCAGCAGCACCGTCCCGCCGTCCGGCCGGTCGCCCCAGGTGCGGACGCCGAGGTCCATGACACCGTTGAGGGGACGGCCGTCGGGGTAGTGGCACTCCCCGCCCGGCAGGATCAGCGCCTGGGGTGCCGTGCCGGGGGCGTCGGCGCAGGTGTACGGGTCCGGGCCGCGCGCGATGGCGAGGTCGCCGGGGCCCAGGCGGAGCCGTTCGCCCCGGTCCGGCAGGACCCACGCCGTACCGCGGACCACCAGCATCACCGTCAGCGGGGCCTCGTCCTCCACGCGGATCGCCCACGGCGGATCGAAACACGCCCTGATCATGAACGCGCCGCGTGCGCGGGGACCCTCCAGCAGGCCGGTGAGAGCGTCCATGGGAGCAGCGTAGACGCAGGCTTATGGAAATGAGCCGTTCGGCGATGTTCCCCTGCCGGGTACGGCGGTTGACTGAACGGCATGACACAGGAGACGGACAGCGCCAAGGGCGGGGAAGACATGAAGGACGCGAAGGACACGTCCCTGGTCGTCACGGGCGCCTCCGGGCGTACCGGGAGCCGGGTGGCGCGGGCGGCCGCGGCGGCGGGGCTCACCGTACGGGCGGCGTCGCGGGCCACCGGGTTCGACTGGGAGGACCGTTCGACCTGGGCGGACACCCTGCGCGGTGCCGACGCGGCGTATCTCGTCCATCCCTCGGACGTGGGCGCCCCCGGCACCGCCGAGGCGGTCGGTGATCTCGCCCGCGAGGCGCTCGCCCTCGGTGTGCGGCGGCTGGTGCTGCTGTCCGCGCGGGGCGAGGACCAGGCGCTGCCCACCGAGGAGGCGCTGCGGGCGTCCGGGGCGGACTGGACGGTCGTACGGGCCGCCTGGTTCGCGCAGAACTTCAGCGAGGGGCCGCTGGCGGAGGAGCTGCGGCGCGGGGAGCTGGTGTTCCCGGCCGGTGAGGTGCGCGAGCCGTTCGTGGACGTGCGGGACGTCGCGGACGTGGTGGTGGCCGCGCTGACGGGCGGGGAGCGGTACGCGGGGCGGACGCTCACCGTGACGGGGCCCCGGCCGCTCACCTGGCGGGAGGCGGTCGCGGAGATCGCCGCGGCGGCGGGACGCCCGCTGACGTACCGGGCGGTGCCGGCGCGCGACTACCGCGAGGCGCTGCTCGGCTTCGGGGTGCCGCGGGAGGAGGCCGATTTCCTCATCGGGGTGTTCGAGACCCTGCTCGACGGCCGCAACGCGCACGCGGAGGACGGGGTGCGGCAGGTGCTGGGGCGGGAGCCGCGGGACTTCGCCGGCTTCGCGCGGGAGGAGGCGGCGGCCGGCACCTGGAAGGAATGACACCGGCCCGGGAGGGCCGGCGCCTCACTTCTCCTCGTCCGGCGGTCCCTCCCCGTTCCTCGTCGGATGGGTGGTCTTCGCGTGCGCGCGCAGCCGGGCCGTGACGTCCTCCGGCGGCAGGAAGCGGGACCAGCGTTCGGGGAACTCGGAGGGCATGTCGGGGTCGGCCTCACCGGCCGCGGCGGCGGTGCGGGCGACGTACTCGGCGACCTGGGCCTGGCGCAGCCGCTCGTTGGCCTCGCGGGCCGCGGCCGTCGCCGCGGCCGGCCAGACGCGGTCGATGGCGGCGTTGACCGCGGCGCCGACGAGCACGGCGAACGCGGACACGCCGATCCACAGCAGGACGGCGACGGGGGCCGCGAGGGAGCCGTAGATGGTGGGGCCCTCGACCGTGTTGGTCAGGTAGA
>NZ_JAPSKQ010000295.1 GCF_031181555.1 Streptomyces sp. | reverse complement strand
GCCAGGATGACCGTCGCGGCGCTGGTCTGCGCGGCGAAGCCCTGCTGCGGCTGGAGGTCGGTCAGGCCCTTGCCCATGGTGCGGATGATGCGCCAGCCGCCGAGGTAGGTGCCGAGCGCGATGGCGATGCCCGCGGAGACGATGACCCACATGGGCGGGTCGGAGTCGGGGGCGAGGGTGCCGCCGGCGACCAGGGCGAGGGTGATGATGCCCATCGTCTTCTGGGCGTCGTTGGTGCCGTGGGCCAGGGAGACCAGGCCGGCGGAGGCGATCTGGCCGGCGCGGTAGCCCTTCTCGGAGGCCTTGCCGTCGGCCTTCTTGCCGAGGCGGTAGGTCAGCCGGGTCGCGAGCAGCGCGGCGATGCCGGCGACCAGCGGGGCGGCGATCGCGGGGATCAGCACCTTGGTGACCAGGACGTCGCCGTGCACCGCGCCGAAACCGGCGGAGGCGACGGTGGCGCCGATCAGACCGCCCATGAGGGCGTGCGAGGAGCTGGACGGCAGGCCGACCAGCCAGGTGAGGAGGTTCCAGAGGATCGCGCCGACCAGTGCGGCGAAGATGACCTCGGGACGGATGCCGGCCTCGTCGACAAGGCCCTTGGAGATCGTGTTGGCGACCTCCACCGACAGAAAGGCGCCGACAAGGTTCAGCACGGCGGACATGGCCACCGCGACCTTGGGCCTCAGCGCACCGGTCGAAATGGTTGTTGCCATCGCGTTCGCGGTGTCGTGGAAACCGTTCGTGAAATCGAACGCGAGTGCGGTTACCACCACAATCGCGAGGATCAGCGAGAAGCTTTCCATTTACCCAGGCAATCGTTCGAGGTCATTGGCTGGTCGAACGTAGGTAACCCGGGTGAACGGAAGATGAACTGGAATGGGCGTCGTGGTGACCGCAAGAGGGGACGGTCGTTCCGCCGGATGGCGGAACCGTCGCCGGATCCGGCGGTCGGCCCTGTGGTGGGGCCGTCGGCGGGCCGTCGGGCGCCCCGGGCGATCTTCCTCGGGCGACCGGGCGAGCCGTGGAGGAGATTCTCGTCACCCGGGAGCGTGCCGCCGTTGCCGTACTGCCGGAAGGTCCACGCCGGCCAGTCGCCGGTCGGCCGGTCCGCGGTGCCCGGACCCGCGGCGCACCGGCAGGCCGCCTGGCAGGATCACGGCATGGCTGAGCAGCGAGGGGACGGACGGGAAGCGGGAGGCGCCGGGGGGCGTGCGCGGGACGCGGGGGAGGAGGTGCGGGGGCGCCGGGTGCGCGACGAGGAGGCGCACGCCTGGGCGGAACTCGTCGAGACCGCGCGCCGGACCGTCTTTGACGGACTCGTCGTCGGCACCTCCGGCAACGTCTCGGTGCGGGTCGGCGGGACCGTCCTGGTCACACCGTCGGGAGTGCCGTACGACCGGCTGACGCCGGACGACGTGACCGGTGTCGATCTCGACGGCCGACGGGTCCTCGGCTCGCTGGTCCCGACCAGCGAGCTGCCCATGCATCTCGCCGTCTACCGGACCACCGGCGCGCGCGCCGTCGTGCACACGCACGCCGTGCACGCGACGGCCGTCTCCACGCTCGTCGACGAGCTGCCGCTGATCCACTACATGGCCGCGGCGCTGGGCGGCCCCGTCCGGGTGGCCCGCTACGCGACGTACGGCACGGACGAGCTGGCCGAGAACATGCTCCGCGCCCTCGACGGCCGCACCGGCTGCCTCCTGCAGAACCACGGCACCGTCACCCACGGCACGACCCTCGCCCAGGCCTACGACCGCACGGCCCAGCTGGAATGGATGTGCCGCGTCTGGCTGGCCGCCTCGTCGGTCCCGGGCCGGTCCCCGAACCTGCTCTCGCCGGGACAGGTGGCGGAGGTGGGGGAGCGCCTGCGGGGGTACGGACAGCGGCGCGGGTGAGCCCGCCGGGCGCGTCCCCGGGCACCGCGCGTCCCCGGGCGCCGCACGCCGCCGGGCGGCCCGCGTCACCCGTGTCCGTGCCGCCCACTGGCCGGTCCCGGGTTCCGCCAGGACACTGGTCTCGTGCGCACTGCAAGAGCGACGGCCGCTGCCGTCACCGCCGTGATAGGGGCCGGCGCCGCCGCGGTGGCCGCCGGCCGGTTCGCCAGCGACGCCGCCCTCAAGGTGCCCCCGGGCGGGCCCCTGCCCACCGAACCCCGGCTCACCGTCCACGGCACCGCCGCGGGCCAGGTCAGCCTCACCCGGGACCTCGCCGCGCTGCGCCCCGGCCGCTACGGCCTCGCCGGTGACGACGGCTCCCACGCGGTCGTCGGCCCCGTGCTGGCCGGCACCTCCGACTCCGCCGACGCCGTCGTACGCCGCCTGGAACGCGTCACGCGCGGCACCCTGGAGCCCGGCGACCAGGTGTGGCTCACCCCGAGCCTGTACGTCGGCGACCCCGGTACCGCCCTCGGCCTGGACCACACCGACCTCGAGATCCCCGGCGACCTCGGCCCGCTTCCCGCGTGGTTCGTGCCGGGCGCCCGGGACACCTGGGTGCTCGCGGTGCACGGCCTCGGCACCACCCGGGAGCACACCATGAACGTCATGGAGTTCCTGCACCGCCACCGCTTCCCGGTGCTCGCCCTCGCCCACCGGGGCGACCCGGGCGCCCCGCGCTCCCCGGACGGCCTCCACCACCTCGGCGAGACCGAGTGGCACGACCTCGACGTGGCGCTGCACCACGCGGTGGCCGCCGGCGCCCGGCAGGTGGTCCTGTACGGGTGGTCCACCGGCGCGACCATGGCGCTGCGCGCCGCCGCACGCTCACTGGTGCGCGAACGCGTCGCCGGGCTGATCCTGGACTCCCCGGTGCTCAGCTGGGACGCGACGCTGCGCGCCCTCGCCGCGGCCCGCCGCACCCCCGGCGCGCTGCTGCCGCTCGCGGTCCGCGCCGCACAGGGACGCACGGGCCTGTACGGCGACCGCGGTCCCGGCGCCGTCCACCTGGGCCGTATCACCGTCCCCACCCGGATCTTCCACGGCCCCGACGACACGGTGGCCCCCTGGCGCTTCTCCCGCCGCCTCGCCGCCGCCCACCCGGACATCGTCACGCTGCACACGGTCAGGGGCGCCTCCCACGCGGCGATGTGGAACGCCGACCCGCCCACCTACGAAGAGGCCCTGCGGCGCTTCCTCACCCCTCTCATGTGACCGCTGTCCGCAGCGGACCGGGCAGTGCGTGCCGAGGATTCCGTTTAGCGTCGAACCACTGGCCTGTTTCCCCCTCCGGCCGCCGCCGGACCCGGTGCGTTGGCCATCCCGCTAGCCCACCGTGACATTCCGTTTGGGTTTTCGGACCGTCAACCGCGAGACTGCACCCGTGACGTCCCGTATCCCGCGCGACTCCAGGCTCCGACTCGTCCGCCCGCGACCCCTGGCCGCCGCCCCCAGAGCGATGAACCAGCGGCGCTCGCGCCGCCCCGCGCCGCGTCCTCCGGAGGGCACTCCGGCACCGGGGGAGCTGGCCGGAATGGCGCGCTCCCGCCTGGCCGGCGCGGTCCGTGTCGCCCGCTGGGCCGACGCCGCCCTCGGCCCCGGCCGGGACGGCGCCACGGCCGACGGCAGGGCCACCCTCTCCGACGCGACCGCCGAACGGGCGGCGCGGGACCTGGGCCTGACCCCGGCTCAGGTCCGGGCCGACTGGGACACCGCCCGCCTGGCCGGCCTCATCGAGGTGCACGGCGGCACCGCCCGCCCCGGCTGGCGGCTGCGCGCCTGGGACCGCGACGACAGCGCCGTGCTGCGCGGCTGGGTCGCCCTCTTCGACGCCTGGTCGCTGGCCCATCCGGAACCCGAGGAGTACGAGCCCGCCGCCGTCGCCGAGGTCGTCTCGGCCATGCCCCAGGTGCTCTCCTTCCTCCA
>NZ_JAPSKQ010000121.1 GCF_031181555.1 Streptomyces sp. | reverse complement strand
CGGCGTCCATGCCTCCATCCTGCCCGACACGTCCTGAGCTGCGGCTCGGCTAGCCTGGTCGCACGATGAACGACCGTATGACGACTCCGTGGGGCGAGCCGGTGCTGGCCCGCTTCCCCGAGGACCCGCGTGACCGGCTGCGTGCCTGGGACGCCTCCGACGCGTATCTCCTGAGGCATCTCGCCGAGCGGCAGGTCCCGCTGTCCGGCACGGTCGTGGTCGTCGGTGACCGCTGGGGCGCGCTGGTCACGGCGCTCGCGGCGCACCGGCCGACGCAGATCACCGACTCGTGGCTCGGGCAGGAGGCGACCCGCGCGAACCTGGCCCGCAACGGCGTCGGGCCGGGCACGGTCCGGCTGCTCACCACGCAGGATCCCCCGCCGGGCCGGATCGACGTGCTGCTCGTCCGCGTGCCGAAGAGCCTGGCGCTGCTGGAGGACCAGCTGCTGCGGCTGGCGCCCGCGGTGCACGAGGGCACGGTCGTCGTCGGTACCGGCATGGTGAAGGAGATCCACACCTCGACGCTGAACCTCTTCGAGCGGATCCTCGGCCCGACCCGCACCTCGCTCGCCGAGCGGAAGGCCCGGCTCATCTTCTGCACGCCGGATCCCGCGCTGGAGCGTCCCGCCAATCCGTGGCCGCACCGCTACACCCTGCCCGACGGCATCGGCCCGGTCTCCGGCCGGACCGTCGTCAACCACGCGGGCGTCTTCTGCGCCGACCGCCTCGACATCGGCACCCGGTTCTTCCTGCGGCACCTGCCGGCCGGCCGGAGCGGCGACCGGGTGGTGGACCTGGGCTGCGGCAACGGCGTCGTCGGTACGGCGGCGGCGCTGGCCGATCCGCGGGCCGAGGTGCTGTTCGTGGACGAGTCCTTCCAGGCGGTGGCGTCCGCTCAGGCCACGTACCGGGCGAACGACGTCCCCGGACACGCCGAGTTCCGGGTCGGCGACGGGCTGACGGGCGTACCGGCCGGCAGCGTCGACCTCGTGCTCAACAACCCGCCCTTCCACTCCCACCAGGCGACCACCGACACCACGGCCTGGCGCATGTTCACCGGCGCCCGGCGCACCCTGCGCCGGGGCGGCGAGCTGTGGGTGGTCGGCAACCGGCACCTGGGGTACCACGTGAAGCTGCGGCGGCTGTTCGGGAACAGCGAAGTGGTGGCGTCCGATCCGAAGTTCGTCGTCCTGAGGGCAGTGAAGCGCTAGAGCCGCTCAGGGCGTCGCGGGGACCGGGCCGAGTGTCTCGATGATCTTCGCCACCGTCCGGGTCATCGCCTCCCGGCCCACCGTCAGGTAGCCGCGGGGGTCGACCGCCTCGGGGTGGGCGGCGAGGAATTCCCTGATCGCGCCGGTCATGGCGATGTTCAGGGCCGTGCCGACGTTGACCTTGGTGATGCCGCCCGTGACCGCCGCGGTGAGTTCCCCGTCGGGCAGGCCCGAGGAGCCGTGGAGGACGAGGGGGACGTCGAGGGCGGCGCTCAGGCGTTTGAGGAGGGCGTGGTCGAGGGTGGCCGTGCGAGTGGTCATGGCGTGGGTGGTGCCGACGGCGACGGCCAGCGCGTCCACGCCGGAGTCGGCGACGAAGGCGCGGGCCTGGCCGGGGTCGGTGCGGGCGCCGGGGGCGTGGGCGTCCAGCGGGGGGTTTCCGTCCTTGCCGCCGATCTGCCCCAGCTCCGCCTCGATCCAGAGGCCGTGGGCGTGGGCCCAGTCGGCGGCGGCCCGGGTCGCGGCGAGGTTCTCGGTGTAGGGCAGCCGGGCCGCGTCGTACATCACGGAGCCGAAGCCGGCGTCCGGCGCCTGGCGCAGCAGGGCGTCGCTCTGGACGTGGTCGAGGTGCAGGGCGACGGGGACGGCGGCGCGTTCGGCGGCGGCGACGGCGGCGCGGGCGAGCGGCAGCAGGCGGCCGTGGCGGAACTTGACGGCGTTCTCGCTGACCTGGAGCACGACGGGGGCGTGCACCGATTCCGCGCCGGCGATGACGGCCTCGACGTGTTCGAGGGTGATGACGTTGAACGAGGCGATCGCCGAGCGGTTCGCGGTGGCGCGGGTGACGAGTTCGCCGGTGGTGGTGAGGGGCACGGCCCGTCCTTTCCGACGGTGTCAGGGCGCGAGGACGACCGAGCGGGTGAGGTGGCGGGGGCGGTCGGGGTCGAGGCCGCGGGCCGCGGCGACGGCGACCGCGAGGCGCTGGGCCCGGACGAGTTCGGCGAGCGGGTCGAGGGTGCCCTCGATCCACAGTGCGCCGGTGTCCCGGACCTGTTCGGCCAGGCCCTCGGGGGCCGTCCCGAACATCCAGGTGACCGTGGTCCGTGTGGTGATGCTGATGGGGCCGTGCCGGTACTCCATCGCCGGGTATGCCTCCGTCCACGCCAGGGCGGCCTCGCGCATCTTCAGCCCGGCCTCGTTGGCCAGGCCGACGGTCCATCCGCGGCCGAGGAAGGTGAACTGGGTGCGGTCCACGAGCCCTTCGGGCAGGGGTGTGCCGAGGGCCGTCCGGGCGTCCTCGACGACCGCTTCGGTGTGCAGGCCCAGGTGGGCGCGGAGCAGGGTGAGGGCGGTGGTCGCGAACCGGGTCTGGACGACGGAGCGTTCGTCCGCGTAGTCGAGCACGACCGGCTCGTCGGCCAGTGACATCACGGGGGTGGCCGGGTCGGCGGTGACCGCGGTGGTGCGGGTGCCGCCCTTCAGCCTCCCGAGCAGGTCCAGGACCTCGGTGGTGGTGCCGGAGCGGGTCAGGGCGACGACCCGGTCGTAGGCGCGCCCGTACGGGAACTCCGAGGCGGCGAAGGCGTCGGTCTCGCCCTGGCCCGCCGCCTCGCGCAGGGCCGCGACCGCCTGGGCCATGAAGTACGAGGTGCCGCAGCCGACGACCGCGACCCGCTCGCCGGGCGCGGGCAGCACCGGGGCGTGCTCGGCGGCCTGCTCCGCGGCGCGGCTCCAGCACTCGGGCTGGCTGTTCAGTTCGTCCTCGACATGGGTCATGTCGCACCCCGACTCGCTCGATGATTGTTATTGCAAGATAGAGCGATGTTTCGCGCAGAATCAAGCATTCAGCTGAAGAGTGGGTGCGTTAGGGTCGCCCAAGGACGAGGAACGGCCGGGAACGGGAGGGCGGATGTCGCGGGACGCCCGCTGGAAGGCGCTGCTGGAGCTGCTCGTCGAGCGCGGCCGGCTGGACGTCGAGGAGGTGGCCGCCGAGCTGTCGGTGTCGGCGGCGACGATCCGGCGCGACTTCGACCAGCTCGCCGAACAGCAGATGCTGGTGCGCACCCGGGGCGGCGCGGTCGTGCACGGGGTGTCCTACGAGCTGCCGCTGCGCTACAAGACCGCGCGTCGCGCCCCGGAGAAGCAGCGCATCGCGAAGGCGGTGGCGGATCTCGTCGCGCCGGGCGAGGCGGTCGGGCTGACCGGTGGTACGACCACCACGGAGGTGGCGCGGGCGCTGGCCGTGCGCGGTGATCTCGGCTCCGGTTCGCCCGCGCTGACCGTGGTGACGAACGCGCTCAACATCGCCAACGAGCTCGCGGTGCGACCGCAGTTCAAGATCGTGGTGACCGGCGGGGTGGCGCGGGCCCAGTCGTACGAGCTCATCGGGCCGCTCGCGGGCGGGGTGCTGGACCAGATCACCCTCGATGTGGCGGTGCTCGGCGTCGTCGCCTTCGACGTCGCGCACGGTGCCGCGGCCCATGACGAGGCGGAGGCCGCGGTCAACCGGCTGCTGTGCGAGCGGGCCGAGCGGGTGGTCGTGGCCGCCGACTCCAGCAAACTGGGCCGGCGGGCGTTCGCCCGGATCTGCGCGGCCGAGTCGGTGGGCACGCTGGTGACGGACTCGGCGGCGGGTCCCGAGACGGTGCGCCGGTTCGAGGAGGCGGGGATGCGGGTCGTCGTGGTCTGATCCGCCGGGCCGCCTCCCGCGACCGGCAGGGCAAAGCAGGAGGTGCCTAAGCTGGCAGGTGGGGTGACGCGTGCCGGGCCGAGGAGGCTGCGATGGACGGTACGGCCAGGGAGCGGGGCACGTCCGGGGAGCGACGGTACGTGCCGATCGCCGACCACGGGCTGATCGGCGATCTGCGCAGCGTGGCCCTGGTGGGGACCGACGGCACCATCGACTGGTACTGCTGCCCGGCCTTCGACGCGCCGAGCGTCTTCGCGGCGATCCTCGACGCCGAGCGCGGCGGCTGCTTCGAGCTGGCGGCGGTCGGACCGGCGCGCACCAAGCAGTTCTACTTCCCCGACACCAACGTCCTGATCACCCGGTTCTTCACCGAGGACGGCGTCGGCGAGGTACAGGACTTCATGCCCGTCGTCGGGGAGAAGGCCGCGGAGGGCCGGCACCGGCTGATCCGGCGGGTGCTGTGCGTGCGCGGCTCCGTCCTGTTCCGGACGCGGGTGGCGCCGCGGTTCCACTACGGCACCCGGCCGCACACCGTGCGGGTGACCGGTGACATGGCGGTCTTCGGCTCCGAGGAACTGGCCCTGGCCCTCACCGCGACCGTCCCCTTGGAGGGCGACGGCCCGGACGTGCGGGCCTGCTTCAAGCTGGCCGAGGGGGAGACGGCGGTGTTCGCGCTGGACCGGGTCGGCGGTGACGTGGCTCCCAGCCGGTGCGCGCGCGAGGAGGCGGAGGAGCAGTTCGGCGCGACGGTGCGGTACTGGAGGCGCTGGCTGTCCTCCTCGCGCTACCGGGGCCGCTGGCGGGAGATGGTGCACCGCTCCGCCCTCACCCTGAAGCTGCTCACCTACGCGCCGACCGGGGCGATCGTGGCGGCGCCGACGACCAGCCTGCCCGAGGAGCTCGGCGGGGAGCGCAACTGGGACTACCGGTACGTGTGGGTGCGCGACGCGGCGTTCTGCGTGTACGCGCTGCTGCGGCTGGGCTTCACCGAGGAGGCCGAGGCGTTCATGGGGTTCGTCTCCCGGCACATCAGCCCCGGTGACGGCGGCCCGTCCGGCCCGCTGCAGATCATGTACGGCATCGACGGCCGCACCGACCTGCCCGAGCGTGAACTCGGTCATCTGGAGGGCCATCAGGGCTCGGCGCCGGTACGGGTCGGCAACGCCGCGGCCGACCAGCTGCAACTCGACATCTACGGGGCGCTGATCGACTCCATCTACCTGTACGACAAGTGGGCCGAGCCCGTCTCCAGCGAACAGTGGGACCACGTGTGCGCGCTGGTGGACTGGGTCTGCGCGCACTGGGACCAGCCCGACGAGGGCATCTGGGAGACCCGCGGCGGGCGCAGGAACTTCCTGTACTCGCGGCTGATGTGCTGGGTGGCGCTCGAGCGGGCCGTCCGCATGGCCAACCGGCGCGGTCTGCCCGCCGACCTCCCCCGCTGGCTGGCGAGCCGCGACACCGTCTACCGGCGGATCATGAGCCGCGGCTGGTCCGAGAAGCGCGGGGCGTTCGTGCAGCACGAGGACGGGGACGTCCTGGACGCGGCGGTGCTGATGATGCCGCTGTCGAAGTTCATCGCGCCCACCGACCCGAAGTGGCTGTCCACGCTCGACTCCCTCACCGAGGACCTGGTGTCGGACTCGCTGGTCTACCGCTACGACCCCCGGGTGAGCCCCGACGGAGTGCTCGGCGGCGAGGGCACGTTCTCCATCTGCTCGTTCTGGTACGTCGAGGCGCTGACCCGGGCCGGGCGGCTCGACGAGGCGCGCCTGGCCTTCGAGAAGATGCTCACCTACGCCAACCACCTCGGCCTGTACGCCGAGGAGATCAGCCACCGCGGGGAGCAACAGGGCAACTTCCCGCAGGCGTTCACGCACCTCGCGCTGATCAGCGCCGCCTTCAATCTGGACCGGGCCCTGGGCTGAGGCTCAGTGGCCGTGGCCGTCGTCGGAGTGCTCCGGCGTGCCGGTCTCCGGCGCCGGGGTGTCCGTGGCCGCCCCGGCCCGGACGGTGAACGCCGCGGTGCGGACGACACCGTCGTGCTTGAAGTCCAGGAACAGCCGGTAACTGCCGCTGCTCGGTGCCGTGGCCGTGAAGGAGACGTCCGGGCCGGGCTCGGTGGAGCCGTCGCCGGGTTCGCCGCCCGGGTGGACGTGCAGGTAGGCGAGGTCTCCGGAGCGCAGGGCGACCAGGTGGCCGTAGGCGCCGAGGTAGGGCTGGAGGTCGGTGACCGGCTTGCCGTCGCGGGAGACGGTCAGGCGCAGTTCGCTCGCCGTGCCCGGGCGCAGTGATCCGGTCAGCTTCACCTCGTAGCCGTCGACGCGGGCGGTGCCGGCGGGCTTCGGCAGGTCCTGCGGCCGGTAGGGGCCGGAGGCGGCGAGGTCCGCGCCGAGGGTGAGGTTCCGCGCGCCCTTCTTCGCCGGGGTGAAGTCGGCGAAGACCCGGTAGCCGCCGGCCCGGGGCAGTTCGACGGGGGCGGTCCAGGTGCCGTCGGTGGCGCGGGTCGGGTGCAGGTGGCGGTAGGTGAGCAGATCGCGTGAGGCCACGATGAGGTGGAGTTCCTTGTCGTGCTCGCGGCGGTACTCGGTGACGGGCCGGCCCTTGTCGTCCCGGACGGTGAAGCGCAGGTCGGTGCGGTCTCCGGCGGTGACGTGCGGGGTCTTCAGATCGAGGGTGTAGCCGTTCTCGGAGATCTGGAGCCCGCCGGCGGGGACGGTCTCGTGCCCGGCGTGGCCGCCGGCCTCCTCGGCCGCCGGCGACGGCGGGGTGTGCCGCTCGTCGTGCGCGGGCGCACGGTCCGCGACGACCGGGTCGAGGCCCTGGCCGACGCCGTAGGCCGTGCCGAAGGTGGCGGCCAGGGCGGCGGCGAACGCGGTGATCTTCAGTCCGGTGTTCATGACCGTCTCTCCTCGGGGAACAGGGCCTCCGGCTCACATGGGCCGGTTCCATGCAGCTCACCATACCCCCTAGGGGTATTAAGTCAAGCCGTCAGGACACCTGCGCCCCATACGGGCCGGGGGTATGCACGGAAGGCGGGGGGGATACCCCTCCCCGTGTGCGCCCTCGTCACCACGCCACCGGTGACCGGGCCCAAGGAGGCGGTGGCCCGGTGCGTCGCGGTCGCCGGGAGCGGCGCCGGGTCGAAGGACGCAGCGGCGCTCGCCCCGGAGCGACCGGGACCGGCCCCCGGGCACCGGCACGGCGACCGGGACCGGCGATTCGAACCTCGTCCGGGGCGACCCGCGGTCTCGGCACCGTCCGGTCCCGCCCGTTCCGGACCTTCGCCCACGACGTCACCGCGTTGCCGGCAACTCCCTGCGCCCGCGCACCTTCCGGGCCGTCCGATCCACGAGAGGGACGGCGGGTGCGGGGCGGGCGGCGCCCTCGCGTGGAGCGTGCGTACCGTGGGCACCTGGTGTTTCCCGCCCCACGGCGCGGGAACGCCAGGCGCGGGCCCCTGTCCGGGCCCTGCCCACGATGCCACCGCGGGAGAGACGAGATGAGCGAGCCGACCAGCACCGACCAGGACGTCACCCGTCCGCTCACGGCGCCCGTACCGCCCGCCGACGGACTGCGCAGAGTCGCCTCGGCCGTGCTCAGCGACCTCAGAGCCATGGACGGCGCCCTGTACGCGGCGGTGGCCGCCACGCCCACGCCGACCCTCGACCGGGCACTGCGCCGGCTCTCCCACGCGGCCGACCACTCCAAGATCTCGTTCGCCATCGCCGGGGCCCTCGCCCTGGGCGGACCGCGGCCGCGCCGGGCGGCGCTCGCCGGTGTCGGGGCCGTCGCCGTGGCCTCGGCGTCGGCCAACCTGCTGGGCAAGCGCCTGGTCCGCCGGGCCCGGCCGGACCGGGAGGCGGCCCGGGTGACCGTGGACCGGCACGTGCCGATGCCGACGTCGGCGTCCTTCCCGTCGGGGCACACCGCCTCGGCGGTCGCGTTCGCCACCGCCGTCGGGACGGTGCTGCCCGCCGCGTCGGTACCGCTCGGGGCACTGGCGGGCGCGGTCGGCTACTCCCGCATCCACACGGGCGTGCACTACCCCGGTGATGTGGCCGCCGGTGCGGTCCTGGGCATCGCCAGCGCCGCCACCGCCCTCGCCGTGGCGGCGGCCCGCCTTCCGGCCTCGTACGGGTCCGGCCGGGCGCTGTGGACCCGGCGGCGGTGACCGGAGGCCGTCACCACCGGCTTCCACCGGGCCTCCTGACGCGGCACCTCGACCGGCGGCCGTGACGGGGACGGCCACGACCGTGGCGGGCGGTCGTGCCCCGCACCCGTGCCCCGCGGCCGTCACGGGCGGCTGCGACGGGCGGGCGCCGAATCCCGCACGGCGGCCGGGCGTCACTCTCCGCCGTACGGCACCGTGACTCCCGGCAGCGCGTACTCGTCCCGCCATCCGCACATGCCGAAACCGCCGAGGCGGCTGGGTTCCGCCCGGTACGCCGTCGCCCCGCCGAGGTGGGCGGGATCGCCGTCGGCCAGCGCGTCCAGCTGGGCGCCCGTGCGCTCGGCCGCGGCCAGCGCGCCGGCCCGCCACAGCTCCCGCCACACCGGCACCCGGTCGCGCACCAGCCGCGCGGCGGCGCGCTGGAACTCCCGGTACGGGCCGGTGTCCCCGGCGACGAGCGCCTCGCGCAGGCCGAGGCAGCCCTCGACGGCGAGGTCCCGGCGGCGCCGCGCGGCCGCCGCCGTCTCCGGTCCGGTGCCGGGCGGGAGCCTCGCGGCGGCGGCGTAGCGGTCCGGGTCGGCCAGCACCTCGGGCGGGAAGGTGAAGACGGCGTCCCCGGCCTCGGGCAGGCCGCTGTTCTGCATCAGCACGGTGATCCGCAGACCGTCGCCCTGCACCATCCGGTGCACCGTGCCGGGCGTGAACCAGGCGACCGTGCCCGGCCGCAGCGGGATGTCCCGGTAGCCGTCGGGGCTCAGCGTCTGCACGGCGCCGCGGCCGCCGGTGACGACGTACGCCTCCGTGCACACCAGATGGAGGTGCGGGCTGCCGCCGCACAGTCCGTCGGCGGCCTCCCAGTCGTAGGGGCTCAGGTGCGACAGCCCGACCGCGCCGGGCAGCGGGGCGTCGAACGCGGGCCCGCTCACCACGGCACGCCCTCCAGATACGCGCCCACCCGGTCCCGGTCCCAGGCGCCGTCCGCCACGATGATCCGGTAGCGGTAGGCGAAGGACTCGCCCGGCGGCAGCGCGAACTCCTCGAAGAACGCCCAGGAGAACGCGACCGTCGGGATCGGCTCCGCGCGGACGAACCAGTGCGACGCGTGGATGGCGCTGCGCTCGTCGAGGTTCTCCGGCGCGTGCGCGAAGACGAGCGTGGAGTGGCCGTCGTACTCGTCGTGCTCGGCGGTGAAGGCGAGCCACGGGCTCTGCGTGCCCATGAGGTGCGCGGCGTCCGCGTCGGAGTCCGGGGCGAGGACCGTGCCGCCGGTGAAGTCGCGCGGACCGCGCCACTGGAGCCCGGTGTAGCCGGCCATCTCCCGGCCGGCGGTGGTCGGGGAACCGAACTCCAGCGGTGCGTCACGGAGGTTGGTGAGCCGGATCGACCAGTCCAGCACCCAGGCGCCGGCCTCCTCGTCGACCGAGTGGACGCTCAGGCCCCGCTCCTCCCGGGCCCATTCGGCGCCGCCGTTCTCCACCCAGGTCAGGTCCTCGGTGCAGTCGAAGCGGTCGTCCCCGGCCCGGAACGCGGAGAAGCCGTCGTGCCGCATCGAACCGACGCGTTCGGGCAGCGGAAGGTAACCCCGTCCGTGCACGTAGGAGTTGCCGCCCCAGAAGTTCTGCCCGGACAGGTGACTGGCCGTCATCTGCAGTCCCTTGTGCCAGCGGTGGTCGTTCGGGCGGTACCCGGTCACCGTGCGGCCGGCCAGGGTGCGCACCGGATGGGCGTACGGCTTGCGGGACTCGAACGGTTCGGGGTCGGGGCGGTAGACGTAGCGCAGGATCTCCGTGCCGCTCGCGGCCGTGACCGTGACCGCCTCGCCGTGGGTGTGGGTGACGCGGATGCTCACGCCTGCTCCTCCGCCCGCTCCTCGGGGGCCCAGTCGGGGTGGCCGCCGTGCATGGCCTCGTAAAAGGGGTCGCCGGGGACGATCTCACCGGCCCGCACCGGCCGGCCGGTGAACGCCGCCTTGTACAGGGCGGCGGCGAACTCCAGGGTGCCGCGGGCCTGTTGCCCGCTGCCCGGGGGTCTCGCACCGGCGTCGTAGGCGTCGAGGAGAGTGCCCAGCTGGGCCGTGTGCGAGCTGGGGACGTCGTGCGCCGGGGTGCGCCAGGCGGCGGCGCGCTCGGCGGGGACGTGCCGGGCCGGGGTGTAGGACCAGTCGTCGTTGCCGTGTCCGTAGAGGTGGGTGAGCTCGACCGTCGCGTCGGCGCAGTCGACGCGGATGCGGCTCACCTCGTCCGGCGAGAGCACGCTGTTGACGACCGTCGCCAGCGCGCCGTTGCAGAAGCGCACCAGGGCGGTGGAGACGTCCTCGCTCTCGGTGTCGTGGACCAGGCGTGCCGCCATCGCCCGCACCTCGTCCCACTCGCCGAGCAGGTGCAGCAGCAGGTCGTACTGGTGGATGCCGTGCCCCATCGTCGGCCCGCCGCCCTCGGTGGCCCACCGTCCGCGCCAGGGCGCGGCGTAGTAGGCGGCGTCCCGGTGCCAGGTGGTCTGGCAGTGCGCGACCAGCGGGGCGCCCAGCTCGCCGCTCGCGATCAGCTCGCGGGCGTGCACGGCGCCGGAGCCGTAGCGGTGCTGGAAGACCACGGACGCGTACGCCCCCGACGCCTCCTCGGCGGCCGCGATCTCGTCGTACTCGGCGAGCGACAGACACAGCGGCTTCTCGCACAGCACCCAGGCACCCGCCTTGAGCGCGGCCACCGTCTGCTCCCGGTGCAGCGACGGCGGCGTCCCGATCAGCACCAGGTCCGGGCGTACGGCGTCCAGCATCGCGCTCACCGAGGTGAACCCGGCGACGTGCTCTCCCGCCGCGGCGCGGAAGGCGTCGAGGCGCCCTTGGTCCACGTCGACGGCGGCCACCAGTTCGGTGCGGTCGGCGTGGGCGCGCAGCGCGGGCAGATGGCCGCCGCTGACGATGGCGCCGGTGCCGATGACGGCAACGCGACGGCGGACGGGGGACAAGGACATGCGGCGCTCCCGGGACGATCGGCGGACACGCTTAGAAAGCGCTTTCTCCAGCCGTCGACCCTAGGCCCGGACGGGGGGACGGGACAACCCCGCGCACCGCGTCGAGAACGCGCGCCCCGACGTCTACGCCCGTGCCCCGCCGCCCGAGCGCAGCCCGTCGGACCGCCCGCCGCCCTGTCCGAGGAACCGGTACCGGCGCTCCGGCCGTCCCGCCGCTCCGTACCTCAGCGACACCTCCGCACAGCCGGCGGTGTGGAAGTACTCCAGATAACGGCGGGCGCTGACCCGGGAGACCCCGGTCAGCCGGGCGCACTCGGTGGCCGACAGGGTGCCCTCGGCCTCGCGCAGGGTGCGCTCGATCAGTTCGGCGGTCTCCGCGCTCATGCCCTTGGGCAGCACGGGGGACACGAAAGCCGCCGTCCCGGCCAGGACGCGGTCCACGTCCGCCTGGCCGCGGACGACCGTCTCGAGCAGCCGGCCCCGCTGGACGGCGTAGCGCTCCAGGCGGCCCCGCAGGTCCTCGAACTCGAACGGCTTGAGCAGGTAGTCGACGACCCCGTGCCGGACCGCGCCGCGCACCGCGTCCGCCTCCCGGGCGGCGCTGATGACCATCACGTCGCAGTCGTGCCCCGCGGTGCGCAGCCGGGGGATGACGTCGAGGCCGAAGACGTCCGGCAGGTACAGGTCGAGCAGGACCAGATCGGGGCGGAACTCGTCCACGGCGGCCAGGGCCTGCTCGCCGGTGCCGGCCACGCCGACGACCCGGAACGGTCCGAGGCGTTCGACGTAGGCGCGGTGCACCCGGGCCACCCTGAAGTCGTCGTCGACCACGAGCACGTCGATCGTGTCGGCGGTCGTGGGCGTGGGGTCCTCGCCCCGCCTGCTGGTCATCGGCCTTGCTCCTTCCGCCACCGCGTCGATGAGGTGGCCGGCGGTCGTTCGGTGACCGTCGCCTCCGGTCGGCGCGACGGTGTGCGGCGCGGGTGCCGGAGCCGCCCATCATGGCGCCCACCTGCGGCCGGGGAAAGAGACGTGCGCCACGAGCGGTCCGACGAGGGCGCCCGCGATGGGCCGCCGACCGCAATGACCACAACCTCCGTTGGTTGCGCAAGCGGGACAGCCCGGCCGCGCCCGGGCACCATGTGGCCCGCGTCACCCTCCCCCACAGGGCTGCGCGTGATTCCCGGACGACGACCGACAGGTGGTGGCATTCGTGCGCCTGCGCACTCCCCTCGCCCTGCTCTCAGCCGCCGTGCTCGTGCTCGTGGGCCCGCCGCTGCTCACGGCCGGCAGCGGCACCGACACCGGCACCCGGATCCCGGGCCTGCGCTTCATGGTTCCCAACACGCCCGGCGGCGGTTACGACATCACGGCCCGCACGGCCGCGAAGAACGCCGAGGAGGCCGGCCTCACCCACAACATCGAGGTGTTCAACCTGCCCGGTGCCGGCGGCACCGTGGGACTGAGCCGGCTGGTGAGCGAGCACGGCAACGGCAAGCTCGCCATGTCGATGGGCCTCGGCGTGGTCGGCGCCGTGCGCTCCAACGACGCGCCCAGGACCCTCGCGGACACCACCCCGATCGCCCGGCTCACCGAGGAGCAGGACGTCATCGTGGTCGGGAAGGACTCCCCGTACAGGACGATCGACGACCTGATCGGCGCCTGGCGGGAGAACCCCGGCAAGCTCCCGGTGGGCGGCGGCTCCTCCCCCGGCGGGCCCGACCACCTCGCGCCGATGCTGATGGCACGGGCCGCCGGGATCCCCCCGAAGCAGGTCAACTACATCCCGTTCGACGGCGGCGGCGAACTGCTCGCCTCGATCCTCGGCGACAAGGTCGCCTTCGGCGTCTCCGGCGTCGGCGAGTACCTCGACCAGATCGAGGCGGGTGAGCTGCGTCTGCTCGCGGTCACCGGCCCGAAGCGCGTCCCCGGGCTCGACGCGCCCACACTCGAGGAGGCGGGTTACGACGTGAGTTTCACCAACTGGCGCGGCATCGTCGCCCCGCCCGGCCTGACCGACACCGAGCGCCGCAAGCTCGTGCGCCTGGTGGAGGAGTTGCACGACTCGGACGAGTGGCGGGAGTCGTTGCGGCGCAACGGCTGGGACGACGCCTTCCTGACCGGCGAGGAGTTCGGTGCGTTCCTGGACGCCGAGGACGAGCGCGTGGTCTCGGTGCTGAAGGAGCTGGGGCTGTGACGACACCGACCACCGACCCGTCCCCCGAGCCCGCCGCCGAACGGCGCTCCTGGCTCCGCGACCACTCCGAACTCGGCGTGTGCGTCCTGCTGCTGGCACTGGGCGTGCTCGTCCTGGCCGACGCCCTCACCATGGACGTCGACCTCACCCAGCGCGGGCCCGTGGGGCCCCGGACCGTGCCGGTCGTCGTCGGCGCGGGGCTGCTGGTCGTCGCCGCCCTGCTCGCGGTCGACGTGCTGCGCGGCGGCCGGGGGCAGGCCGAGACCGGCGAGGACGTCGACCTGTCCGAACCCGCCGACTGGCGCACGGTACTGCTGCTGGCCGGGGTGTTCCTCGGCGCGGCCGTCCTCATCGACCCGTTCGGCTTCCCCGTCGCGGGCGCGCTGCTCTTCTGGGGCGCGGCCTTCGCGCTGGGCAGCCGCCGTTTCGACCGCGATCCGCTCATCGCGGCGGTGGTCTCCCTCGTCACCTACGCCGTGTTCGACAACCTGCTCGGAGTGCCGCTGCCCGGTGGTCCGCTGATGGGAGTGCTGTGACATGAACGCCCTCACCTCCCTTCTGGACGGCTTCGGTACGGCTCTCACGCCGCTCAACCTGCTGTGGGCGGCCGTGGGCGTGCTGCTCGGCACGGCGATCGGCGTCCTGCCCGGCATCGGCCCGGCGATGGCGGTGGCGCTGCTGCTGCCGGTGACGTACGGGCTCGACCCGACCGGCGCGTTCATCATGTTCGCGGGGATCTACTACGGCGCGATGTTCGGCGGTTCGACCACCTCCATCCTGCTGAACACGCCCGGTGAGAGCGCGGCCGTGGTCGCGGCCATGGAGGGCAACCCCATGGCCAAGTCGGGGCGCGGCGCGCAGGCGCTGGCGGCCGCCGCCATCGGGCACTTCGCGGGCGGCATGGTCGGCACCGTGCTGCTGGTCGCGCTGGCGCCGACGGTGGCCGAACTCGCGGTGGACATCGGCGCCCCGGACTACTTCGCCCTCATGGTGCTGGCGTTCATCGCCGTGACGTCGGTGCTCGGTTCGTCCCGGATCCGGGGCCTGGCCTCGCTGCTGATCGGCCTGACGATCGGTCTGGTGGGCCTGGACCGGATGACCGGCCAGCAGCGGCTGACCTTCGGCTCCCTGCAGCTCGCCGACGGCATCGACGTGGTGATCGTCGCGGTGGGCCTGTTCGCCATCGGCGAGGCGCTGTGGGTCGCCGCCCATCTGCGGCGCAGGCCGCCGGAGCCGATTCCGGTGGGCCGGCCGTGGCTGGGCCGCGCCGATGTGCGGCGCACCTGGAAGTCCTGGGCGCGCGGCCCGTTCATCGGCTTCCCGTTCGGCGCGATCCCGGCGGGCGGCGCGGAGATCCCGACCTTCCTGTCGTACGTCACGGAGAAGCGGCTGTCGAAGCACAAGGACGAGTGGGGCAAGGGGGCCATCGAGGGGGTCGCCGGTCCGGAGTCGGCCGCGTCGGCCTCGGCGGCGGGCACGCTGGTGTCCATGCTGACCCTGGGGCTGCCGACCACGGCGGTCGCGGCGGTGATGCTGGCCGCGTTCCAGCAGTACGGCATCCAGCCCGGCCCGCTGCTCTTCGAACGCGAACCGGACCTGGTGTGGGGCCTGATCGCCTCGCTGTTCGTCGGCATGGTGCTGCTGCTCGCCCTCAACCTGCCGCTCGCACCGGTGTGGGCGAAACTGCTGCGCGTCCCGCGGCCCTACCTGTACGCCGGGATCCTGTTCTTCGCGGCGGTCGGCGCGTACGCGGTCGGCGGCGAGGTGATCGACCTGGTGATCCTGCTGCTCATCGGCCTGGTCGGCTTCGGCATGCGGCGCTACGGGCTGCCGGTGCTGCCCGCCGTCATCGGCGTCATCCTCGGCCCGGCGGCCGAACAGCAGCTCCGCCGTGCCCTGCAGATCAGCGACGGCAGCGTCACGGGCCTGGTCGACACCCCGTTCTCGGTGACCGTGTACGCGGTCGTCGTGCTGCTGCTGGCCTGGCCGCTGGTGCGCAGGGCGCTGCCCCGCGGGCGCTCCGGGAGCTGACCGCTCCGCGCGGTTCCCCCGTCGGGGCGCGGCACGCCGAGGCCGTGCCCCGACGGGGGACGGGGACCGCCCCGGGAGCAGAGACCTCGTCCAACCCCTTGACGCGTTAATGACAACGATGGCTTGATGTCCCCATGGGAGCGCTCCCACCTCATCCAGGGAAGGGAACACCATGCGCGGCATCCGCCTCTTGCGCTTACGCACGCTCACGGTTCGCGGCCTGCTGGCCGCCCTGCTCCTGCTGCCCCTCGGCGCGGCCCTCGCGCCGGGCGCGGCAGCCGCGCCGAGGGCCACCCCGGTGCGCATCATGCCGCTGGGCGACTCGATCACCGGTTCACCGGGGTGCTGGCGAGCGGTGCTGTGGAACCGGTTGCTGGACGCCGGCCACACGGACATCGACTTCGTCGGCACCCTGCGCGAACAGGGCTGCGCCCTGGCGCACGACGGCGACAACGAGGGCCACGGCGGCGAACTGGTCACCCACGTGGCGGACCGGGACCTGCTTCCCGGGCGGCTGGCGGCGACGCGCCCCGACATCGTTGTCATGCACTTCGGCACGAACGACGTCTGGAGCAGCGTCTCCCCCGACCGCATCCTCGCCGCCTACACCGAGCTCGTGACGCAGATGCGGGCGTCCAACCCGGACATGCGCGTTCTCGTCGCCCAGCTCATCCCCATGAACCCCACCGGGTGCGCCGCCTGTGCCCAGCGCGTCGCCGACTTCAACGCCCGGATCCCCGCGTGGGCCGAGGCGACGAGCACCAGCCGCTCCCCCGTGACCGTGGTCGACCAGTGGACGGGTTTCGACACGGCCACCGACACCTACGACGGCGTGCACCCCAACGCCGCCGGCGACGAGAAGATCGCCGCCCGCTGGTTCCCCGCCCTGTCGGCTCTCCTGGAGGAAGGCGTCCCCGGCGGCGGTGACCCGGGCGACGGCGATCCCGTCTGCACCGCGTCCTTCCGGACCGTCGCCGGCTGGCAGGGCGGCTACCAGGCCGAGGTGACGGTGCGCAACACCTCCGCAGCGCCCGTGTCGGGCTGGAGGGTGAGGGTCGTACCGGCGGACGGTGCCCGCGTCACCCAGGTCTGGAACGGCACCCTCACCACGGCCGCCGACGGCACGGCCGAGGTCGCCCACGCGGGCTGGAACGGCGCCCTCGCCCCCGGCGCGAGCACCTCCTTCGGCCTCATCGCCACGGCCCCGGCGACGTCCACCGCCCCCGCGGCGGCCGTCGACTGCACGGCCACCCCCTGACGCACGACACGCACCGACACCACCCCGCTCACCGCATCCTTGGAGCCGCCATGAGACCCCCCGTCCGCACCGCCCCACGAGCGGCCGGCCTCGTCGCCGCCCTCCTGGGGCTCCTCCTCCCGCTCCTCGCCCTCGGCACGCCGGCCCACGCGGCGCCCACCGGCTTCCGCGTCGAGAACGGACGGCTGCTGGAGGCGTCCGGGAACGACTTCGTGATGCGCGGTGTCAACCACGCGCACACCTGGTACACCGACCGGATCAGCTCGCTGGCGCACATCAAGTCCAAGGGCGCCAACACCGTGCGCGTCGTCCTCTCCAGCGGCGACCGCTGGACCCGCAACGACACGGCCGACGTGGCGAACGTCGTCGCACAGTGCAAGCGGAACCGGCTGATCTGCGTCCTGGAGGTGCACGACACCACCGGCTACGGCGAGCAGAGCGGAGCGGTCACCCTCTCCCGCGCCGCCGACTACTGGATCAGCGTGCAGAGCGCCCTGGCCGGCCAGGAGGACTACGTCATCGTCAACATCGGCAACGAGCCCCACGGCAACATCGGCTACGCGAACTGGACGGCCGACACCAAGGCGGCCATCCAGAAGCTGCGCGCCGCCGGGTTCGACCACACGCTGATGGTCGACGCCCCCAACTGGGGCCAGGACTGGGCGTTCACCATGCGCGACAACGCCGCCTCGGTCTTCGCCGCCGATCCGGACGCCAACACCGTCTTCTCCATCCACATGTACGGCGTCTTCGACACCGCCGCCGAGATCAGCGACTACCTGGGCCGCTTCGTGGCCGCGAAACTCCCCATCGTGGTGGGCGAGTTCGGCCACGACCACTCCGACGGCAACCCCGACGAGGACACCATCCTGGCCGTCACCCAGCAGCTCGGCCTCGGCTACCTCGGCTGGTCCTGGAGCGGCAACGGCGGTGGGGTCGAGTACCTGGACATGGTCACGAACTTCGACCCCGACCGGCTGACCGCCTGGGGGCAGCGTCTGTTCAACGGCGCCAACGGCATCGCCGCCACCGCCGAGGAGGCCGAGATCTACTCCTCCGGCTCCGGCGGCGACACCACGGCCCCGACCGCTCCCGGCACCCCGGCCGCCTCGGCGGTGACCTCCTCGTCGGCCACCCTCACCTGGGGCGCCGCCACCGACGCGAACGGTGTCACGGGCTATGACGTCGTGCGCATCAGCGGCGGCGAGGAGACCGTCGTCACCACGGCGACCGGCACCTCCGCCACCGTCACCGGCCTCGCCCCGGCCACGTCCTACACCTTCGCCGTCTACGCCCGGGACGCCGCCGGCAACCGCTCACAGCGCTCCGCCACGGTGACCGTCACCACGTCCTCCGGCGGAACGACCGGATCCTGCGAGGTCGGTTACCGGGTGACGGGCGAGTGGCCCGGCGGCTTCCAGGGTGAGGTCACCGTCCGCAACACCAGCGGCTCGGCGGTGAACGGCTGGACGCTGCGCTGGACCTTCCCCGGCGACCAGCGGATCACCAACCTGTGGGGCGGCACCCCGGCGCAGAGCGGCTCCGAGGTCAGCGTGACCGCCGCCTCGTACACCGCAACGATCCCCGCGTCCGGCTCCGTCACCCTCGGCTTCACGGCCTCGCGGTCCGGCGCCAACCCCAGCCCCACGGCGTTCAGCCTCAACGGTGCCACCTGTTCCGTGGCCTGACGAACGCGCTGCCCGGAAGGTGCCGTTCTCCCCTTCCGGGCAGCCGCCCATCCGTCGTCCGCCGTCCGTCTCAGACCAGACGGGCGAAGACCACCAGGTTCTCGGTGTAGTCCTTGGCGGCACGGTCGTAGTCCCCCGCGCAGGTGATCAGCCGGACCTCGGCCCTGGGGGTGTCGGCGTACACACGCTCGTCGGGGAAGTCGTCCTTGTCGAACGACTCGGTGTCGTGCACCTCGAACGTCGCCTTGCTCCCGTCGGCCCGCACCACCCGGAACCGGTCCCCCTCCTCCAGCTCGCTGAGCCGGGCGAACACGGCCGGGGACGTCGCCGTGTCCACGTGCCCGGCGATGATCGACGTACCGGCCTCTCCCGGAGTGGCGCCCTTGGCGAACCAGCCGACCAGGTTGGTGTTGTGCGGCGGCGGGGCCTCGAGCTGCCCATTCTTGTCGATGGCGAGATCGACGAAGGGCGCGTCGACGTCGATCTCGGGGATGAGCAGCCGGGTCGGCTCGGACCGCGGCAGGTACTTGCCGGACGACTCGCCCGCGGCCGGCTCGCTCTCGGCCGGCTCGCTCGCGGCCCGGTCGGGGGCGGTGGAGACCGCGGGGGGAGCGTGCGGCACACGGGCGTCGTCGGGAGGGTCTTCCCCGCCGCCGAAGAGCGTCATGGCCAGCACGAGGCCGGCCCCGCTCCAGAAGACCGCCGTCATGGCGGCGCGCAGCCTCCGCCTCGTCGGCGTCGGTTCGGTTCCGCCCGGCTCGGTTTCGCGGGGGGAAGGGGGACTGGCTGCCATCGGGGGAACCACCTCACTCGGGCACGGCAGCGGACACGACGGGCTCAGGGAGCGAGCGGGGCCGCCATGACGCGCGACGCGCGTAAGGCGGCCCCGGCCGCTATGACGCCGGACATGGCTCAGGCCACGTTTCCGGTGGCCTTCTTGCGCCGCAGCGCGTACGCACCGGCACCGAGGGCCGCCAGCGCGGCCAGGCCGCCCGCGGTGACACCTGGCTCGGCGAGCGCACCGCCACCGGCGTGCACGCCACCGCGCGGCTTGTCGTACTTACCGTGCTCGTCGTGCTTGCCGCTCCAGGACTCCTCGCCGTGCGAGTCTTCCTTGTCCTTGTAGGACTCGGAGTCGTACTTCGAGTCCTTGCCGTTGCTCCAGTCCTCTTCGTTCACGGTGGCCAGGGCGCCGCCGCCCGTGCGCATCCCGCCGTGCGGCTTGTCGTACTTGCCCTTCTCCTCGTCCTTCTTCTCGTACCCGTTGTCCTTGTTGTAGTCCTCGTCCTTGTTGTACTCGCTGTCCTTGTTGTAGTCCTCGTCCTTGTTGTAGTCCTCGTCCTTGTTGTAGTCCTCGTCCTTGTTGTAGTCCTCGTCCTTGTTGTA
>NZ_JAPSKQ010000294.1 GCF_031181555.1 Streptomyces sp. | reverse complement strand
CCTCCGTGACCTACGTCGAGGGCGGCCCCGGCACCGGCAAGACCGCCGTCGCCCTGCACCGGGCGGCCTACCTGCTCTACCAGGACCGGCGCCGGTACGCGGGCGGCATCCTGATCGTCTCGCCCACCCCCCTGCTGGTCGCCTACACCGAGGGCGTGCTGCCCTCCCTCGGTGAGGAGGGCCAGGTCGCCATCCGCGCCATCGGCTCGCTCGTCGAGGGCGCCGAGGCGACGCTGTACGACTCCCCGGCGGTGGCCCGCGCCAAGGGGTCGTCCCGCATGCTCAAGGTGCTGCGGAAGGCCGCGCGCGGAGCGCTGGAGGGGAACGATTCGCCGGAGCGGCTGAGGGTCGTCGCCTTCGGCCGTCGGCTGGAGCTCGGGGCCGGGGAACTGGCGGACATCCGCCGCACCGCCCTCGGCGGCACCGCCCCGGTCAACCTGCTGCGCCCCCGCGCCCGCAAGCTGCTGCTCGACGCCCTGTGGGAGCGCTCCGGCGCGGCCGGCCGGCACACCGACCCGGAGCTCGCCGCCGAGCTGCGCTCCTCCTTCGACGAGGACATCGCCTCCGAGGACGACTTCATCGCCTTCCTCGACGCCTGGTGGCCCGAGCTGACCCCGGCCGCCGTCCTCGGCGCCATGGCGGACGAGAAGCGCCTGGGCCGCTGGTCCCGCCGCGTCCTCAACCCCGGCGAGGTCCGCAAGGTCGCCCGCTCGCTGCAGCGGGACGGCCACTCCGTGCACGACATCGCGCTCCTCGACGAGCTCCAGGCCATCCTCGGCACCCCGGCCCGGCCCCGGAAGAAGCGCGAGATCGACCCGCTGGACCAGCTCACCGGCCTGGAGGAGCTGATGCCGGTGCGCGAGGAGTCGCAGCGCGAGCGGGCCGAGCGGCTCGCCCAGGAGCGCGTCGAGTACGCCCACGTGATCGTCGACGAGGCCCAGGACCTCACCCCGATGCAGTGGCGCATGGTCGGCCGGCGCGGGCGGCACGCCACCTGGACGGTCGTCGGCGACCCGGCCCAGTCCTCCTGGTCCGACCCCGACGAGGCCGCCCAGGCCCGCGACGAGGCCCTCGGCACCCGCCCGCGCCGCCGCTTCGAGCTCACGGTGAACTACCGCAACCCGGCGGAGATCGCCGAGCTGGCGTCCAAGGTGCTCGCCCTGGCCATGCCCGGCTCCGAGTCGCCGAGGGCGGTGCGCTCCACCGGCGTCGAGCCGCGCTTCTCCGTCGCGGGGGACTCGCTGGGCGGGACCGTGCGCGCGGAGGCGGCACGGCTGCTGGACCGCGTGGACGGCACCGTCGGTGTGGTCGTCGCCATGCAGCGCCGCGAGGAGGCCCGGCGCTGGCTCGACGGGCTGGGCGACCGCGTCGTGGCGCTCGGCAGCCTGGAGGCCAAGGGCCTGGAGTACGACGCCACGATCGTCGTCTCCCCGGCCGAGATCGCCGACGAGTCACCGGCCGGACTGCGCGTCCTGTACGTCGCCCTGACGCGGGCCACCCAGCAGCTGACGGTGATCTCGCAGGAGCGCGACGAGCCGGACGCGGCCGGGGTGCCGGATCTGCTGCGGGACTGATCCCGGCGGACCGGTCCGGTCCGGTGGACCGGTCCCCGAGCGTCCCCGCGCGAAAAACCGTCCGCGGTACGGGAATGGTCTCCCGGGATCCTTTGTTAGCCTGGACGTGGCACCGGCCCGATCCAAGCCCCCGGGCCCAACCTTCGTCGCTACGAGCGACCACTTGCCGCGAGGCGAGCATGGCGGGTCGGTGTCATCAAACGTGCGGGAGGCCCGCGTCACCTGATGTGACGTGGGCCTCTTTCGTTGCCCGGACCCCTTCACCGGAGCGGATCTTCTCTCGTATGGTGGAAGAAGTTTTCCGAAGGTGCCGGAGATACCCGCTCCGGACGCGAACAAAACGTTCGCAATTCGAAGCGGCTACCGCGTACTCGGTGGTAGGTGCGACGATCGGACGGCACAACGCAGCGACACGGTGAAAGCAGAGGAAGTCCGCCATGGCAACGGCGCCCAGCGTCTCCTACTCGATGACGATCCGGCTGGAGGTGCCCGCGAGCGGAACCGCGGTCTCCCAGCTCACCGGGGCTGTCGAGTCCCACGGAGGCTCGGTGACCGGCCTGGACGTCACGGCGTCCGGCCATGAGAAGCTCCGCATCGACGTCACCATCGCGGCCACCTCCACCGCCCACGCCGACGAGATCGTCGAGCAGCTGCGCGGCATCGAGGGCGTCACCCTGGGCAAGGTCTCCGACCGTACGTTCCTCATGCACCTCGGCGGCAAGATCGAGATGGCGTCGAAGCACCCCATCCGCAACCGTGACGACCTGTCCATGGTCTACACGCCGGGTGTGGCCCGCGTCTGCATGGCCATCGCCGAGAACCCCGAGGACGCCCGCCGCCTCACCATCAAGCGCAACTCCGTCGCGGTCGTGACGGACGGCTCCGCCGTGCTGGGCCTGGGCAACATCGGCCCCAAGGCCGCGCTGCCGGTCATGGAGGGCAAGGCGGCCCTGTTCAAGCGGTTCGCCGGCATCGACGCCTGGCCGATCTGCCTCGACACCCAGGACACCGACGCGATCGTCGAGATCGTCAAGGCCATCGCCCCGGGCTTCGCCGGCATCAACCTGGAGGACATCTCCGCCCCCCGCTGCTTCGAGATCGAGGCCCGGCTGCGCGAGGCGCTCGACATCCCCGTCTTCCACGACGACCAGCACGGCACCGCGATCGTCGTCCTGGCGGCCCTCACCAACGCCCTGCGGGTGGCCGGCAAGGGGATCGAGAACATCCGCGTCGTCATGTCCGGCGCCGGCGCGGCCGGCACGGCCATCCTGAAGCTGCTGCTCGCCGCGGGCGTGAAGAACGCCGTCGTGGCCGACATCCACGGAGTCGTCCACGCGGGCCGCGCGGACCTGGTCGACGCCGCCCCCGGCTCGGCCCTGCGCTGGATCGCCGACAACACCAACCCCGAGGGCCTGACCGGCACGCTGAAGGAGGCGGTGCGCGGCGCGGACGTCTTCATCGGCGTCTCCGCCCCGAACGTCCTCGACGGCGAGGACGTGGCCGCGATGGCCGAGGACGCGATCGTGTTCGCGCTCGCGAACCCCGACCCCGAGGTGGACCCGGCGATCGCCCGCCAGACGGCTGCCGTCGTGGCCACCGGGCGCTCCGACTTCCCCAACCAGATCAACAACGTGCTGGTGTTCCCCGGTGTGTTCCGCGGTCTGCTGGACGCCCAGTCCCGCACCGTCAACACCGAGATGATGCTGGCCGCCGCGCAGGCGCTGGCCGACGTGGTGACCGAGGACGAGCTGAACCCGAACTACATCGTCCCCAGCGTGTTCAACGACAAGGTCGCGGGCGCGGTGGCCGGTGCGGTGCGGGAGGCGGCCAAGGCGGCCGGGGCGTAAGTCCCGCGGCCCCGTGGCCGGCCGTCCGCCCGGGGCTGTGAGGATCGCCACGGCAGGATTCGCACCGGCGCGTCGTGGAACCCGTAGGGCCAGGCAGCCCTCTAGGGTGGCGGCCAGACTCGGGCGCAGGCCCCTGCGGTCCGTTGCCGGAAGCGGACTGAACGTCACCGAATCGGGGTCGTGGCGTTCTTCGTGTGACTCCCTCGGGTGTTCTCACGACTCCTGCGGGTGCCGGATTGGCTTTACCGCCGCAGGTAGAGGCAGGATGCGTCTCTGGGCGCGAGGGTCTGACGACGGACCCGGGTCCGGGGACTCACCGAGGAACCTGGCAGCATCGGCTTCGCCGTGCCCTACATGCGGCTCCGCCGCGTGGCACGCCTCAACGGCAAGAAGAACACGGGAGTAACAACATGAACCGCAGTGAGCTGGTGGCCGCGCTGGCCGACCGCGCCGAGGTGACCCGCAAGGACGCCGACGCC
>NZ_JAPSKQ010000008.1:20163-74921 GCF_031181555.1 Streptomyces sp. | reverse complement strand
CGGGTCGGGTCGACGACCGGTGCGTGGGTGGTGGTGAGGTCGGTCTGGTGGTGGGCGATGCCGTCGCGCAGCACCAGGGAGGTGCGGACGAGGGTGGCGAAGTCGCTGAAGGGGTCGCCGTCGACGAACTCGCCCGCACCCTGGGCCTCGACCCGATCGCCATCCACGAACGCGCCCTGCTGCGCCCCGGTGACCACGCGCCGTTTCCCGGCGTCGCCGGTCGGCGCCCGGTGATGGACCAGGGTCTGTCCCGCTGCCTCGACGCCTTGCGCACCGCCCGCGCCCAGCGCCTCCAGGACCGGCCCGTCCTCGCGGCCCGGAGTCGGCTGATCGGGGAGGGACTGGCCGTCGCCGCACAGCACACCCTGCCCCCGGACGGCCACATCGCCCAGGCCCGCGTCTCCCTGCGCCCCGACGGCCACTACACCCTGACCACCGGCGCACCGGAATTCGGCAGCGGCACCAGCACCACCCTGCTGCGCATCGCCGCCCAAGCGCTGAACACCGGCCCGGCCCGCATCCACCTGCGACAGGCCGACACCGACCTGCTCGATCACGACACCGGCGGCTTCGCGTCCACCGGAGTCCTCCTGACCGGACGCGCCGTCGTGCGCGCCTGCCACGCCCTGGCCCGGCGGCTGCTGGACTGGGCCGCCACCCACCACCCTGCCGCCGCCCGGCCTCATGCCGGCTGGAGGCCGAGGCCATCGACTGCGCCGGCACCCCGCTCCCCCTGACCGAGGCCTACTCCCACGCCCAAGCGGCCGGGCTCCGCTGGGAAGCCCACGGCCGCGCCGCCGCCGACGACATGATCCCGTCCTGGCGATCTGCGCACAGTGGTTCCTCATCACCGTCGACCCCGCGACCGGACACATCCGCATCATCGACAGCGTGCACGTCGCCGACGCCGGCCTCGCTCTCGACCCCGCCCAGTGTCGGGCCCAGATCGAAGGAGCCGTCGTCCAGGGCGTCGGCACCACCCTGTGGGAAGAACTGCCCACCGACCACAACGGCCGCATCACCACCACCGACCTGCGCAGCTACACCATTCCCGGCTTCGGCCACCTCCCCGCGACCACCGTCCATCTCCTTGAGCCCCGTGGCACGGCACCGGCCCCCAAACCCATGAGCGAACTGCCCTTCAACCCCGTCACCCCCGCCCTCGCCAACGCCCTGCGCGACGCGAGCGGTCTCCGCTTCACAGCCCTGCCCCTGCGCTCCGACACGGTCTGGACGGCCCTGGACCGGGCCGACTGATCCCCGGCTCCCCTTCGGGGCCGGTCGCCGGCACCGCAGGACCACCGCTTCCCCGGCCCTCTGACGGGGTGGCGCCGGCGTTCCGGTGGCGGAAGGCATCCCGGTCACAGCCATCCCAGGACTCCGTTCCCATGGACGCCGCCGGGCGCGTGGTCGCCCGTCGGTCAGGAGAGCAGGTTCAGGCGCCGGAAGTCGGGCCAGATCCGCGTCCAGGGCTGTTTCGGTCCGCTGATCAGCGAGATCGGGCGGCCCTGGTAGTCGGTGTCGATGCCCAGCTCGTTGTCGACGGTGGCGATCCGCCGCACGACGGTGAAGTGCGCGCGGACCGCGGGCTCGGGCTCGCCGACGTAGAGGAGCGTGGTCCGGTCCGCGCCGGGCGCGCCGAAGTACCAGTAGCCCCGGGAGCCGCTGTGCACCGGGGGCAGCCGGCGGGCGGGGCCGAAGTACGCCAGGGCGGAGGCCACCCAGTAGTCGTCGGACATGATCACCGCGTGGTCCCGGCGGCCGGGGGGGAAGCGCGTGGTAGATCTCGCCGACCTGGTCGGCCAGTTCCGGCCAGCCGATCTCGGAGCGCTTGTCGAGGCGGTGCGGCGGCCGGTCGGAGTAGGCGTCCCGCGGCAGCAGCGGCAGGTCCGCGAGCGGCCACAACAGCGACACCGCGATCACGGGGCCCGCCCACCGGCCCACGCGCCGCTGCCGGTCCGTGCCCCGGGAGTCCGCGAGCCGGCCGCCCGTGGCGGGGCCGGAGCGCCGCCGCTGGAAGCCGACCGCGCCCGCCGCCCACAGGGCCGGGAACACCCCGTAGACGTAGTAGGCGCGTCCGCCGGTCAGGACGACGAAGCCGGTCACCAGGAGGGCGGCGACGGCGAGGAAGCGGTGGGCACGCGGTTCCCGGCCGGCGAGCAGCCGCGCGAGTCCGTACAGCCCCAGCACCAGGCCGAGCACCGGTCCGAGGCCCAGGACCATCAGCACCAGGTTCTCCGCGGACCCGTCGATCCGCGACACCTCCGCGGCGATCGCCCCGGCCATCTCCCATTGCGGCCAGCCGTGCCGGTGCTGCCAGACCAGCGTCGGCACGGCGGACAGTGCCGCGAGCGCGGCCCCCGCCCACAGCGGCGGCCGGGTGAGCAGCGCACGGGGCCCGCACAGCAGTACGGCCGCCAGCAGCGCCGCGCAGTACACGGCGATCTGGAACTTGGCCTGGAGCGCCACCCCGACGACCGCGCCCGCGGCGAGCAGCAGCCGGTCGCGTGGGACGCCCTCCCGGCGCAGCCGCACCCAGCGTGCCAGCAGCCAGCTCAGCAGGGTCCACAGGGCGAGGTCGAAGACCATGGTGGACAGCAGCCGCCCGAGCGCCCCGAAGGCCAGGGCGTAGGCGGCCGCGGTCAGCCACTGCGCCCGCCGGTCCGCGCCCATCTCCCGGGCCAGCAGCGCGGCCAGCACGATCCCGGTCGCGGTCGCCGCGATCGCCGGGAGGCGCAGCACCCGCAGGGACCCCGGAGCGAGGGTGTCGGCCAGCAGCGCCAGCACCGGCACCCCGGGGGGCTGGTCGGCGTATCCCCAGTCCAGGTGGCGGCCGGCCATGACGAAGTACAGCTCGTCACCGTCGTAGCCGTAGCGTCCGGCCAGCGCGAACAGCAGTACCGCGGTCGAGGCCGCGATGACGGACACCGGCCGCCACGCGAGCGGAACCGCCCCGGCCGGGTCCCGGGGGGCCCGGCCGGGGTGCCGTCGAGCGCCGTGGGAGGGAGTCTTCACGCTCTTCTCCGGGGTTGGAGGCCTGGGAGACCGGGGCGACGCGGTCGCCGCCGGCGTGCTTCAGCGCAGCGCGTCCAGGAGGGGGGCGTAGCAGCCGCCGCCGTCCGCGAGGGCGACGAGCATCCGGTACGGCTCCCAGGTGCGGTAGGCCTCCCGGCCCGGCTTGGACAGTTCCCGCTCCAGTCCCCAGGTCTCCAGCTGAATCGAGTGGCCGATGAGCAGGTCGACGTCGGAGGCGGTGCGCAGCAGCGGGCGCGCGAGCTCGGTCACCGCGGCCTGGAACCGGCGGCGCCCCGCCGTCTCCTCCTCGGTCGGTGCGGTGCCGTGCTCCGGTGGTGCGAAGGCGAGTTTGACGAGCTCGTTGAGGTCCAGGTGCACCGGGGCGAGGACCGCGAACTCGAAGTCGAGCAGCGACACCACCCGCGTGCCGTCCCACAGGGCGTTGACCGGTGACAGGTCACCGTGGTTGAGGACGGACACCGCGCCGGGCAGTGCGGCCCAGTGCCGGTCCAGGGCACGGGCGAGGCCCACGAATTCACGGCCGGTGAGGACGTCCGCGGTGTGCAGTCGCCGCAGGCCGGCCTTGGCCTCGTCCAACGTCGGCGCGTAGAAGGGGTTGCGGTGCCGGAGCAGCGGGGCGGCGACGTCCGGGGCGACCCGGTGCACCGCCTCCGCCCTGGCCCACAGCTGCCGTGTGGCCGCGATGCGCCGGTCCCAGTCCAGGTCCGCCCAGGCGTCGTCCAGGCTGCCCGCGGCGATCTCGTCCGTGACCACCCACTCGAATCCGCGGGTGGTGCCGGTGTCCACGACGTTCGGGTAGCCGACCTCCCGCGGCAGCACGGCGGCCAGTTGCGCCTCGCGGCTCAGGTCACCGGTGCCCGGCACCCGGGCGACCCGCACCGCGAGACCGCCGGCCAGCCAGGTGGCGTTGGTCCAGCCGGCCGCGCGCCGGGCCCGGGCGAAGTCCACCCCGTGCCGCCGGAAGACCTCGGCGGCCACCGAGGCGAGTGCGTCGGTGGGGTCGGCGGTGCCCCGAGCGCCGGCCGGCACTAGTCCGCCCTCAGCCGCAGGGAGACGACCAGCCGCAGCGGGTCGGGGCCGTCGGGCAGCCGCAGCAGCGGCGGGACCTCGTGCCACATGCGCGGTCCGAGGAGCCGGGCGTCGCCGTCGCGGTCGTACATCGTCTCCAGGAAGCCGTCGCGCAGGATGCGCATGGCCCCTATGGTGTCGTAGCAGAGCGGGAACTGGAGGTTGAAGCGGTCGAGGTCGGTGTCGTGCTCCGCCCCGTGCGGTCCGATGTAGTCGCCCTCCCGGTAGGCCAGCAGGAACATCCGCTCGTAGCGCAGTGTCCGGCCGGTGATCCGGTCGACCAGCGGGATCAGCTCCTCGGCGGCGCGTTCGGCCCAGTCGAGCAGGCCCTGTTCGCGGAACACGGTGGTGACGCGTTCGGCTTGCTCCGGTGAGTCGGCCCTGGTGTCGATGCGCAGCAGGCGGAAGCCGTAGCCGAGCTTCCCGTCGTCCTCGGCGTGCCGCTCGGCGTCGATGACCGGTTCGTCGCGGAGTCGCTCGTAGGCCGAGCGGGCCGCGACCCGGAGTTCGGTGACGTCCGCGGCCTGCGGGAGCTGGGCGCAGCGGTGGGCGGCATAGTGGGCGCGGAAGGCCTCTATGGAGTGTTCGGTGCGGAGCGTGTCGAACGAGGCGACGAGCCGGCCGGCGTTGGCGACCATGGAACCCCTTCCAATGGCAGTGATCTTCACGGGGCTTTCGCGGTGGTCCTGCTCAGGCGATGCCGAGGACCACCAGGCGGCGACTGGAGACGGTGAACGTGCCGCCGTGTTCGTTCATGACGCGGGTCCCGGAGAATCCGGCGGTGCGGAACCATTCCAGGATCTCGGGCGCCGTGAACATGCGGACGCTGTAGCGGGCGCGTTCCACCTTCGAGCCCCGGATGGTGATCTTCTCCGCGTAGTAGCGGCTGGCCTCGGCGTCCAGTTCCTGGATGTCGATGGCCATGTTCCCGCCCCGGCGCAGCACGTCGACGTGCATCTCGTGGTTGGCGAGGATGCTCGGTATGTGCCGGTAGGGGGAGTGCATGTCGAGCAGGAAGCGGCCACCGGGGCGCAGCGCCCGCCGGTAGCGGCGGAGGATGTCCCGGTCGGTCTCGTCGTCGAAGTAGCCGAAGGAGCTGTACCAGGAGACGGCGGCGTCGAACTCGGCGTCGAAGTCCATCTCCCGCAGGTCGAGTTGACGGTAGTCGACGTCGACGCCGCGCTGCCCGGCCTCGGCGGCGGCCATCGCGAGAAAGCGTTCGTCCCGGTCCACACCGACCACCGAATATCCCTGGGCGGCCAGCACATTGGCGTGCCGGCCGTGGCCGCAGGGCGCGTCGAGAAGGGTCATCCCCGGTTCGAATCCACCGAGTTTCACCATGCTCGCCGCTTCTCGCTCGCTCAACTCGGGAGTGAGGTCGGGAAGGTCGAAGAAATCGTAGTCGTCGCCGAAAAGGATGTCCCAGTCCACATGCGGTTTCCTGGAATTCATGACGGTCAGGCTAGGACCGGACGCGGGTTTTCGGCAATGAGTTCAATCGCCGTGCCACACGCGCCACAGTGCGGCGTAGGCGCCGTTCGCGGCCAGCAGTTCGTGATGGCTTCCGAGTTCCTTTATCCGGCCGTTCTCCAGCACGGCGATCCGGTCGGCGTCCTGTGCGGTGTGCAGCCGGTGCGCGATGGCGATGACGGTCCGGTCGCTCAGCACGGCGGCGAGAGCGCGCTCGGTGTGCCGGGCGGTGGCCGGGTCCAGCAGCGCGGTGGCCTCGTCGAGGACCACGGTGTGCGGGTCGGCCAGGACCAGCCGGGCCAGCGCGATCTGCTGCGCCTGGGCGGCGGTCAGTTGGTGGCCTCCGGAGCCGACCACGGTCTCCGGTCCGTCGGGCAGCGCCGCGGCCCACTCTGCGGCGCCGACCGCCTTCAGCGCGTGCCCGACCTCGTCGTCGGCGGCGGGCCGGGCGAGGGTGACGTTCTCCCGCAGGGTGCCCCGGAAGATGTGATGGTCCTGGGTGACCAGCGCGATACGGCGCCTGAGCTCCTCGGTGCCGAGGTCGACGAGTCGCACACCGCCGAGTTCGACGGTCCCGGAGACGGGTTCGTAGACGCCGGCCAGGAGTTTGCCGAGGGTGGACTTCCCGGAGCCGGACGGGCCGACCACGGCCAGCCGCTCCCCGGGGGCGAGGTCCAGGTCGACGCCGTGCAGGATGTCGCGGCCCGGCACGTACGAGTAGCCGACCGAGCGGGCGGTGAGCTGCCGGCCCTCGGGACGGGCGCCGCTGGGCCGCCGGTCGTCCGGGAGTTCGCTGACGCCGAGGACCCGGGCGAGCGAGGCGGAGCCGATCTGGAGCTCGTCCATCCAGCTCAGCACGTCGTCCAGCGGGAAGATCAGCTGCCGTACGTAGAGCGTGGACGCGACGGCCTGGCCCACGGTGGCCAGGCCCTGGGTGTACAGCAGTCCGCCGATCGCCAGGGTCGCCACGACGGGGACGACGTAACTGAGCTCGACCGTCAGGTACCAGGAGCTGCGCAGCCACATGGTGTGCCGTTCGGCTTCGTAGGCCTCGGCGAGGTCGCGGTCGAGGGCGCGGCGCCGCCACGCCTGGAGCCGCAGCGCCTCGACCGTGCGGGCGCCGGGAACCGTCTCCGCGAGGGTGTCGCCGAGCGCCGTGTAGCTGGCGCCGCGACGCCGGTAGGCGGCTTGCGACCGGCGCAGGTACCAACGCGTGCCGGCCCACAGCAGGGGGATGACGACGAGGCTGGGCAACGCGGTGAGCGGGCCGACCAGGACCAGCGCTGCGAAGGTGAACAGACAGGTCATCAGTGCGATCAGGGTCTCGGGCACTCCGTAGCGCACGGTGTTGGTGAGCGCGTCGGTGTCCCGGGAGGCCCGGGTGATGAGATCGCCGGGCTCGGCATCCTCCACGGTGGACAGGGGCAGGCGGACGACGCGGTCGACGAAGTCCTCCCGGACCTCGGCGGTGACCTTCTCCCCGAACCGGCAGGAGCGCTGCACCGCCCAGTAGGTCAGGACGGCCTGTGCCACCAGGGACAGCAGCAGGGCCAGCCCGATGTGGTCGACGGTGCTGAGGGTGGTGCCCCGGACGACCTCGTCGAGGAGGCGTCCGATCAGCCAGGGTCCGAGCAGGCCGCAGACGGCCGCCAGCCCGTGCAGCGCCAGCATCCAGGTGAGGTCGCGGGAGTGGCGGCGGGCCAGCGCCGCTCCGTGCGCACGGACTTCGGCCGTGCCGGCGACGGGGAGCCGGGTCCTGCTCATTCGCCGCTCCCCCGGGTCACGAGGCCGGTGGACGGGAGGGGTCCGGGCGGGGCCTCGCCCGTCTCGCGCTGGATGACGAGGCGGTAGTCCTCGCTGGCGGCGAGCAGTTCCCGGTGGGTGCCGGTCGCGGCGACGCGGCCGCCGGACAGGAAGGAGACCTGGTCGGCGTGGTCGAGCAGCAGCGGGCTGGAACTGACGAGGACGGTCGTGCGGCCGGCCCGGGCCGCGCGCAGCCGTCGCCCTATGACGTCCTCGGTGTGCGCGTCGACCGCTGAGGTGGGGTCGACCACGATGAGCACGTCGGGGTCGGCGAGCACGGCGCGGGCCAGGACCAGGCGCTGGCGCTGGCCGCCGGAGAAGTGCCGGCCGTCGGCGGTGACGTCGGTGTCGAGACCGTCGGGCAGGAGCTCGACGATGTCCTCGGCGGCGGCCGCCCGGAGGGCCGCGGTGATCGCGGTGTCGTCGGCTGTCGCGTGCGGGTCGAGGCTGGCGCGCAGCGGTCCGCGGAAGAGCCGGGGCCGGTTGTCGACGACCAGGATGCGGCGGCGGACCTCGTCAGGGGCCAGCGTGGTGAGGAGCCGGCCGTCGTAGCGGACGGGGGCGCCGTGGTAACCGCCGAGCCGGTCGGCGAGCCGCCCGCCCTCGGCGGACGGCGCCACGACGACGTGGAAGGATCCGGGCGTGACCGTGAAGCCGGTGGTCTCGTCGACGAGCGCGGTGGCCAGGGTGTCCATGGACCCCTCGGCGTGCTCGGGCGCGGCCTCCGGCCGCACGCGCAGCACGGTGACCACGCGGCGGGCGGCGACGTGGGCGCGGGCGAACCGGTCGGCGGTCTCGGTGAAGATGCCCAGCGGCTCGACGAGGAAGGCCGCGTACGCGTAGAAGGCGACCAGTTCGCCCGGGGACACACTGCCGTCGAGCGCCGCGCGCGCCCCGATCCAGGTGACGGTGCCGACCAGCAGCCCGGGCAGCAGCACCTGGGCCGCTCGGATGAGGGCCTCCGCACCGGCGACCCGGGCACCCGCGGCCCGTACCCGCTGCGAGCGTTCGCGGTAGGAGCGGGCGAAGGGGATCTCGCCGCCGACGCCGCGCAGGACGCGCAGTCCCGCGACCACGTCGGTGAGCCGGGAGGTCAGCTCGCCCTGGAGGTCGCGGTAGGCGCTCTGCCGGCGGTGCAGCGGCCGCAGGGTGTAGCCCATGGTGAGGACGATCCCGGGGACCGCGACGATCAGCATCATGCCGAGGGTGGCTGACTGCCGGACCAGGACGACCGAGACCAGGACGACCGAGATCACGGCGCCGGCGGTCCGCCCGACGATGTCGAAGGCGTGGCCCAGCGCGTTCATGTCCGAGGTGCCGACGCTGACCAGCTCGCCCTCGTCCACCCGCCGCTCCAGGGTGGCGCCGAGGGTGTTGGCGTGCCCGACCACGAGCTGCACGGTGCGGAAGCCGACGGAGAGGGCGTTGTACATGTTGAGACGGCGGCGGATGGTTCCGGAGACGGCCTGGACCACGCCGAGTCCGAGCAGGACGGCCGACCAGGACAGGACGGCGTCCATGTCGCCGGGCACCAGTCCGTCGTCGATGGCCTCCCGGATGACCACCGGCATCAGCGCCTGGGAGCCGAGCCACAGCACGCCGAAGAACGCGGCGGCGCTCAGCGGCCAGGCGATGCGACCCGCGAGCCACAGCAAATACCGTGCGGCTGAACGAATATCCGGATTCCCTGGGTCTGCGACAGGTAACGGGCGCATTGCGCAAGGATACCGAGCCCGGCGGTCGGTGCGTCAACCAGGAGCTGTTCGAGTGCGTGGGGTAAGCAGTTGAACGTTCCTTCCGGATAGCCGCACCTGTCACCGTGTCTGCCACTGTGTAGCTTCGTCATTCCGCAGGCAACCCGACGGAGGGATATCACCCGTGTTGATTCATGAAACTCCGCTGGCCGGCGCGGCTCTCATCGAACTCCGGGAATTGAAGGACGAAAGGGGGTTCTTCTCCCGCTCGTTCTGTCGAGAGGAATTCGAGCAGGCGGGGCTGGAACCCGCCGTGGTCCAGTGCAATCTGTCGTTCAACCACCACGCGGGCACGCTCCGCGGATTCCACTACCAGACGGAGCCGAACGCCGAGGCGAAGACGATCCGTTGCACACGCGGTGCGATCTACGACGTGATCGTCGATCTGCGTCCGGAGTCCCCCACCTTCCTGCGGCACTTCGGCGCGGAACTCACCGCCGACAACCGGCTCGCCCTGCACGTCCCCAGGAACTTCGCGCACGCGTATCTGACGCTGACCGACGACACGGAGACGCTGTACCAGGTCTCCGCCGCCTACACCCCCGGTGCGGAACGGGGCCTGCGCTGGAACGATCCGGCGCTCGGGGTGCACTGGCCGGTGCCGGTGAAGCTGGTGTCGGACAAGGACGCCGGCTGGCCGCTGCTGTCCGAGGCGCCGGTGGGGTCGCGATGATCATCGTCGACACCGCGCTGCGCCGGCGCGAGGAGCGGGACCGGCCGATACGGGTCGGCATGGTGGGCGCCGGGTTCATGGGGCGCGGGCTGGCACGCCACATCGTACGGTCGGTCCCCGGCATGCGGCTGGCCGCGATCGCCAACCGGAGCCTCGCCACGGCCGAGCGCGCGTACACCGAGGCGGGGGTCCAGCCGGTGCGGGCGGACACCGCGGAGGATGTCGAGGCCGCCGTGTCCGCCGGACGTCCCGTGGTGACCGAGGACGCGTTCGCCCTGCTCGCCGCCGAGGGGATCGACTGCCTGGTCGACGTCACCGGCGCGGTGGAGTTCGGTGCCCGGGTCACCGTGGCCGCCATCGAGCGGGGTCTGCCCGTGGTGACGATGAACGCGGAACTGGACGGGACCGTCGGCCCGCTGCTCGCCCACCGGGCCCGCGCGGCGGGCGTCGTGCTCACCGCGGCGGACGGCGACCAGCCCGGCGTGCAGGGCAATCTGCTGCGCTTCGTGCGCGGTCTGGGCGTCACCCCGCTGGTGGCCGGCAACGTCAAGGGCCTCCAGGACGAGTACCGCACCCCCGCCACGCAGAAGGGGTTCGCCGAGCGCTGGGGCCAGAACGTCCACATGGTCACGAGCTTCGCCGACGGCACGAAGGTCTCCTTCGAGCAGGCCCTCGTCGCCAACGCCCACGGCCTGACCGTGGCACGGCGGGGCATGTACGGACACGAGCACACCGGTCATGTCGACGAGCTGACCGGCGTCTACGACATCGATGAGCTGCGCGCGCTGGGTGGTGTCGTCGACTATGTGGTGGGCGCCAAGCCCGGGCCCGGTGTGTATGTGATCGGCACCCATGACGACCCCCGGCAGCGGCACTACCTGGAGCTGTACAAGCTCGGCAAGGGCCCGCTCTACAGCTTCTACACGCCCTACCACCTCTGCCATTTCGAGGTCCCGCACACCATCGTGCGCGCGGTCGACTTCGCCGACGCGGCGCTGATGCCGCCGGCCGGGCCGCGGGTGGACGTGGTGGCCACCGCCAAGCGCGACCTGAAGGCCGGTACGGTCGTGGACGGCCTCGGCGGCTACGACACCTACGGCGTCGCCGAGACCCATGCGGCGACCCGGGCTTCGGGGCTGCTGCCCATGGGGGTCGCCGAGGGGTGCGTGCTGCGCCGGGACGTCCCCAGGGACGCGGTGCTCACCTATGACGACGTACGGCTGCCGGCGGGCCGGCTGGTCGACCGGCTGCGCGAGGAGCAGAACGAGCTGTTCCCGGTCTGACGGACCGGTTCCGCGGCTGCTCCCACACCTTCCAGGGCGCGTCGCCGGCCGCCCACAGCTCGTTGAGGTGCTGGTAGTCCTTGAAGGTGTCCATGGCGCACCAGAAGTCGTGATGGGCGTGCAGAGTGAGCTGCCGGTCGCGGGCCAGGCGCTGGAGAGGGGCGCTCTCCAGCCACAGCATCGGGTCGTCGTCGAGGTAGTCGTCGAGGAACTCGCGGCGGAACATGAAGAACCCGCCGGAGACGAATCCGGTCACCCGGGTGGGCTTCTCGTTGAACTCCAGCACCTGGTCGCCCTCGACGTCCATCTCGCCGAACTTCGACGTCGGGTGGATACCGGTGACGGTGCCGATCCGGCCGGCGGCGCGGTGCTCCTTCTCCAGCGCCGCCAGGTCGATGTTCCCGACCCCGTCGCCGTAGCCCATCATGAAGTCGTCGGTGTCGACGTAGCGCCGTACGCGTCGCAGCCGTGCGCCGGTCGCTGTGTCCAGGCCGGTCTCGGCGAAGGTGATCTCCCAGTTCTCGTCGGCCCGGTCGTCGTGGAAGCGGATCTGGTGCTCGTCGCTGAAGGAGATGGTGAAGTCCGACAGCTGGGCGCGGTAGTCGAGGAAGAACTGTTTGATGGCCCAGCCTTTGTAGCCGAGGCACAGCACGAAGCGGCGGAAGCCGTAGTGGCTGTAGATCTTCATGATGTGCCACAGGATCGGCCGGCCCCCGATGTCCACCATGGCCTTGGGCAGCCGTTCGCTCGCCTCCCGGATCCGGGTGCCGTAGCCCCCGCACAGGAGCACCACCGGAATGTCCGAGTCCACTGTCATCCCTCCTCAGCCGTTGCCGTGCGATGGTCCCCGTCCCGCCGGGCGTGCGCGGGACGCACCCGCAGGTCCTCGCCGAGCGAGCCCTCCCGCCGACGGCGTTCGAGGACGGCGAGCCGGGTGAAGTCGTGGTCGAAGGCGGCGCGGGTCAGGCCCCGCGCGCGGTACTCCCTCGCCAGCTGGGCCGCACCGTCCGGGACGGTCCAGACGGCCCGGTGGCCCAGTTCGGTGCGGGCCCTGGTGAAGTCGACCCGGTAGGAGCGCGGGTCGTTGCCGGTCTCGCCGGTGATCTCCACCACCGAGCCGGGCACCGCCGCCGCGGCGGCCTCGGCGATCTCGGCCACGGTCCGGTTGTTCTCCTCGGTGCCGATGTTGAACGCCCTCGCCCGCACCGTGGCGGCGGGGGCGGCCAGCCCGGCCAGCACCGCCCGCGCGATGTCCTCGGCGTGCACCAGGGGCCGCCACGCGGTGCCGTCGGACAGCACGGTGACCCGGCCGGTGAGCAGCGCCCGCCCCACCAGGTTGTTGAGCACGATGTCGGAGCGCAGCCGCGGCGAGAACCCGAAGGCGGTGGCGTTGCGCAGGAAGAACGGTGCGAAGTCGGCGTCGGCCAGCTCCACGAGGTCCTCCTCGACCCGCACCTTGGACACGGCGTAGGGGGTGACCGGCTTGAGCGGGGCGTCCTCGTCGACCGGTGCGTCACCGGGCTGCGCCCCGTACACCGAGCAGGTCGAGGCGTAGGCGAACCGGGCGACGCCGGCCTCCTTCGCCAGCCGGGCGAGGCGGGTGGAGGCGTGGTGGTTGACGGCGTGGGTGAGCTCGGGGTCCAGCGAGCCCAGGGGGTCGTTGGAGAGGGCGGCCAGGTGGACGACGGCGTCGTAGTCGCGGAGCGTGTCCACGGTGACGTCGCGCAGGTCCAGGGCGAGACCGGGGACGTCGGGGACGTCCAGGGCGCCCAGCACCCGAGAGGCGAACAGGCCGCTGTCCAGGCCGGTGACCTGGTGACCCGCGGCGGTCAGGACGGGGGCCATCACGGTGCCGAGGTAGCCCTGATGGCCGGTGAGCAGGATGCGCACGGAGCTTGGCTCCCTTGTCTCGGTGGCGTACGGCTGTCTCGGTCGCGCACGGCTGCTCAGTCGAGGACGGCGCGCCAGCGCGGGTCGGTGACGTCGACGCCGGACGAGGCGAGCTTTCCGCGCAGGTCCTCCCGCAGCCGGTCCAGGGTGGTGCCGGACTGCCGCAGGTTGGCGGCGAGCCGGGTGCCGCGGGCGCGGTAGGCGGGGGGTGCGTCGGGACGGGCGGTGAAGTTCTCCAGCAGCAGTGCGTCGATGTGCGCCGACCAGGGCAGCTCGTGGATGCCGGCGGCGATCTCGCTGGGCCGCAGCCGGTGCCAGTAGGAGATGCCTCCGGCGTGCACCATCTGCGCGGAGAAGACCTTGGTGCCGGGGAAGCTGTGGAAGTGGGCGATCCGCCAGCCCGCGGCCAGGGCCATCAGCTGGTAGAACATCAGCCCGTCGAAGACGACCCGGATGACGCCGTTGCCGTTCTGCGCGTGATGGTAGCGCTCGTGGCTGCGGACCTCGCGCCCGTCGTCGAGCACGTCCAGCAGGCCACCCTGCGGAAAGGGAAGCCGCGGGCCCTCCATGGCCAGCACCTTGGCGAGCGCCGCCTCGTGATGCGGCTCGATCAGGCGCACCATGGCGCCGTCGATCTCCTTCTCGGGACCGGGCGGGGTGTAGGAGTACGCCGCCGGCGAGACGGGGCCGCCGATGGCGCGCTCGATCTCGGGGCGGGCCAGCGGGTTGATCGCCATGAACGGCGGTGCGGCCAGCGGGATCGGCCCGTAGCTGAGCGGGCTGCTGACGGCGACGTCCGGTTCCAGATCGTCGGTGCACCGGGTGAACCAGTCCGCGTCCATGACGAAGCAGTCGCTGTCGACGATGCCGAACGGCCGGTCGAGGTTGCGCAGCAGGAACTCGAAGATCTCGTGGCTGCCGACCCGTTCGTCCAGGTCGAAGGCGGGCCGGCCCCTGCTCAGGGTGTCGCGCAGGTCGATCTCGTCGTCGGTCAGCCCGCTGCACACGAAGGCGAAGTTGAGCCGGGGCGGCACAAAACGCAGGAAGTGCTGGATGACGTGCATCAGCCCGGAGGAGAAGAAACAGAACCACACCGGGGTGTCGGACGGGAGTCCGGCCAGGAACGTACGGAACCGCTCGTCCTGGGACAGCAGGGCCTCGTCGTAGGAGAGGTCCGCCGTACGGGCCGGAGTGGGATGCGCGCTGGTCTGCATACAGGCCCCATGACATCGAACTGGTGGTGAACGGCACTTTCATGACTGCCCCGCCCGGCCGCGCGGACCGGAGTCCGGCGCGGTGCGCGGCCCGCACGACCGGGCGGTGTCCGCGGCGGGGTCAGAGGACGTCCCAGTACTCCCCGAGCAGGAACGGCATCCCGAAGGAGACCGACTTCTTGTCGTTGGGGCGGTACTTGTCGCGGGGGATGGTGCGGAAATCCATGCTCACCCGGCTGATGTCGGTGTCGTTGACGACGTTTCCGTGCCAGGAGTTGGCGCCGTCGAAGACGATCACGTCGCCGTACTCGGCGTGCACCGGCTCCTTGTCGATCCACACGGTGTTGTTGCCGTAGGCGCGGGTGAGCGGCACCCAGTAGTTGACCTCGGAGGGGTCGTGCCCGAAGTCGCTGTCGCGGTGCCAGTCGCCGACGGCGAGGGAGTTGCGCAGGTGCACCCGGAAGGTGGGCACGCGCTGGATGTAGTGGCGCTCCGCGTCCGCGCCGAGCACGGTGCGGGCCAGCTCGCGGTAGGCCGGCTCGATGGCCTCGAAGGCCTCGTAGAACCGCTTGTGGTAGTCCGTGCTCTGGTCGGTCTCCCGGGTCGCGACCCGGTCGCTGGCCGCGAGCCCCTCCAGGTCGTCCACCGCCAGCACCTCGCGCACCAGATCGCCGAGCGGGATCTTCTCGACGTCGTAGTGCAGCCGTGTGAATGCCGCCATGTCCTCTCTCACATCCTCATCCGGCCGCGCAGCCGCGTGCACCGCCGGTACCAGCCGTCCACCAGTTCGTCGGTCGCCGGATCGCCGGACTCCCCGTCGCTCACTTCGAAACCCCGGCCCGCGGCACGCAGGGCCAGGCGCCGTGCCGCGATGCGCAGCGGGACCGTCGGTACGGTCAGCTCCTCCAGGACGCTGCCCATCCGCTCCAGGGGGCCGAGGTCGAAGAACTGCCGCTGCCAGCGCAGCTCGTTGTACCGCCAGTCCTTGAGGCCGTTGAAGCCGCGGCCCGCGTTGTGGTGCATCACGTCCTGGAGGTCCTGCACCATGACGCGCTTGCCGGCGGCGCGCACCAGGGAGGCGAGGATGACGCCGAGCCCCTCGAAGCCGCGGTAGCGGCCGGCCGGGAAGCGCACGTTCTCGATGACCCAGCGGTTGACGCACAGGATCACGTCGTCCACGGCGTGCACCTCGTGCAGGCCCGAGCCGTGGTCGTGCACCTTGTCGTAGTCGGTGACCCGGCCGCGCCTGGTCGCCTTCTCGTTCCACCAGGCCAGGGAGACGGTGTCCGAGCCGCCGAGGGAGCCGAGCATGCCGACGGAGTCGTCCTCGAAGACCGGTGCGGCGACGTCGGCGGGGTTCTTGCGCAGCTCGACGTCGTCGTGGAGCATCACCAGGCCGGTGACCTCCGAGTTTGCGGCCGCCTGGTCGAACATGGCGTTGTACGCCTCGAACATGGAGCGTTGGTTGCGCATGGTGAACAACGGGCTGCCCGGTGTCCGGACGCGCTCGATTCCCGGACGGCAGATGCGGTCGAACAGGTCGGACGGGCCGACGCAGACTCCGTAGCCGATCACGTTGGGGCGAACCTCCTGTCACGGTCGGGGGGTTGGGTGGCCTGCGGCCGGAGGGGGCCGCCGCAGGCCCGGACCGGACGTCAGAACCGGTAGGTCTCCAAGGAGCCGGTCCGCCGGACGTCCAGCGTGGCGCAGTGGAAGCCGCCGCCGAGGGTGCGCGAGTGGGTGAGCTGGAGCGGCAGCACGTTGATGCCGTGCTTCTCCAGCAGCTTGATCAGGCTGGTCTGACGGCGGTCGACGACCGCGAGGTCGGGGCGGACCACCAGCAGGTTCATGCCGATCCACACCGAGCAGTGCGGCTTGTCGCCGGTGAAGCCGATGTCCACCAGCTCCGGGCAGGTGATGGTCTGCCAGGAGCGCAGGAAGTCCGGCATGTTGTCGTCGTTGACGCGCGCCGGGTTGATCAGGACCAGGCCCGGGCGCAGCGGCACGATCGTGGAGTCGACGTGCGTGGAGGCGTACAGGTTGCGGCAGGGGTGGACCGTGTAGGTGCTGCCGAGGGCCGACTGGAGCCACTTCGCGCCCAGTTCGTTGCCGCTGTCGGAGACCAGGTAGAGCAGGTCGGTGCCGAAACGGAGCACGTTGGCGGCGTCGAACACCGGCTCCAGGTCGGCCAGCCGCTGTCCCGCGGGTGCGGTCGGCTCGTACGTCTCGTCGGTGAGCCGCGGCTTGGGCGCGGAGAGCCACCGGGTGCCGCTGGCGAAGTACTCCAGCAGGATGTCCTTGTAGGCCAGGGACTCGAGGAAACGGGCGCGCAGCGCCATCGGCGACTCGATGACGGTCTGGCCGACGGAGAGCAGCCCGTCGCGCGGGCAGTAGTCGTGGAAGCCGTCGGTCTGCCAGTCGGGGGTGGCGAGGAGGGCCGAGTTGTCACGTTGCCGGGGCCGCCGGACGGTGACGCCGAGCTTGGCGAGCTCCTCGCACAGGACGTGCAGTTCCTCCTCGGTCTCCTTGAGCACCCGGTCCGGATAGGGGCCGGCGGGAACCTGGTCCTGGCTGTCGTACTCGTCCGCGTACTCCACGGCGAACACGCTGCGGTCGGCCCGGGGGACCCGGGCGCCGACCGCCGTTCCGACGATGATCTCCTCCAGCGGGTCCCATTCGTTGTGCACACTGACCAGACTCATGGCCCTCCTCAAGTGGCTGTCGGCATGAATGCGGTGCTGCAACGGATGCTTCAGCGGTTGTTTCAGCGCGTGTTCAGCGGATGTTTCGTGAATACTCGTGCGCTGCCCCGGCGTTCCGAAACGGGCCGTGCGCGGCAGCGGCGAACCCGGCGGTGAAATCACACCGCCGCGGCCGCCGACTCGCCCTGGAATTAGGGGCTGAGTGAGCCGCCTCTCAATGGGCCGCGAGCATAGCGAAGCCGGGGTGCGGTCGGCGAACACGGCCGTCGTTCGACTGAAGAATGTCGGCACTCGAACACGGGACTTCCCCGCGATAAACCGAATCGGCGGCGCCCGGGGGCACCGCCGATTCCTTTGCCGTCGTCCCGGGCGCGGCCGGGGTCAGTGGCCCCGCAGCGCCTCCGCGAGGGTGACGGCGGCCGGGTCGAGGGCGGCGCGGCCGTCCTCGATGTCCCACAGGGCGTTCTGCAGCAGCCTGCCGTACGTCCAGCCGGCCGCCCGCGCCCGGTCCAGGCCGAGGGCCTCGGTCAGCAGGTCGAAGCGGCGCCGCACGACGCGTACGACGTCCCCCTGTGACACGATGTCGTCCCACCGGCTGTCCAGGGCGGGCCACAGGTCGAAGCCGGGGTCGCCGGCGAGCGGCTCCGGGTCGATGGCGAGCCAGGGCTCACGCTCGGCGGCGAGGACGTTGCCGTAGTGCAGGTCCCAGTGCAGCATCCGGTCGCCGGGTTCGCCGACCAGTTCGGCCACCGCCGACGCCCAGTCGTTCAGGAGCCGCCGGTCGGCCGGGGCGGCCAGCGCCGCCACCGCCCGCGGCACCTCCTCCAGCATGGCGCCGGCGATCTCGCCGAGGCCGCGCAGCCCCTGTGGCGCGGGGACGGACACCAGCCGGGCCAGCAGCCCGGCGAGTACGCCCATGGCGGCGTCGTCGTCCTCGACCGAGGCCAGCGTGCGGGACGCGTCCAGCCGCTCCAGGAGCATGGTGCTGCTCTGCGGGTCGTGGTCGAGCAGCCGCACGATTCCGTGCCCGTTCCAGGTGCGCAGCCCGGTGATGGCGGCGGAGGTCTCCTCCCTGGGCGTCTGGAGCTTGAGGACGGCGCGGGTGCCGTCGGCGCGCAGCACCGGCAGCACCAGCGAGGCCTCCCCCGACGCGGGGGCGCCGTCCGCCGTCAGCTCCCAGCGGTCCAGTAAGTCCGCGACCAGCGCGGGCAGGGCGGCGATCCAGGCCTGTCCCTCCTCGCCGAAGGCGCGGGCGTACGACGACGCCAGGGATTCCGGGATCTCCACCAGTCTTGACGTGCTCATATCGAATTCCTCAGGAGGGAGCGGGTGTTTCCCGCGCAACCTATCGGAGATCGGTACAGGCCCCGCCGTCCGTGGACGGTAGTGGGTGGGAGAACCGCGAGATACGGTCGCCGCCGTTCACCGGCCGTTCTCTTCCAAGGAGTTGATCGATGACGGCAGTCATTCCCGGGACCGGGCGCGGAATGCGGCGGTCCGCGCGGCGCGGGGGCACCGTCGCCGCGGCCCTGGTGACGGCTCTGACCGTGGCCTCCGCCGCCCCCGCACCCCACGCGAACGTGACCGGCGCCGAACCGGCCGGTCCACGGAACGTCATCCTCCTCGTCGGTGACGGCATGGGTGACTCGGAGATCACCGCCGCGCGGAACTACACCGTCGGCGCCGGTGGGCGGCTCGCCATGGACCGGCTGCCGATGACCGGTTCGTCCCTCACCTACGCCGTGGACGAGCGGGGCCGCCCCGACTACGTCACCGACTCCGCCGCCGGCGCCACCGCCTGGGCCACCGGGCGGAAGACGGTCAACGGGCGGGTCGCCAAGACCCCGGACACCGACCGTCCGCTGCCCACGCTGCTGGAGCTGGCCCGGCGCCAGGGTTACGCCACCGGCAGCGTCACCACCGCACGCATCACCGACGCGACGCCCGCCGCGCTCACCGCCCACGTCACCGACCGCTCCTGCGCGGGCCCGGCGGACATGGCGGCCTGCCCCGCGGACACCCGGGAGCGCGGGGGCGCGGGCTCCATCGCGGAGCAGACCGTGGCGCTGCGCCCGGACGTGCTGCTCGGCGGCGGGGCGGACGTGTTCGGGCAGCGGGTCACGGACGGGCCGTACCGGGGCCGTACCGTCCTGGAGCAGGCCCGGGCCGAGGGCTACCAGGTGGTGCGGGACCGTACCGGTCTGCGGGCCGCCCGCCCGGACCGGCCGGTCCTCGGGCTGTTCGCCGACGGGTCCCTGCCGGTCGAGTGGACCGGGGTCCCGGCGCGGCCCGGCGGCACCGCCCCCCAGCGCTGCGGCACCGGCAGTCCCGCGCCCTTCGCCGGTACGCCGGCCCTGGAGGAGTCGACGCGGGCCGCGCTGGAACTGCTGACGGCCCGTACGGAGCGGGCGGGCGCCGACGGCGAGGGGTTCTTCCTCCAGGTGGAGGGAGCCGCCATCGACGACCGGGCGCACGACGCCGACCCGTGCGGCCAGATCGGGGAGACCGTCGCCTTCGACCGCGCCGTCGGGACCGCGCTGGCCTACGCCGCACGCCATCCCCGCACGCTCGTCGTCGTGACGGCGGACCACGGCAGCGGAGGGCAGATCCTGCCGCTGGAGGCCCGGCCGCCGGGCCGGTCCGCGACGCTCGTCACCGACGAGGGCGCGCACCTGCACCTCGGATACGCCGGCGGCGCACCGGACGACGTGCAGGAGCACACCGGGGTGCCGGTGCGGGTGGCCGCCCGCGGGCCGTACGCGGAGCGGGTCGTCGGCGTGCACGAGAACACCGCGCTGTTCCACACCGTGCGCACCGCGCTCGGGCTGCGGTCCATTCACTGACGGCTTCCGGCCCGATCGAATTCGCTTTCAAGTGACCGCGGTTGAAGAATTTCCCCACCCCCTTCAGCATGGTCCGGCGGAAGCAGAAATACGCATTCACCCCAGAATCCACCACAGAATTGAAGGGTGTGACCCATGAGCTCCTCCGTGGAATTACCGAGGTGGCCCCAGCTCTCCGACGACGATGTCGAGGCGGCCGTCGCCGCATTGCGCACCAACCGCCTGGTGGGGTTGGGCAATCCGGTCGTCGAGGAGTTCGAATCGGCCCTCGCCGGGAGCCAGGCCGTCGAGCACGCGGTGGCCGTGTCCACCGGTACGGCGGCGGTCCACCTGGCCCTGCACGCCCTCGACGTCGGCCCGGGTGACGAGGTGATCGTGCCGGCCCACACCTTCATCGGCTCGGCGAGCCCCGTCGCCTACCTCGGGGCCCGCCCGGTCTTCGCCGATGTCACGCCCGACACCCACTGCCTGGACCCCGACTCGGTGAAGTCCCTGATCACCGATCGGACCAAGGCGATCGTCGTCGTCCACATCAACGGCGTGGCCGCGGACATGGCGGCGCTGTCCGCGATCGCCACGGACGCCGGGGTCCCGCTCGTCGAGGACATGGCCCAGGCGCTGGGCACCAGCATCGGCGGCCGTCCGGTGGGCGGCTTCGGCGAGTTGGCGTGCGTCAGCCTCTTCGAGCAGAAGGTGATCACCTCCGGTGGCGAGGGCGGTGCCGTCCTGACGAACAACCCCGGCTACGCCGAGCGCATCCGACGGCTGCGCAGCCACGGCGAGGGCCCCATCGCCGACCGTCCCGGTCTGATCTGGGCGTCCGAGGTCGGCTACAACTACCGGCTGACCGCCGTGCAGGCGGCGGTCGGTCTCAGCCAGCACGGGCGGCTGGGCGAGATGGTGGAGGCACGCCGGCGCAACGCCGCGTACCTGTCCGAGCGCCTGGCCGACGTCGAGGGCCTCGAACTGCCGGTCGAGCCGGAGGGCACCGTGCACGCCTTCTGGAAGTACGTGGTGCGGGCGGTGCCGGGCGGCGGCCGGCCGCCGGCCGCCGAGATCGCCGCGGCCCTGCGCTCCCGCGGCGTCCCGGTCCTGCTGCGCTATCCCTTCCCGCTGCACAAGCAGCCCGCCTTCGCCGAGCACCAGACGGTGTCGCTGCCGGTCGCGGAGCGGCTGTCGCAGGAGCTGCTGGCGCTGCCGTCGCACCCCGCGCTCACCGAACGGCACCTCGACCACGTGGCGGCCGAGGTCCGCAAGGCGTTCACCGGATGAGCTGACACCTGGGCGCCGCGCCGCCTCCTGTCGCGGGTGGCTTCGCCGTGCCGCCGGACGCACCGCGGCGCCCTCGCGACCCGGTGAGCGGCACGTCCCGGCCCTCGCCCGCGACCGGGCGGCCTCACCGGCCGGCCCCGGTGTCCGGCCCCACCGCCCGGCCCCGTCGCAGCGCGGCCCCCGCCGGCACGGGGTGCGTCGTCCGTCACCGGCGGCGCGGCCGCCCCTGTACGCCCCCGTCCCGTTCCCCGTACACCCCGCGCGCCCAGCGGCCCCGTGCACGCGGTGCCGCGCCCCCGCGGCCTCAGGAGAATCTGGAGAGCACATGTCCTCTGTTCCACCGCCCGCCTCCTCCGACGTCTCGCCCGACTCCGGTGGGGCTCCGCCCCTGCTGCTCGGCACGTCCGCGTTCGGGCAGAACGAGCGCGCCTTCCCCGTGTACGACGCCTACTGGGAGGGCGGCGGCCGGGCCTTCGACACGGCGTGGCTGTACGGGCACGCGTACGGGCCCGGCTGCTGTGAGCGCACCTTCGGCGCGTGGGCCAGGTCCCGCGGCGTCGAGAAGGACGTATGGGTCCTGGCGAAGGGCGCGCACACCCCGGAGTGCCTGCCGGACCGGGTGGAGGCGCAGCTCGCCGAGAGCTTCGACCGCATGGGGCGGGACGACGCCGCCCTGTACATGCTCCACCGGGACAACCCCGACGTGCCGGTCGGCGAGTTCGTGAGCGTGCTGGCGGACCTGGTGGCACGCGGTCTGATCAGCGGGTACGGCATGTCGAACTGGTCACTCGGCCGGGTGCGGGAGGCCGTCGCCTACGCCCGGGAGCAGGGGTTGCCGGCACCGGTGGGGGTGAGCAACCAGCTGAGCCTGATCGACATGGTGCAGCCCATCTATCCGGGCACCATGGGCTCCCACGACCCGCGCTGGCGGGCGTGGCTCGCCGAGAACCCGGTCACGCTGTACCCCTGGGCGAGCCAGGGGCGCGGGGCCCACGCCCTGGCGGACCCCGCCGAGTTGCGCACGAGTCCGCTCGCCGAGTGCTGGTACAGCGAGACCAACGTCGAACGGCTGCACCGGGCGCGCACCCTCGCCGAGCGCAAGGGTGTCTCGTCGACGGGCATCGCGCTGGCCTGGACGCTGTCCCAGCCGTTCCGCGTGGTCGCGCTGATCGGTCCGCGGCAGCCGGAGGAGGTCCGCGATTCGCTGGCCGCGGCAGCGCTCCGGCTCACCGAGGCGGAGCGCGACTGGCTGGAGAACGGTGCGGGAGAGCCGCCCCGGGACTGACCGGAGCCGGGACGGCGGCCACGAGCGCGCCGGCGCGGGACCCGGCGACCGCCGTCGTCCCACCCCGTCGCCGTCCCCTCTCCCCCGGTCTCTCCCGTCGGCCCGCCCCTCACCGTCCTGCGTCGGCCCCGTCCCGCACGCCGGTCACCGGTCGGCGCGGGGCGCGCCCCCGCACCGGGCCACTACCGCTTGCGGGTCCGCGGAGCGACGGTGTCGCAGCACGGATCGGCGGGGGCCCCGGCGCGGTCGAGTGCGTCGGGGACCTGGACGGTGACCTCTCCCGGCCGCCGGGACTCCAGCGCGGCCGCGCGGCGTGGCATGCCGACGGCGGGCCGCTCGGCGCCCTCGGCCTCCTGGCCGCCCGGTTCGCCGCCGGTCCCGTGCTCCGCACCGGCACCGCGGGCCCGTTCGAGCTGCTCGGCGACGAGCTGCCAGGTCCGGGAACAGCCCCGGGCCAGCTCGGCGACGGCTCCCACCCGGTGCGCCGGGACGTTCCGCAGCAACCGCTCCCAGTCCTGCGGGCGCACCGCCGCGACGGTGAGCCACCGCAGCAGCGTCCTGCCGTCCTCGGTGAGCCGTACGGAGGGGTCGCGGCTGAGGTGGTGCAGCATCAGCGCGCGGGAGGGCCGCTCGGCCTCGGCTTCGTCGTACGGCCGCTCCGGCTTCCGGGCCGGCTCGGGCCCCGGTTCCGCCTCGGTCCGCGCGCGGCCTCGTTCGGGGACCGGCCCCTCACCCCGCTGGAGCCGTTTGCGCACGTCGGATACGGTTCCCAGGGAGACGCCGGCCTGGGCGGCGATCTGGCGCAGCGGGGCCGAGGGGTTCTCCTGCATGAGCCGCCCGGCCAGCCGACGCCCCTCGGCGGGGTCGACCGGGCGGGCCCGCCCGTCCCTGCCGATGCGGACATTCGATTGAGGAAGCCCTTCGGTCGAACGCGCCCGGAGCGCCGCCACGGTCTTGGCCGAGAGCCCGGTCGCGATCCCGATCGCCCGGTCCGACCACATCGGATGGCTGCGCAGGATGCGCGCGGCGGCGTCCTTGCGGTCCTGCAGGCCGAGCGGCAGGCCGTGGGTGATGTTGGCTTCGACGGCGAGGACGAAGGCGTCCTTCTCGTCGCCCTCGAAGAACCGGACCGCCAGCTCGCTCTCCCCCCGGAGTTCGGCGGCCCGCAGGCGGTGCATTCCGTCGACGACCCGCATCGTGGAGGCCATCACGATGATGGGCGGGAGTTCCGCGCCGGATTCCGCGAGGGCGCGGATGTGCTCCGGGTCCTCCCCGGCACTTCGCGGCGAGTCGGACGGCCTTAAGGAAGCGATGGGAACCTTGACGACACCGGATAACTTCGCGCTGTTCCCATTGATTTCCGCTACCCCCCGGGAGGACAGATCGTGCATGTCGGACTGACGACGGGAACTGAGCTCCATCACATACCTTTCGGTCACAAGGTATTTCGCTGAATGGCGCGAAGCACAACGTACGACTTCCCCCGACTTCCCCCGACTTCCCCCGGTGTAGGATTATCACTTGCCGTCTCGGCAGTAAAGCAGCTGCAAATGACCAGAAATATGAGTCCACCGGGGGGTGCGACGCGGCCCCGCACGGGCGTCCGGGGCGCCGGAACCGGGCCGCGGCGGCGCATCCATGGCGGTCCGCCGGGGGAAGAGCCGCCGGTCCACCCGGCGCGGGTGGGGATCTACGGTTGTTTCCAGCCGTCGGACGACCACGAAACGAGCGTCGAATAGCTACGCCCCTTACGCCCCGGGCGCAGACCAAGACAGAGAACAGGCCACCCGTCGCAGATTTTTCGCCACCGGCCGGCGACCGTGCGGCTCATGCGTCGCCGGCCCATCCGTGGCCCCACGTCACGCAGGGAGAGAAAATGAAGGCGCTCGTCCTGGCCGGCGGAGCCGGCACCCGGTTACGGCCGATAACCCACACGTCCGCGAAACAACTGGTGCCGGTCGCCAACAAACCGGTCCTTTTCTACGGCCTGGAGGCCATCGCGGCCGCCGGAATAACAGATGTCGGAATCGTGGTCGGGGACACCGTCGCGGAGATAATGGAAGCCGTGGGGGACGGCTCGAAATTCGGCCTCGACGTCACCTACATTCCCCAGCGAAAGCCACTCGGCCTGGCCCACGCCGTCCGCATCTCCCGCGACTACCTGGGTGACGACGACTTCGCCATGTACCTCGGCGACAATTTCGTGGTGGGCGGGATCGACCAGCCCATCCGCGCGTTCCGCGCCCACCGGCCGGACGCCCATCTGCTGCTCACCCGGGTGTCCGACCCCCGGTCCTTCGGCGTGGCCGAACTGGACGAGCACGGCCGGGTGCGTCACCTGGAGGAGAAGCCGACCCATCCCCGGAGCGACCTGGCCCTGGTCGGCGTGTACCTGTTCTCCCCCGCGATCCACGAGGCCGTCCGGGCCATCGAACCGTCCTGGCGGGGCGAACTGGAGATCACCCACGCCGTGCAGTGGCTGATCGACGAGGGCAAGGACGTGCGGTCCACCCTGATCAGCGGCTACTGGAAGGACACCGGCAACGTCACCGACATGCTGGAGGTGAACCGGCTGGTGCTGGAGACGGTCGAACCCCGGTGCGACGGAGACGTCGACCAGGACAGCGAGCTCATCGGACGCGTCCGGGTCGACGAGGGCGCCGTCATCCGCAACTCCCGTGTGATCGGGCCCGTCGTGGTCGGCAGCGGGACCGTGATCACCGACTCCTACGTCGGGCCGTTCACCTCCATCGCCGAGGGCTGCCTGGTGGAGGACAGTGAACTGGAATTCTCCATCGTGCTGCGCAACGCCTCCATCTCCGGAGTGCGGCGCATCGAGGCGTCCCTCATCGGCCGGCACGTCCAGGTGACCCCGGCGCCGCCGGTCCCGCACGCCCACCGCCTGGTCCTCGGCGACCACAGCAAGGCGCAGATCTCCTCCTGACCCCGGCCGACCCCGACTGAAGACGGAAGGCGGCTCCCCTCATGGCCACACGCCTGCTCGTCACCGGCGGCGCCGGCTGGGACAGGGTGGAACACGTCCCGGACCGCAAGGGCCACGAGCGCCGCTACTCGGCCGACGCCGGCCGGATCCGCCGCGAGCTGGGCCATGTCCCGGCGACGGGCCTGAGCACCGGCCTGGAGGCCACCGTGGCCTGGTACCGCGACAACCGCGCGTGATGGGAACCCCTGCGCGCCGACCGCGTCCCGCAGAACGCGTGATCCACCGGACGCGTGCTCCGCGGGAGACGTCAGCCGCAGAACGCGCGACCCGCCGCCGCGCCGCAGCACCGGAGGTCCGTCGCCACGCCCGCACGTCCCGGCTCCCGTCGGCTCGTCACCGGTGCGTCCGGGATGCTCGGGCGCGAACTCACCGCGCGCCTGTGCCGCCGGGGCGTCCCGGTGCTCCCGCTCGGCCGCGCGGACCCGGACGTCACCGACCCGGCCGCCGCCCTGTCCCGCCGCCGGCCGGCGTGCCCGTCGTCGACGACCAGCACGGCGGGCCGACCCGGACCGGTGATCTCGCCGTCCGGCTCCTCGCGCTCGGCGCCGCGGCCCTGCGGGGCGCCGCGCCGCCGGGTGTCCACCACGCCGTGAAGGCGGGGAGCACGACCTGGTACGCGCCGGCGCGGGAGATCCTCCGGCGGGCCGGTGGCGGGTCGCCGGTCTGGCCCCGCTGCACGAGTGGCGTTCCGCACTCGCCGAGTCGTTCCCCGCACTGCTGCGCGCGTCGGCGGAGGGGGGCGGGCACGGTCAGGCGGCGAAGCGCCGCCGCAGTTCCTGATGGAAGGCCGCACAGGTGCGGTAGTCGGGCAGCAGCCCCCGCCGGGCCGACTCCTGAAGGCCGGGGGACTGGCTGTCCTTGGGCGACAGGACGGGCTCGATCCCGGGGGGCCAGGCGATGCCCAGGGCCGGGTCGAGCGGGTGGACGGCATGCTCACGCTCGGGGGCGTAGCCCTCGGAGGTGAGGTAGACCACGGTGGCGTCGTCGGTGAGGGCCATGAAGGCGTGCCCCAGCCCGGCCTCGATGTACACGCTGCGCCGCGGGTCGTCGAGGCGGACCGTCTCCCAGGCGCCGTAGGCGGGCGAGCCCACCCGGATGTCGACCACGACGTCGAGCACGGCACCGCGGAGGCAGGTGACGTACTTGGCCTGGCCCGGCGGGACGTCGGCGAAGTGCACACCCCGCACGACCCCCTTGCGGGAGACGGAGCGGTTCACCTGGGCGACGCCCAGGGCGTAACCGATCCCCTCGCTCAACGGGCCGCCGCGGAAGAGTTCCTGGAATTCCCCCCGCTCGTCGTCGAAAACCCGCGATTCCACCAGCCAGGCACCTTCGATACCGAGCGGACGCACGCCTGAACTCCTTTTCTGTGGACATCCGGTCAGAACCGGTACGACTCCAGAGTGCCGGTCCGCCGCACATCGACGGTGACCCGGTGAAAACCGCTGCCCAGCGCCCGGGAATGGGTCAGCTGGAGCGGCAGTACGTCGATTCCGTTGTTCTCCAGGACGCGCATCAGATCCGCCTGCCGCCGGTCCACGATCACCAGTCCGGGCCGTACGACGAGAATGTTCGACCCGGTCCACCCCGAGCGGTGGACCGCACCGTCCAGGGGGCCCGGATCCACGAGTTCCGGGCACACGATCCGTTTCCAGGTGCGCAGGAACGGGGGAATGTGCTCGGCGTCGACCCGCTCCGGATTGACCAGGACCAGGCCCGGGCCGAGCGGGACGATCGCGAAGTCGCCGTGCGGCGAGCCGTACGGTCCCCGGCAGGGATGCACGGTGTACGTCTCCCCCAGCACCGCCTGCAGCCAGCGTGCGCCCAGCGCGTTGCCGCTGTCGGACACCAGGTAGAGCAGGTCGGTGCCCATCCGCAGCACCGTGTCCGCGTCGAAGACCGGCTCCAGTTCGCGCAGCCGCTCCCCGGCCGGGGCCGTCGGGTCGTACATGACGTCGGTCAGCACCGGAGGCGGCGCCGAGATCCAGCGGCTGCCGCTGGTGAAGTACTCCATCAGCAGCATCCGGCAGGCGGGCGACTCCAGGGACCGGACCCGCGGCACCGTCGGCGTCTGGATGATCGTCTCGCCGACGGTCAGCAGTCCGTCCCGGGGCCGGTAGGCGAGGGCTGTGTCCGCGCCGCGGTCCGGGGGTGCGGGCGGGCTCGCGGGGTCCCGCGGCGGAAGGCGGCGGACCGTCACGCCGAGGCCTCTCAGCTCCTCGCACAGGCCGTCGAGCTCGTCCTCGGTCTCGCGCACCATCCGGTTCTCGGCGCCGACCGCCGTACCGACGACGATCTCCTCCAGTGGATCCCATTCGGTGTACACGCCGGCCAGGCTCATGGTGTCCCTCTTCACCTCGCAGTACGTCTCGGGAAGCAGCCGCGGCGGGCACCCGCGGCCCGGTCAGTCGGCCGGGAGGTAGCGCAGCAGCCGCCCCCACATGGCGTGGTCGTCGGCGTCGCCCGTGTGCGGCGCGGAGAACCGGGCCGCGTACTCGGCGATCTCGGCGAGCTGCCAGCGCAGCTCGTAGAACCGCAGGAAGAGCCCGCGACCGCCCGGCGCGGTGCCGAAGGCCCGGGCGACCGCGGCCCAGTCCCGTTCCGGAGGGGCCCACATCGTGCTGCCCCAGTCGAGGATGTCCACACCGTCCTCGAACAGGACGTTGGCGGGGCTGGGGTCGCCATGGGTCAGGGCGGGCGGTTCGCCCTCCCAGCGCGCGGCGCAGTCGGCGGCCACGCGTGCCGCCTCGCGGCGCAGCTCGGCCAGCCGGTCCCGGCACCCGGTGACGAGCCGGGTGAGCCGGCGGCCGTACGGGCCGAGGTCGTCCGTGTCCCCGTCCAGGGCCGTGCGCAGCGCCTTCTCCAGATCGCTGTCGAAGGGGAAGCCGAAGTCCTCCACGGGGACCTCGGCGGGCAGCCCGTCGGGAGTGGCGAAGCCGTGCACCTCCGTCAGCCGGGCGACGAGCAGGTCGAGTTGGGCGGGGGTCGGGGACACGCGCCGGGCGGCGGCGGCCCGCTCGACATAGGGGAAGACCACGACGGGCAGTCCCGACAGATGGTGGACCACGCCGCCGTCGCGCGCTGCGAGGGGGGCGAGCACGAAGTGCTTTCCGGCTTGGCGAAGCAGCAGGGCGGCTTCGTAGGCGCCGGGGAAATGGCCGTCGAGGTCCCGGCGGACGCTGATCCACAGCGGGCCGTATCGATAGGACCAGCTGTCCTCACCGAGCGGAAAGAACTCCAGGCGGTGCGTTTCCTCGTCGATGGGAACGACATCCTGGAATTTCTCCGCGACAAGCCGGACCAGACTCCGGCGATCCACGAGCTCGTTTTCCAAGAGCATGCCAAAGGCTAACACCGCGACGAGGCCGCCAGAGGCGTTCAACTGCCTTGTGGGACCGAGCAGTTGGGACCCTCGCGAACCGCTCGGAAAGATATGGTGGCCCGATGGAAAACGACAGCGACCTGCTCCTCGCACACCGACTCGTGGATGTCGCGGACGCGCTTTCCCTGCGCTATTTCGGGCAGGCGCCCTCGTCCCGGCGAAAGGCCGACGGAAGCCCGGTCAGCGAAGCCGACCTCGCGGTGGAGGAGGCCCTGCTGGAGATGCTCGCCGCGGAACGGCCCGGTGACGCGGTGCTCAGCGAGGAGAGCGGTACCAGGTCGGCGGCGGCACGCCGCTGGATCATCGACCCCATCGACGGAACGATCCCCTTCCTGGCGGGGCGGCGCGACTGGGGCACGCATGTCGCCCTGGAGGTCGACGGAGAGCTGCGGATCGGTGTGCTCAGCCGCCCGACCGAAGGCCTCCGCTGGTGGGCCCGGCACGGTGCGGGCGCCTATGCCTCGTCCGCGGGCCGGCCGCGGTCGACGGCGCGCCGGCTGCGTATCGCGCCGTCGCGGGCCCCGCTCGACCGGGCCCGGGTGGGCGGCTTCCTGTTCGCGGGCTCGCCCTTCGAGGCGATGCGGGAGCGGGTGCGGTGGGTCGAGTCGTCCGTGTGCCTGGTCGCCGATCTCCTGGAGGGGCGCGTCGAGGGGATCGTCGACGAGGGCGGACACGTCTGGGACCGGGCGCCGGCGGCCCTGCTGGTGCGGGAGGCCGGCGGACGGGTGGACGACCTGCACGGCGGGCACCGGCTCGACCGGCCGTGGCTGGTGTACGGGGCGGACGGACTCGCCCCCCGGCTCGCCGGGTTGGTGCGGAGCGCGGCCGGCTGACGGGGCCGGTGCCGGGGGCTGACCGGGGCGGGGACGCGGGCGGCGCGGGGAGGAGGGACGGCGCGGGGACTCGTCCGTCCCCCTCGGCCCCCGCGGGTCCGCCGTCAGCCCGCCCTGCTTCCCAGGACCGCGCGGCGGAACTCCCCCGCCACGGCGTCGATCTCGGACTCCGTCGACCCGGCGTGCACCCCGAATCCGGCGCCCAGGTAGCTGTCGGACACCCCGGTGGCCACGGCCACGGAGCGGGCGAGGATGTCGTCGGTGCGGGGCAGGGCGCCCCGTTCGTAGGTGCGCAGCCACCGTCCGGGGCCGGGCGCCCGGAACGGCACCGCCTTGCGGTCGCCCCGGCCGAAGGCGGCCAGCGCGGGCAGGCTGCCGTAGTAGTGCGTCGGCGAGTCGAGCAAGGGCTTGGCGCCGATGCGGTCGGCGACGTCCTGGGCGTGCTTGGCGTGGTCGAAGACGTAGACCGCGACGGTGCCGCACTCCCCCGACGGATCGTGGAGCGTCCTGCGGCGTACGTCGGGCAGGTCCCCGATGCGTTCCACCAGCCGCTGTTTGACGGCCCTGACCCGGTCCAGGACCCGGTCGAGCTTGCCGAGCTGGGCGAGCGCCACGGCGGCGTGCAGCTCGCCGAGACCGAGGTTCATGCCGAGCAGCCGGTCGCCCTCGCCCCGGTCCTCGCGGTAGGGGAACCATCCCTGGTCGTGGAAGGAGTAGGCGCGCTGGAAGACCAGGGGGTCGGAGGTGAGGACGAACCCGCCCTGGAGGGCGGTGATCACCTTGTAGTGGTTGAGCGAGAAGGCGCCGGCCCGGCCGATGGTGCCCAGCGGGCGGCCCCGGTGGGCCGCCCCGGCGGCCTGCGCGCAGTCCTCGACGAGGTGCAGTCCGCGCGCGTCGGCGATGCGGCGCAGGGCCGTCATGTCGGCGGGGGCGCCCAGCATGTGCACCGGCATGATCGCCTTGGTGCGCGGGGTGATCTTGGATTCCACGTCGGCCGGGTCGATCGTGAGGGACTCGTCGATCTCGGCGAGCACGACGTCGGCCCCGCAGTGCAGCACGGACGCGATGGAGGCGACGAACATGTAGCCGGGCACGATCACCTCGTCGCCCGGTCCGATGCCCAGCCCGACCAGGGCGGCGATCAGCGCCGAGGTGCCGCTGTTGACGGCGAGGCAGTGTCCGCTGCCGAACCGCTCGGCGGCCGCCCGCTCGAAGCGGCGCACCATGTCCCCTTCGCCCGGGTCGTCGAAGGTGTCGCGGCCGGCGCGCCAGCGGTCGAGCACCGCGAGTACGTTGTCGCGTTCCTCGTCGTCGACGAAGCGGTATCCGGGTCCCGGCACGGTTCCTCCCTGGGGTCGCACGGGCTGGGGGTGTGGGTCGTGGAGCCGCCCTCCTCGCCGCGGGTCACACCGCCGCGGCGAGGAGGGCGGCGAGGCGGCGGGAGAGCGCGAGGGCGGTGAGCGACGGGTTCGCGGCGCCCAGCCGCGGGAAGACGACGGGACCCGCGGCGTACAGGCGCGGCAGCTTCGCGAACTCGTGGCGAGAGGTCAGCACACCGCCCAGGGGCAGGCTCCCGCCCTCGTGGTCCTCGGTGCCCAGCAGACTGGTCCAGGTCTCCGGCACTCCGGTCGCCTGCGACCGGGTACGGCTGGGCAGTACGCGGGTGTTGTCGCGACCGGGGTCGCCGTACTCGCTGAACTCCAGGGGGACCGCGGGCAGTCGCAGTTCCTCGGCGAGGGACCGCCACAGGACGCGCAGTGCGTCCCGCTGCGCGGTGACGAGGCGGCGGTCCGCCGGGAGCAGCGCGGTGCGGATGCGGGTGCCCCACGGCAGGCCGGGGCCGGCCGCGCACTCGACGACGCTGTCCGGGTTGGGGAGTTGCTCACCCGTCACCCGCACGTCGAGGAGGGTGTCGCCGTGCTCCGTGCGGTGCACGTCCAGCCGCAGGTAGGAGCGGGTGCCGCGGTCCGCCGGCACGTAGTGGGAGCCGGGCGGGGGGACGGCCTCGGACGCCTCGGGCAGGCGGACCACGAAGCCCTGCACGATGTGGTCCGCGAGTCCGCCCAGGCGCGGTTCGGCCAGTGCGCCGGCGGCGGTGAGCGCCTGGATGCCCAGCCGGGTGCTCTCCACCGTGCCGGCGCACAGCACCACGGCGTCCGCGGCGATGGTCCCGACCTCGCCGGCGGCGTCCCGCACGAGCACCCCGCGCGCGGCACCGGCGTGTACGTCCACGGCGAGGACCTCCGTGTCGCACCGGACGCGCAGACCGGTCGGCGGGCGCGGCACGCCGTCGTCGTCCGTGGGCCATCGCGTCAGGGGGCTGTACGCCTCCCAGCGGCCGTCGCCGGCCGGGTGCCGGCAGGCGCGGGGCAGGGCACGGAAGTCCTGGCCGCCGAAGCGGTGCAGCCGGCGCGCGCCGGCGGGCGACGGGGAGCTCCAGGCGAGCAGTTCGGCGGTGACCCGCTCGTACAGGGAGGCGCCGCCCCGCCAGCTCTTGGTGAGGTCGTCGACGACGTCGGAGGGCCACCACGGGGGGCACAGCGCCCAGTCCTCCAGCGGCAGGATCACGCCGTGCCAGTACAGGGACCGGCCGCCGAGCCGTCGGCGGAGTCCGGATATGCCGGTGTAGTGCGTCGAGTCGGATTCCCAGGGCCGTTGGAAATAGGGGTCGTTCTCGGGGGCGAAGACGGTTTCCGTCGCCCCGTCCTGCGGCAGTCCCAGATGGATGTGCGTGAGGTCGTCGCCGGGCCCCGCCTCGATCAGGAGGACGTCGTCGGTGCCGTGCTCCACGAGCGCCGTGGCCACTTCCAGTCCCGCGAGGCCACCGCCCACCACCACGATCCCGGCGGAATCGGCGACGCCACCGGAAAGACGAATGGTCATCCACGACTCCTCACACGTTGTTTTCCTGCCGTCGGGCCGAAGCGTACCCAGCCGTTCGAGTGCGCGACTTCCGCAGTCGAACGTGTGCCGACGTCTGCGGATCGGAAACGGGACACTGTGGCGTACGTCTGCCGATCGTGCGTACATTCCATGGTCTTCCATCGCATCCCCGAAGAGCGAGGGCAACCATGGGAAATTCGCTGGCAATCTCCGGTGGGCCTCGGCTGATCGACCGGGAGTGGCCACGCTGGCCGCAACCGGGAGACCGGGCACTGAAAAGTCTCGAAGACGTGTTGACGAGCGGCCGCTGGACCATCAGTTGCGCCTATCAGGGACGGCAATCCTACGAGCGGCAATTCGCGGAGGCATTCGCGGAGTACTGCAATTCCCCCCTGTGCGTGCCGGTGGCGACGGGGACGGCCGCGCTGGCCATCGCCCTGGAGGCCTGCGGGGTCGGCGCGTCGGACGAGGTGGTGGTGCCCGGCCTGAGCTGGGTGGCCTCCTCGTCGGCGGTGCTGGGGATCAACGCCGTGCCGGTCCTGGTCGACGTCGACCCGGTGACGTACTGCCTGGACCCGGCGGCCGTGGAGGCGGCCATCACCGACCGGACGCGGGCCATCAGCGTGGTCCACGCCTATTCGGCCGTGGCGGACCTCGACGCGCTGCTGGACATCGCCCAGCGCTACGGCCTGCCGCTGATCGAGGACTGCGCGCACGCGCACGGCGCCCGGTACAACAACTGGCCGGTGGGGGCGTTCGGCACGGCAGGCGCCTTCAGCATGCAGGGCAGCAAGCTGCTGACGTGCGGCGAGGGCGGCGCGGTGATCACGGACGACCCCGAGATCGCGAGCCGTGCGGAGCATCTGCGCGCGGACGGCCGTGTGCTGCGGCGGGACGCGGTGGACGTGGGCGAGATGGAGCTGATGGAGACCGGCCGGCTGATGGGCAGCAACGCCTGCCTGTCCGAGTTCCACGCGGCGGTCCTGCTGGACCAGCTCGACCTGCTCGACCAGCAGAACTCACGCCGCGGCAGGTCGGCCGAGCGGCTGTCCGCCCGGCTGGCCGAGCTGGGGCTGACCCCGCAGGGCACCTCGGCCGGGACGACCGAGCGGGCCTACTACCGCTATGCGGTGCGGCTCCCGGACGAGGTGCTGGCCATCGCCCCGGCGGACCGGATCGCCCGGGCGCTCGGCGCGGAGCTGGGCTTCCCGGTCATGCGGACGCACCAGCCGCTCAACGACAATCCGCTGAACCGACCCAGCACCCGGCGCAGGTTCGCGATCGACCGCGAGTACATGGCACGGGTCGACCCGGCCCGCTTCGACCTGCCGGTCGCCCGGCGCATCCACGACAGCGTGGTGAGCTTCGGCCACGAGGTGCTGCTGGCTCCGCTCGACGCGATCGACGACATAGCGGAGGCGTTCGCGAAGGTCCTGTCCCACGTGGAGGAACTGGCCGGCTGACGGACCTCGCCCCGGCGGTCACCGTACCGGGGCGGGTCTCGCACGGCCGCGCAGGAGCGGGCCGAGCCGGTCGGCGAGGACGTCCGGCGTGGAGACGTGCAGGGTCTGCAGCCCGAGGGCGGCTCCGGCCCGCAGCACCGGGAGCCGATCGTCGACGAGCAGCGTCTCCTCGGCGTTGGCCCCAGCCCGGCGCAACGCCTCGGTGAAGAACGCTCCCGCCGGCTTGACCCGGCGGATCCGCCAGGACGAGCAGAGCAGGTCGAACATTCCGAAGTGGCCGTGCGCCTCGTCCTTCAGCCGGTCCCAGTGCTCGGCCTCGTTGTTCGTCAGCACGAAGGTCAGGTCCGGCTGTTCCTCGCGGACTTCCCGAAGGACCCGGAAATTGTCCTCGTAGGCGCGCACGCGAGCCATGTACATACGGTCCAGCCAGCGCGTGTCGAGAATTCCCCGGCCCGTCCAGGGAAGCCCCCCGACAAGTTGTTGGAACACCTGGTGCACATGCTTTCGGCCACTTTCGTAGACGCGGGCCGACGCCATGGCGTGCCGGGTCGTCTCCGCTTCGTCCCGGCCGTATCGGCGGGCCACTTGAGCGAGGAAGTCCGTTTCTTCGTTGATGTTGTTGTAAAGCACCCCACCGGCATCCACGAACAGGGTACGAATCACCACGCCGCCCTTTCTCCGCTGCTTTCTCCCTTTCGCGCCCAGCAGGGCGACCATACTCCGGGGAGTGATGTTCACGCCGCGCCGCGGAGTCCGCCTCCCGGGGGGCTACTCCGGGCGAACCCCGATCGGCCGCCCCTGTCGTCCCGTACGCTTCCAGGCCACGAGGCGTGGGGTCCCGGGGGGTGCCGCAGTGGCTGACGACGAGTCCGACGCCCGGTGGAGGGCGCCGCACGCGCCCGGGGCGGGTGGGCATCACAACCGGTCCGGCGCGCCACCGAAGTCAGGTGATCCAGGGATGTGCCTTTCACCGCCGGGGGCACGACGGACATCTTCATCGTGCAGAGGTCTCCAGGTGTTCGCGGAGGATCAACGGATCCGTCCGCCACGTCTCGGACGGCGCGGTGCCCCCTGCTGCCGGGGCGGTCCATCCCCCCGGGCGGGCCGTTCGGCCCCGGGAACCATGTCCGGAGCAGGCGCAGCATGGAGGCATGGACGCGCGTGCGCGAATCGCCGTCGTCGGCGCCGGGAACGGGTTCCGGCGGGACGGCGGCGCGGGCCGGGCGGTCGTCGCCCGGCTCCGGGAGCGGGCCGGGAGCCGGCCCCTGCCGCCCGGCACCGTGCCGGCCACCTGCGACGGTGACCCCACGGGGCTGATCGGGCTGCGGGAAGACGCCGGTCTCGCCGTGGTCGCGGACGCGGCACACACCCGTCCCGGGAGTCCCGGCCGGACCCACCGCCCCGACATCGACGGCGAGCGCCTCGGCCGGCCGCCGACGACCGGCTCGCACGGGCTCGGGCTCGGGCTCGGCGAGGCTGTCGAGCTCGCCCGCGTTCCGGGGCGGCTGCCCGGGCGTCTCGCCGTGTACGCGGTGGAAGGCGCCGACCGTTCCCTCGGCACCGGTCTGTCATCCGCCGTCGTGGACGTCGTGGAACCGCTCGCAGCCTCGGTCGAGGAAGAGATCGTCCGCCACCGCACGGCCATGGCCGGAGGTGGTCCACCATGACCGTGTGGCGGTTCGAGGTGTGCGGCACCGTGCGGGGCGTCGGCTTCCGGCCCTTCGTGCACCGCACGGCATCGGTCCGCGGCCTCGACGGCCGGGTGCCGGACACGGACGGGCTCATGGGGGGCGAGGTGGCGGGAGACCCGCACGCCACCGGCAGGTTCGCCGCGCGCCTCGGCACCGGGGCACCTCCGCCGGCCCGTGTGCGCAAGGTCCGCCTCACCCCTGGGGGCACCGCCCCCGGCACAGGGTTCCGGGTGCGGCACGGCGCTCCCGGTCACCCGGCGACCGCACCCCGCGAGATCCCTCCCCACGCGGCGATCCGCGACGCCTGCCCGCGGGAGCCGTACGCCCCGGTGGCCCGGTGGCCGACGTCCGGAAGGCGGACGCGTACGCGGGCGGGCACGTTCCCGGCGTGCGGCCGATGCCGCTGCGCACCGCGCCCGGCCGGTGCGGTGAACTGTCCGCCGGCGCGATCGCGTCGGCGTCCGCGATCACCCCCGTCCGTCGCACGGTGATGTCGCCGGGACGGCGGTCGCGCGAGCAGGCGCGTTCGGTGAAGGCGAGCGACGACCCCTTGGGGCATGCCCCTGCGCAGGGCCGATCCCGAGCTCTGGCCGTATCCGCCAGACAGATATTTCCCCGGCCTCCCTGGACGTCGCCTCACGTGACCTTCGCGGTCGCAAGGTCGATACTGCCCCCGTAGGGCTCCTGCCGGCACGCAGTCGACCCGCCGCAGGAACCTGGCACCGCGTCACCGAAGTCAGCGTCGAGTCACCACCAGTACCGCCAGGACCCGCTCACGACCGCTGCGGACCGCCAAGACCACGCACTGTCCATACCCACTCCGACCAGCAAAAACGCAAGTCCGAGATCCACTTGCCAAGCTTCCCAGGAGGTACCCATGAGGATGCTCATCAACGTCCCGGAGACTGTCGTGGCGGACGCGTTGCGCGGTATGGCGGCGGCCCATCCCGAACTGACGGTGGACGTGGAGAACCGGGTGGTCGTGCGCAAGGACGCGCCCGTGGCCGGGAAGGTGGCCCTGGTCTCCGGAGGGGGCTCCGGGCACGAGCCGCTGCACGGCGGGTTCGTGGGTCCGGGGATGCTGTCGGCGGCCTGTCCCGGCGAGGTGTTCACCTCGCCCGTGCCCGACCAGATGGTGCGGGCGGCGGCGGCCGTGGACAGCGGGGCCGGCGTGCTGTTCGTCGTGAAGAACTACACCGGTGACGTGCTCAACTTCGACATGGCCGCCGAACTGGCCGAGGACGAGGGCATCCAGGTCGCGAAGGTGCTGGTCAACGACGACGTCGCGGTGACCGACAGCCTCTACACGGCCGGGCGGCGGGGCACCGGGGCGACGCTGTTCGTGGAGAAGATCGCGGGCGCGGCGGCGGAGGAGGGCCGGCCGCTGGAGCGGGTGGAGGCGATCGCCCGGCAGGTGAACGAGAACTCCCGCAGCTTCGGTGTGGCGCTGAGTGCCTCCACGACGCCCGCCAAGGGCAGTCCGACCTTCGACCTGCCCGCCGGGGAGCTGGAGCTGGGCATCGGCATCCACGGCGAGCCCGGCCGGGAGCGGCGGCCGATGATGACCTCCGGCGAGATCGCCGAGGCCGCCGTCGACGCGATCCTGGAGGACCTCACCCCGCGCAGTCCCGTCCTGGTCCTGGTCAACGGCATGGGCGCGACCCCGCTGCTGGAGCTGTACGGCTTCAACGCCGAGGTGCAGCGGGTGCTCGGCGAGCGCGGCGTGCCCGTCGCCCGCGTCCTCGTCGGCAACTACGTCACGTCCCTGGACATGGCGGGCGCCTCGGTCACCCTGTGCCAGGTCGACGAGGAGCTGCTGCGGCTGTGGGACGCGCCGGTGCGGACCCCGGGGCTGCGCTGGGGTATGTGAGGGACGCCGGGGCAATGGTTCACGAAGACCCCTACACGAGGAAAGACCCAGTACACGAGGAGACCCCGTGCTCGACGCCGACTTCTTCCGCCGTTGGATGACGGTGACCGCCGCGTCCGTGGACCGCGAGGCGGAACGGCTCACCGCCCTCGACTCGCCGATCGGCGACGCCGACCACGGCAGCAACCTCCAGCGCGGGTTCGCGGCGGTGCGGGCCGCGCTGGAGAAGGAGCCGCCCGCCACCCCCGGCGCGGTGCTGATCCAGTCCGGGCGGCTGCTCATCTCGACCGTGGGCGGCGCGTCGGGCCCGCTGTACGGGACGCTGCTGCGCCGCACCGGCAAGGCGCTCGGGGACGCCACCGAGGTCGGTGAGCGGGAGCTGGCCGAGGCACTGCGTGCCGGGGTGGACGCGGTGATGCAGCTCGGGGGTGCCGCGGCGGGCGACAAGACGATGGTCGACGCGTTGCTGCCCGCCGTGGACGCGCTCGGGGACTCGTTCGCCGCGGCGCGCACCGCCGCCGAGGAGGGCGCCGTGGCCACGACGCCCTTGCGGGCCCGCAAGGGCAGGGCCAGTTATCTCGGCGAGCGGAGTGTCGGGCACCAGGATCCGGGGGCCACGTCGGCGGCGCTGCTGATCGCCGGGCTGGTCGATGCCGCTTCGGACACGGAGGCCGGGGATGAGTGACGAGAAGCTGGTGGGGATCGTGCTGGTGTCGCACAGCGCGACGGTGGCCGCGTCGGTGGCGGAGCTGGCGAAGGGACTCGCGGGTGCCGGTACCGCGGTGCCGGTGGCACCGGCGGGCGGCACCGGGAGCGGGGAGCTCGGCACGAGCGCGGAGCTGGTCGCCGCGGCGGCCGCGTCCGTCGACCGCGGGGCCGGTGTCGCCGTCCTGACCGACCTGGGCAGCGCGGTGCTCACGGTGAAGGCGCTGCTCGCGGAGGGCGACGAACTGCCCGAGCACACCCGGCTGGTGGACGCGCCGTTCGTGGAGGGCGCGGTGGCCGCGGTGGTCACGGCGGCCACGGGAGCCGACCTGGCGGCGGTGGAGGCGGCGGCCGCGGAGGCGTACACGTACCGGAAGGTGTGAGGGGGCGGAGGGAGGGGGGTCCCGTCCCTGCGTCCTCCCTCCGCGCCGTCCCCCGTCGACGCCGGCTCCCCGGGCCGGCGGTTCCCGGACGTGCGACGTCCCCGTCGGCCGGTTCAGCCGCCGTCCACGAACCGCCGGGCCAGCCGCTCCCCCGCCGTCACCGCCGCCCGGTGGTCCTCGATGGGGGTCACCCGGCTGTTCCTGAACACGATGTAGGTGACGTCGGAGGACGTGCCGCCGCCGTGCGGGTCGGGGTCGATGCCGAGCGCCTCGGCCATGGCGTAGGACGCCTCGCCGATGATGTCCGCGGGGCCGGTGTCGCCGACGACCCCGTACCGCACCCGGTCCCGGTGCACCACCGCCGCGACCGATCCCCCGCGCACGCCGTGGGCCCGGTAGTCCCACACGGCGCTGGGCGCGGGCACCACCACGAAGGGCAGTCGCTCGGAGCTCAGCGGGCGGCCGTCGGACTGCGCGAAGGCCGTGGCGGCGGAGAAGTACGGGTCGGTCCGGGCGTTGCAGTGGCGGCCGGGACGGCCGTCGCAGTCGATGTCCATGTCGGCCTTCCAGAACACGGCGTCGCGCGTGCCGCACACCGGGACGGTGGCGGGGGAACCGCGGTCCTTGCGGTAGCGGCCGTGGGAGACGGGCGCGCAGTCGCGCACCTCGGCCAGCAGCTCGGCGGCGGAGACGGGGGTCGCGCGCCGCGCGACCGGTTCGGTGCGGGGCTGCGACACGGTGACGGCGGGGAGTGCCGTGGGGGCGAGCAGGGCGGCACCGGCCATGGCCAGGGTGAACGACTGGACTCGGGACACGATCAAGAGGGCCTCTCGTCGGGGGCACTGACGGTCACTCGGCCCCATTTGATCCCGCGGTGGTGCCGGCGCCACCTCGACGGGGCCGGACGAGGCACGATCGCACCAGTGGCCGTGACAGGGCCGGAGGCCCGAGTCCGTGTCCGCTCCGGCCCCCGGCCGCCCGCACCGGCGCGGGATCTGCGACGACAGCGGTCCGCGCCACGGGCCTGAACTCCCTTTTTTCCCAGGGCAGTTCAGCCGTTCGGACTCTCAGCATACGTAATGCGCCGGAGTGCCCGCCCGCGACCGCCCTCTTGATGTGACCCCATCAGCAGGGTCATATTGGTCCGGACCATTACCCGGGCCCGTGTCCGGACCCGTCCCGTGTGCCGCTCCGGGAGGCAGAGTCGTGCGAGGCGTTCCCGTTGCCGTGTCCCCGCGCCGCCTTCTCGCGCTCTGCGGGGTGTTCCTGCTGGTCACCTCGTGCGCAGGGGGCCGGTCGGGTGACGAGGCGGCGGACCGGCCGCCCGGAGCGCCGACGGGTGTCACGGCCGAGGCCGGCAGCGCCACCAGCGTGCATGTCATGTGGAACGCGGTCGCCGCGGCCGACGCCGAGGTGAGCCGGTACGAGGTGTACCGGGGCGCCACCAAGGTCAAGGAAGTGCCCGGTTCCGAGCACATGGTGGACGTCACCGGGCTCCGCCCCTCGACCCCGTACGTCTTCACCGTGCGGGCCCGCGACGCGGACGGGCGGCTCGGGCCGAGCAGCCGGGAGGTACGGGCGACGACTCCCGGTGCGGTGGCGGCCGACGACTCCGCCCCCACCCGTCCGGCAGAGCTGCGCGGCCGGGCCGCCGGGAGCCGGGCGGCCCAGCTGTCGTGGTCCGCCTCGAGGGACGACCGGGGCGTGGTGTCGTACGACGTCCACCAGGGCGGGACGAAGATCCACAGTGTCGGCGGGAACCAGACGGCCGCCGTGGTCACGGGGCTGCGGCCGGGCACCCGCTACGTGTTCACCGTCCGGGCCCGGGACGCGGCCGGCAACCTCTCCCCGGCCGGCGCCGCCGTCCGCCTCACCACCGCCGGCAGCGGGGACGGCCGGGCCACCGCGCCCACCGGCTTCCGCGCCACGAGTCACCGGTCCGGCGGGGCGTACCACCTCGACCTGAGCTGGGTGCCGCCGCGGGTGGACGGGGTGGTCACCGAGTACGAGGTGCACCTGGACGGCCGCGCGGCCACCTCGCTCGTCCAGGGCGGTGACGCCCCGCGCGACCGGGCGACGTACCGCTTCTACGTGGGGCGGGACCCGGGGGTCACCCACCGGGTCCGGATCCGGGCGATGCTGCCGGACGGGACCTGGGGCGGCTTCTCGGCGGAGCGCACGGTGACGACGGGCGCGCGGCACTGACCGACGCCCTCCGGTCGGCCGGACGGCACAGGGCGTCACCTGCCCGGCGGCGGCCGGAGTGCGCGACGGACCGGGGGCGTCTTGGCTGGCCTCGTGGCAGCACGGGCGTTCCCCGATCCTCGGCGGCGCAAGGAATGCACCGCCGCCGTGCCGCCGGAAGGCAGTCCACATGCGCACTTCGAAGCCACTGCTCGGCTCCGGTCCGACCGCGGCAGCCGCTGCCGCGCTCACCCTCGCCCTGACCGGTCCGGCCGCCGCGGACACCGGGATCTCCGTCAGCACCACCGGGTCGACGGTCTCGGTCACCACCAGTGCGTGCACCCAGGTCAACGGCAGCTGGGGCACCGCCTCGCTGCTCAGCGGCAGCCAGACGAGCTTCTCCCAGGGCCGTCAGGTGGCGCTGTCGGGGACCGCCTCGGGACAGTCCGCCGCATGGGGGGACGTCGCCCCGGGCACGTACACGGTGATCGTGATGTGCTCGAACGGCAACCCCGCGGGCACGCAGTCCGTCGTCGTCACCCCCGCGCCCAGCCCGTCGGCGGTCTCCCCCACGGCCTCGCCGTCCCGCGGGGTGATGGGCGGCATCGGCGGCGGCTCGAAGGACTACGGCACGGTGACGCTGGTGGCGGGCGGCACCCTGGTCGGCACCGGCCTCCTCGCCACGGCCTGGTACGTGCGCCGGCGCAGCAGGCCGCGCCACCTGTAGACCCGGCGCCGGCCGCCCTCACGTCCGACGCGCTCCGGTCGGGCGGCCGGCGTCGCCTCCCCGGGGAGTCCGGAGGTCACGCCCGGGGCTCCCCGGGCCGTTCCCCCTCCCCGGCGTCCGGCAGGTGCGCGAACTCCGCCAGCGCGTGGCCGAGCCACTGGATCCAGAAGGTCTCCAGGTCGATGCCGGCGCGCAGCACCAGATGCCGCAGCCGGTCCTCCGGCCCGTCCCTGCCGGGCGGGAAGTCGCGCCGCTCGATCTCCCGGTACTCCGCCAACTGGCGCTCGTGCAGCTCCAGGTGGCGCCGCAGGTCGGCCTCGATGCCCGCGGTGCCGACCACGGCCGCCGCCCTCAGCCTCAGCAGCAGCGCGTCGCGGTGCGGCTTGGGGTCCTGGGACGCACCGGTCCAGCGGGCCAGTTCCGCGCGACCGGCCGGCAGGACCTCGTACGCCTTCTTCTGCCCCCGGGCCGGCTGCTCGGCGGGGAGGGCCCGGATCAGGCCCTCGGCCTCCAGCTTCCCCAGCTCGCGATAGATCTGCTGATGCGTCGCCGACCAGAAGTAGCCGATCGACCTGTCGAACCGGCGGGTCAGCTCCAGCCCCGACGACGGCTTCTCGAGCAGGGCGGTGAGGATCGCGTGCGGGAGTGACATGGGGCTCATCCTAGGGACGGGCCACAGGTCCCCTACAGCGCCGCCGCCAGCTCCGTGCCCTGCTTGATGGCGCGCTTGGCGTCCAGTTCGGCGGCCACGTCGGCACCACCGATCAGGTGAACGGCGCGCCCGGCGGCGACGAGCGCCTCGTACAGGTCGCGGCGCGGTTCCTGCCCGGTGCACAGGACGATGGTGTCGACCTCCAGGACGGTGCTCTCGCCGTCGACGGTGATGTGGAGCCCGGCGTCGTCGATCCGGTCGTAGCGCACGCCCGGGACCATGGCGACCCCGCGGTGCTTGAGCTCGGTGCGGTGGATCCAGCCGGTGGTCTTGCCGAGGCCGGCGCCGACCTTGGACGTCTTGCGCTGGAGCAGGTGGACGGTGCGCGGCGGAGCGGGGCGCTCGGGCGCGGCGAGGCCGCCGGGGGCACGGTAGTCGAGGTCGACGCCCCACTGGCGGAAGTAGGTCTCGGGGTTCTCGTGCGCCTTGTCGCCGCCGTCGGTGAGGAACTCGGCGACGTCGAAGCCGATGCCGCCCGCGCCGAGGACCGCGACGCGGTCGCCGACGGGGGCTCCGTCGCGGAGCACGTCGAGGTAGCCGAGGACGCTGGGGTGGTCCACGCCGGGGATGTCGGGGACGCGGGGGGTGACGCCGGTGGCGACGACGACCTCGTCGTGGCCGGCCACGTCGTCGGCGGTGACGTGCGTGTCCAGGCGTACGTCGACGGCCAGTTCGGCGAGCCGGGTGCGGAAGTAGCGCAGGGTCTCGTCGAACTCCTGCTTGCCGGGGACCCTGCGGGCCACGTTGAGCTGGCCGCCGATCTCGCTCGCGGCGTCGAACAGGGTGACGTCGTGGCCGCGTTCGGCGGCGCTCACCGCGCAGGCGAGGCCGGCCGGGCCGGCGCCGACCACCGCGATCCGCTTGCGGCGGCGGGTCGGGGACAGCACCAGCTCGGTCTCGTGGCAGGCGCGCGGGTTGACCAGGCAGGAGGTGATCTGCCCGCTGAAGGTGTGGTCGAGGCAGGCCTGGTTGCAGCCGATGCAGGTGTTGATCGCCTCCGGGCGGCCGTCCGCGGCCTTGGCGACGAAGTCGGGGTCGGCGAGCATCGGACGGGCCATCGACACCATGTCGGCCGTGCCCTCGGCGAGCAGCTGCTCGGCGAGTTCGGGGGTGTTGATCCGGTTGGTGGTGACCAGCGGGACCGTCACCTCGCCCATGAGGCGCTTCGTCACCCAGGTGTACGCACCGCGCGGGACGGAGGTGGCGATGGTGGGGATGCGGGCCTCGTGCCAGCCGATGCCGGTGTTGATGATGGTCGCCCCGGCGGCCTCGACCGCCTTGGCCAGGGTGATCACCTCGTCCAGCGTGGAGCCGCCGGGCACCAGGTCCAGCATGGAGAGCCGGTAGATCAGGATGAAGTCCTCGCCGACCGCCTCGCGCACCCGGCGGACGATCTCGACGGGGAAGCGCATCCGGTTCTCGTAGGAGCCGCCCCAGCGGTCCGTGCGGTGGTTGGTCTGCGTGGCGATGAACTCGTTGATCAGGTAGCCCTCGGAGCCCATGATCTCGACGCCGTCGTAGCCGGCCCGCCGGGCGAGGCGGGCGGCGCGGGCGTAGTCGTCGATGGTGCGCTCGACCTCGGCGTCGGTGAGCTCGCGGGGCGGGAAGGGGCTGATCGGTGCCTGCAGGGGGCTGGGGGCGACCAGGTCCCGGTGGTAGGCGTACCGGCCGAAGTGCAGGATCTGCATCGCGATGCGCCCGCCCTCGCGGTGCACGGCGTCGGTGATGACCCGGTGCTGCTCGGCCTCCGCGTCGGTGGTGAGCTTGGCGCCGCCCTCGTACGGCCGGCCCTCCTCGTTGGGGGCGATGCCGCCGGTGACGATGAGGCCCACGCCGCCGCGGGCGCGGGCCGCGTAGAACTCGGCCATGCGCGAGAAGCCGCCCTCGGCCTCCTCCAGGCCGACGTGCATGGAGCCCATGAGGACCCGGTTGGGCAGCGTGGTGAAGCCCAGGTCGAGCGGGGTCAGCAGGTGCGGGTAACGGCTCATCGGGCCCTCCGTGCGCGCGGTGTCGTGCCTCTGTTGTAGAGGACGTCCACCGCTTTATGCAACTAGTTGCATAAGCGTGACGGAGGGCACAGTGGTCCGACGGCGCCCGCGTGTCCGGGAGTCCGGGGCCCCGGGCGCCTCACCGGCTTTCGAGGCGCACGTGCAACTCCTCCTCCTGGTCGCCGGGGACCGTGCTCAGGTCGTGCACCGTGAACAGGGAGCCCAGGGTGGTGCGGAACCGGTCGACCGCCCAGTAGCCGCCGTGCACGTCGGCGTCGACCGACGAGGACAGCCGGGCCGGGCGGGCCCCCTCGTGCGCGTCGGCGACGTCGAACGTGCCGAGCCAGACCGTCGGGCGGGTCTCGGAGAACTCCTCCGGCACGTCGTCGGAGCACCGGTCGGACGCGAAGCACGCGCACAGCGTGTCGAACACGATCCGAGCGTCCTGCTTGCTGCATCCGCTGATCTCGACCGAGACGGATTCCGGGTGCGGTCGCTCACTGCCCATCGTGATCGCTCCTCTCGTGGCCGTGCCGCCGTGCCCCGCCCCTCCCCCAGCAAAGCACCACCCGCGAAGGAGCACTACCCGCGGACCGCCCCCGCGGTGATGACGTCGCGGCGCGCCCGGCCCGATGGTGCGGGAAGGTGGAAGCAGACGGCAGGAGCGGCGGAAAATCGTCCCCGCGCGCGGTAGAACAGGGGGTGTCGGCGCGGTGACGGCGTGCCGTGAGGATCGGCGAAGGCGGGGCCTGGGATGAGTGGAGCGGGGTCACCCCCGGGCGACGGTGACGGGCCGGTGCGCGGGCCGGTGCGTCCCAGCGGGCTGCTCGACGTACTGCGCGTGGCCTCGGTGGTCCTGGACACCGAGGGGCGGATCATGCTCTGGAGCCCCCAGGCCGAGGAGCTGTTCGGGTACGGCGCGCGGGAGGCGCTGGGCCAGTACGCCGCCCGGATCATGGTGCACGAGGAGCACCTGGACCTCGTGGTGAAGCTGTTCGCCGACGTCATGCGCACCGGGCAGAGCTGGGCCGGGGCCTTCCCGATCCGGTGCAAGGACGGCACCACGCGGCTCGTGGAGTTCCGCAACATGCGGCTGCTGGACGAGGGCGGGGAGGTCTACGCCCTCGGCCTCGCGGTGGACCAGTCGACCGTGCGCCGGCTGGAGAGGGACGTGGCGCTGTCCACCCGGATCGTCGCCCAGTCCCCCATCGGGCTGGCCGTGCTGGACACCGATCTGCGGTACGTCTCGGTCAACCCCGCGCTGGAGCAGATCAACGGCGTTCCGGCCGAGGAGCATCTGGGCCGCACGATCCGCGAGGTGCTGCCCTTGCTGGACGCCGGGCCCATCGAGGCCGCCGCCCGCGAGGTGCTGGACACCGGTCGGCCGGTGGTCGACCGGAACACGATCGGCCGCACCCCGGCCGACCCGGACGAGGACCACGCCTGGTCGGTCTCGCTGTACCGGCTGGAGGACTCGCTCGGCGCGGTGCTGGGCGTGGCCCTGTCGATGGTGGACATCACCGAGCAGTACCGGGCGGGCATCGAGGCCGAGACCGCCCGGCGCCGGCTGGCCCTGATCGCCGACGCCTCCGCGCGGATCGGCACCACGCTGGACCTGGAACGCACGGCCGGCGAACTCGCCGAGGTGGCCGTGCCCGAGCTGGCCGACGTGGCGGCGGTGGACCTGCTGGACGCGGTGGTGCAGGGCCGCCGCAGCACCCTCGGCCCGGCCGAGTCCGCGCTGATCCGGGCGCTGGCGGTGCGCGGTGTGGACGCCGACGACGTGCTGCACGCGGCCGATCCGCCGGGCCGGGTGACCCGGTACGCGCCGGACCGGCTGGTCACCGAATGCGTGCGCACCGGACAGCCCGTGATGGTGCCGCAGGCGAAGGACGAGGACCTGGCGCGGATCGCCCGTTCTCCCCAGGCGGCCGAGCTGCTGGCCCGGGCGGGCGTCCACTCGTACCTGGCCGTGCCGCTGATCGCGCGCGGCGAGGTGCTGGGCGCCCTCGACCTCACGCGCACGCACAATCCCGCGCCGTTCGACGAGGACGATCTGCTGCTCGCGCGGGAGCTCGCCTCCCGCGCGGCCGTGCAGATCGACAACGCCCGCTGGTACCAGAACGCCCGCGACACCGCCCTGACCCTCCAGCGCAGTCTGCTGCCCAGCCATCCGCGGGTGACGGGAGGGCTCGAGGTCGCCTCCCGCTACCAGCCGGCGGGCGCCACCAGTGAGGTGGGCGGTGACTGGTTCGACGTGATCCCGCTGGAGGGCGACAAGACCGCCCTCGTCGTGGGGGACGTCATGGGCAGCGGGATCCCCGCGGCGGCCGCCATGGGCCGGCTGCGCACGGCGACCACGACCCTGGCCTCCCTCGACCTCGATCCGGCCGTGCTCCTGGAACACCTGGACAGGATCACCTGCGGCCTGGACCAGGCCATCGCCACCTGTGTCTACGCCGTCCACGACCCCCGCGCGCGGCAGTGCACCCTCGCCAACGCCGGGCATCTGCCGCCCGCCCGGGTCCGGGCCGGCCACGCCCCGGAGCTGCTCGACCTGCCCACCGGGGTACCGCTGGGGGTGGGCGGGGTGGAGTTCTCCACGACCACCGTGGAGCTGGAGCCGGGCGACCGGCTGGTGTTCTACACGGACGGTCTCGTCGAGACGCGGCACCATCCGCTGGACGAACGCCTCGACCGGCTGCTCGCCCTGCTGGACGGCCCCGACCGCTCCTTGGAGGAGGTCTGCGACCTGCTCCTGCGCACCCTGCACGAACCCGACAACTTCGACGACGTGGCCCTGCTCATCGCCCGCGCGACGACACCCGCCTGAGCACACGCCGACGGCACCGGCCGCCCGGTTTCCCGCAGCGGCCGGTGCCGCGGGTCCTACGGCCCGACGCCGATCACGACATGGGCGTACCGCTCCTCGGAGACGGCCAGGCGGGTCCGCAGTCCCGCGCCGGTGAAGGCGGCGACGGCGGCGGGCGCCTGGCGGCGGCTCGTCTCGGCCAGGAGGCAGCCGCCGGGCGCGAGCCAGCCGGGCGCCCCGGCGGCCACCCGGCGCAGCACGTCGAGGCCGTCCGCGCCGCCGTCGAGCGCGACGCGCGGTTCGTGGTCGCGGGCCTCCGGGGGCAGCAGGCCGATCTCGTCCGTGGGCACGTACGGCACATTGGCCGCCAGGACGTCGATCCGGCCCCGCAGCCCGGCGGGGAGCGCCTCGAACAGGTCGCCCGCGTGGACCTGCCCGCCGAGGTCCGCGAGGTTGCGGCGGGCGCAGCGCACGGCGGCCGGGTCGATGTCGGCGGCGTGCAGTTCGACGCCGCCGAGCCCGGCCGCCAGGGCCGCGCCGACGGCGCCCGATCCGCAGCACAGGTCCACCACGACGGTCGCGCCGGGCGCCTGCGCGAGGGCCTGCTCGACGAGGAACTCGGTGCGGCGGCGGGGGACGAAGACGCCGGGTTCCACGGTGATGCGCCGGCCCCGGAACTCGGCCCAGCCGACGACGAGTTCGAGGGGCAGCCCGGCTGCCCGGCGCTCGACCATCGAGGCGGCGTCGTCCGGGGTGGGTGCGGCGGAGAGGATCAGCTCCGCCTCGTCCTCGGCGAAGACGCAGCCCGCGGCGCGCAGCGCGGCCACGACGGAGTCCCGGGACCCGGGCGGGGACGGCGGCACGGACGAGAGGGAAGGGACGGACGGGGAAGACGGGGACGGCGTGTGCGGCAAGAGCCTGGGCCTTTCGGGAACCGAAGGGCGCTCCCGCGGTCACCTACTGCCGGTGATCCGCGTCGCTTCGAGAGGAGAGCACCCGACCTGACACAGCGGTAATGGGTCTCACCCCCTCGGCTTCCCGGCTGGGTCTCTCCGCAGCCGGACGGTCACATTACCCGACGAACCCCATGGTTGTACGGTGCCAGGAGAACCCGGGGTCGTGGAGGGAGGTGTCCGGGTGGAAGCAGCCGAGGCCGTGGAGGTCATCCAGCGCGAGATGACGGTCTTCGCCCGCCGTGCCCGCGCGTCGGCCGGGCGCATGCACCCCGAGCTGTCGCTGGTGTCGTACACGCTGCTCGGGCACCTGGAGACGAGCGGCGGCTGCCGGGCCACGGACCTGGCCGCCCACTACGCCCTGGACAAGTCCACCGTGAGCCGCCAGGTGGCCGCCCTGGAGCGGGCCGGCCTCGTCGAGCGGCGGGCGGATCCCGAGGACCACCGTGTCCAGGTGGTGCGGCTGACGCCGGCCGGCCGGCGCATCCTGGCGCAGGTGACCGAGAGCCGTCGCGCGGCCTTCGCACAGCGGCTGGCCCACTGGCCGGAGGAGGACCTGCGACGGTTCGCCGGCTATCTGGAGCGCTCCAACGCGTGGCCCGCCTCCGGGGGCACTGAGCAACGGGGACCGGCCGGTGCGCGCGCGGTCGCCCGCACCCCGTACGGTTGAACACCGGAACCACTGGAGCACCCTCGCAACGGAAACCACCGATCACGTGAACATCACCCGAGGCTTCACCGGCCGCCCCCGTGTGGACAACCCCGGTCTGCCGCCCGGTCAGTACGACGCGGGCGACGAATGGCCCGTCCTGTCCGCGGAGGTCACGCCCGACCTCGCGCCCGCCGACTGGACCTTCCGGATCGACGGGCTGGTGGCCGAGCCCCGCACCTGGAACTGGGAGCAGGCGCACGAGCTGCCGGCCTCGGCGTACGAGGGCGCGATCCACTGCGTGACGAGCTGGTCGAAGTTCGGGGTGCGGTTCGGCGGCGTCTCCCTGGACGCCTTCCTGGACGCGGTCCGGCCCGACGCGTCCGCCACCCATGTCGTCGCCTACGCGCACACCGGCTACACCACCAGCCTCCCGCTCGCCGACGTGACCGGCGGCCGGGCCTGGATCGCCTGGGAGTACGACGGCCGGCCGCTCCCGCCCGAGCACGGCGGCCCGGCGCGGCTGCTGGTGCCGCATCTGTACTTCTGGAAGAGCGCCAAGTGGATCGCGGGCCTGCGGCTCCTGGACCACGACGAGCCGGGCTTCTGGGAGGGCAACGGCTACCACGCGCGCGGCAACCCCTGGGAGGAGCAGCGGTACTCCGGTGACTGAGCGGATGACGGGGACAGCGGGACGGACGGTGCCGGAGACGACGCAGGGCACGGCGGCCGGGTCGGGGGCGGGCTCCGTGACGGGAATGGCGCGAGGGGCACGGGTGGCCCGGGAGGACGCGCCGGGGCGTTTCGCCCCGCCGACGCGGTTCGCCGTGCCCGGACGCATCGGCGTGAGCGAGCAGACCGCCTCGGTGTGGCGTACGGCCACCCTGACCGGGATCCGCCGCGAGACGCCGCGTGTCGCGACCTTCAGGTTCGCCGTGCCCGGCTGGCCGGGCCACCTGCCCGGTCAGCACCTGCTGCTGCGGCTGACCGCCGAGGACGGTTACACGGCCCAGCGCCACTACTCGATCGCGTCCGCGCCGGACGACTCCGGGCACATCGAGCTGACGCTGGACCACGTCGAGGGCGGCGAGGTCTCGGGCTGGTTCCACACGGTGGCCCGGCCCGGCGACCGGGTGGAGGTGCGCGGCCCGCTCAGCGGCTTCTTCGCCTGGCCGGGCGACCGGCCCGCGCTGCTGGTGGGCGCCGGCTCCGGCGTGGTTCCGCTGATGTCGATGGTCCGGCACCACCGGGCCCGGGGCCTGACCGTGCCGCTGCGGCTGCTGGTGTCGGCGCGCAGCCCCGAGGAGCTGATCTACGCGCGGGAGCTCGGCGCGGAGACCACACCGGTGTTCACACGGAGCGCGCCGGAGGGTGCGGCCGTGGGACGTATGGCGGCCGCACATGTGGCGCCGCTCCTGGCCGAGCGGCCTCCTGGTGGGTGGGAGGCCTATGTGTGCGGCTCCAACGCCTTCGCCGAGCACGCCTCCAGGCTGCTGGTGGCGGCCGGGCAGCCCGTGGACCGGATCCGTATCGAGCGCTTCGGCTGACCGCCCCGCGCCGGTTCCGGCCGGCGTGGGCCCGCCGTTTCGCACCGGTGCGTCCGGGCACCCCTGACCGGGGCCGGTCGCGCGCGAGGACGGGAGACGCGCGCGACGACGGGAGCGGCAGGTGTCCCGTACGGCCGTCCGGTCCCCGGCCGCGGTGACGGGTGAGGAGGTCGACATGCGAACGCGGCTGCGCGGCCGGCCCCGGGAGTGCAATCCGCTGCGGCGCCGGTCGGATGTGGTCGAGGCGTGGACGGCGCTGGCCGTCGCCGTGCTGGTGGGCGCGGGGGCTCCGCTGGTGGGGGCGGTCGCCGCCTGGTGGGCCCACGGCGAGGCACGGGCGACCGCGGCGGAGCAGCGCGCCGATCGTCACCGCGTGCGCGCGGAGGTCGTGGGGTGGTCCGCCGGGACGCGGCCCTCCTCCCGGGCGGGCGGGCGGCACGTGTACCGCGCGCTCGTGCGCTGGACGGAGCCGGGCGAGGGGCGGCGCACCGCCCTCGCGCGCGTCCCCCCGGACGCGCGGCGCGGGGACGTGGTCCACGTGTGGTTCGACTCCCGGGGACGCGACGTGCCGCCCCCGGTCGACAACGCCTCGGTGTGGCAGCACAGCATCGGCGTGGGCACCTGCGCCGCGGGGGTCTCGGCGGCCGGGGTGCTCCTGGTGCACCGGGCGGTGCGCGAGGTGGCGCTGCGCCGCCGGCTGGCGGAGTGGGAGCGGGCGTGGGCCCGTACGGAACCGGAGTGGACCCACCGCGGGGCCTGAGGGCGGCGGCCGTTCCGACCGCCCCCCCCCGGGACGCCTCCGGACGCCTCCGGACGCCGATCGGGAGAAATCGCTTACTGTGCTTTCCACCTGCGGGTCTTTCCATCGCGATCGGGCAAGGGAAGTACCGTGGAACCCTGGCAGTTCCTCCCGTGATCCACGTACGGTGTCATCGCTGCGCACTGTCCCTTCACAAAGGCGGTTCCTGATGGCCCTGTTCGACCTCCCCCTCGACGAGCTGCGCGAGTACCGCAGCGAGTCCACGGCGCCCGAGGACTTCGACGCGTTCTGGTCCAAGACGCTCGAGGAGGCGCGCGAACACGATCTCGACGCCCGTTTCGAGCCGGTCGACACGGGACTGTCCACGGTGCGGGTCTTCGACGTGACGTTCGCCGGGTTCGGCGGTCACCCCGTCAAGGGCTGGCTGACGCTGCCCGCCGGTGCCGACGCCCCGCTGCCGCTGGTGGTGGAGTTCATCGGTTACGGCGGGGGCCGCGGGCTGCCCCACCAGCACCTGTTGTGGGCGTCCACGGGCCGGGCCCACTTCGTGATGGACACCCGCGGCCAGGGCAGCGCCTGGGGCGCCGGCGGCGGCACCGCGGACCCGGTGGGCGGGGCGCCGGCGTACCCCGGGTTCATGACGCGCGGCATCGACGCGCCCGAGAACTACTACTACCGCCGGGTGTTCACCGATGCCGTGCGCGCGGTGGAGGCGGCCCGGTCGCACCCGCTGACCGACGAGCGGCGCACGGTGGCCGTGGGTGCCAGCCAGGGCGGCGGCATCACCCTCGCGGTGGGCGGCCTGGTCCCGGACCTGGCGGGCATCGCGCCGGACGTGCCGTTCCTGTGCGACTTCCCGCGCGCGACGACGCTCACCGACCGGCACCCGTACCGGGAGATCGGCCTCTACCTCAAGACGCACCGCGGCCGCTTCGAGGACGTCCTGCGCACCCTGTCCTACTTCGACGGCGTGCACTTCGCCGACCGCGGCCGGGCGCCCGCCCTGTTCTCGGCCGCCCTGGAGGACCAGACCTGCCCGCCCTCGACCGTCTTCGCGGCCTTCAACGCCTGGGCGCACGAGGACAAGACGATCGAGGTGTACGACTTCAACGACCACGAGGGCGGCGGCCCGTTCCAGGAGGCGGCCCGGCTGCGCTGGATGCGCTCGTACATCTGAGGCGGCCGCTCGCGCCGCGTCGGCGGCCTTCCGTCCGGTCCGACCAGTCGGTACGTTCCTGCTGCCCGGGTCGCGACAGCACGGCCCGGGCTTTCCGACGGCCGACGGAGGGTCCATGTCCGAGCGCGAGGTACGAGTCCACGGTCACTGCGAGCCGCGTTTCGCGGCGGTGCGGGCGGCGTTCGAGGAGAACTTCCGGGAACGGGAGGAGCTGGGCGCCGCGGTGACCGTCACCGTGGACGGCCGGACGGTGGTGGACCTGTGGGGCGGCTGGGCCGACGCGGCCCGCACCCGGCCCTGGGAGCGGGACACGCCGGTCAACGTGTGGTCGACCTCCAAGGGTCCGGTGGCCCTGTGCGCCCACATGCTCGCCGACCGGGGGCTGCTCGACCTCGACGCGCCGGTGGCCGCGTACTGGCCGGAGTTCGCCGCGGCGGGCAAGGAGAAGGTCCTCGTGCGCCATCTGCTCTCGCACCGCGCGGGACTCCCCGGGCTGCGCGAGCCGCACTCGCTCGCGCAGCTCTGCGACTGGGAGCTGACCACCCGGCGGCTCGCGGCGACGGAACCCTGGTGGGAGCCGGGCACGCGGTCCGGGTACCACGCGCTGACGTACGGCCACCTGGTCGGCGAGGTGGTGCGGCGGGTGTCGGGGCTGCTGCCCGGAGCCTTTCTGGCGCGGGAGGTGACCGGACCGCTGGGGATCGGCTTCACCATCGGCCTGCCGGCCGAGGACGCCGGCCGGGTGGCCGAGCTGGTGCCGCCCCCGGTCCGGCGCGGCGGCGAACAGGCGGACCTGTTCAGCCGGCTGGCGCCCGCGGCCGTCGCGGCGCTGACCAATCCGGCGGTGGGCGCGGCGGGCGCGAACACGCCCGAGTGGCGGGCCGCCGAGATCCCGGCCGCGAACGGCCACGGCACCGCGCGGGCCGTCGCCGCCCTGTACGCGATCTTCGCGGGACGCGGAGCGTACGGCGGCCACCGCTTCCTCTCGCCGTCGGCGGCCGAGCGGGTGCGCGAGGGACAGGGCAGCTGCCGGGACCTGGTGCTCGGCGCCGGTTTCCGGCACGAGACCGAGGCCGGGCTCGGTCTGTGGCTCAGCGGTCCGAACGGCTCGTACGGACCGAACCCGCGGGCTTTCGGACACGACGGGTTCGGCGGCTCCTGCGGACTGTCCGACCCGGAGGCGGGTGTTTCGCTGGGCTACACGATGAACCGGATGGGCCCTCACATCGCCGACGACCCCCGCAAGATGGCGCTGATCGACGCTCTGTACGGAGCGCTGTGACGGAGTGATGCCGGGGATCCGTTCCGGCCGAACCGCCGGCCCGCCCTTCCCTGCTGGTTTAGACCAATGGTAGACATGGTGGCGCAATGAGCCCGCACAGATACGGAACGTCACCACCAGGAGGCGCGGCATGGCCCGCACCACTCCGCACGACCGTCCGCTCGGCGATGGAATGCCCCTCTACCGGCGGATCGCGACGGAGTTGCTCGACGAACTGCGCGACGGGACCATTCCGCCCGGCGAACGGCTCCCCGGCGAACGGCAGTTGGCCGAGCACTTCGGGGTCAGCCGGGAGACCGTGCGGCAGGCGCTGCAGATGCTGCGCCGCGACGGGCTGGTCGCCACCGACCGGCGGGGCAGCCACGCCACCCTGCCCGGGAAGCCGAGGGAGACGCCGGTCTCCCTCGGCTTCCCGATCGGCGCCCGGTGCGCCACCCGGGGCGCGGTGGCCCGGGCCACCGTCACCTGGGAGACTCCCCCGCCGGGGCACGCCGAGGCCCTGGGGGTGGCCCCGGCCCGGCCGACACTGGTGCACCGTTACTGGTCCGCGTCGGCCGACGGGCGGGAACTGCGGACGGCCGTGACGTCGTTCTCCGCCGTGGTCCTCGCGGAGGTCGAGGAGTTGGCCCGCTACCGCGACCGCGCCGACGGCGCCGCCGCCGCGGAGCTGCGGCGGGCCTACGACTGGATGCGCCGGGCGGGCCTGACCCTGCACCACCGCGACACCATCACGCGGATCGCGGGGACCCCGTCGGTGCGGGTCACCCGGCGGGTGCACGACCAGTACGCCCGGCCGCTGGAGATCACGGAACTGCTCGTGGACGCCCAGCAGGACGCGCTGGTCTACGAGTTCACCGTGCCGGCCGCGGTCTGACCGGACGCGGGGCGGGCACCGGGCGCCCTTCCGTCCTGCCGCGTCCGCACCACGCGGGCCCGACGGCCCGTCGCCGCCCGGCCGTCGCGGAGGCGCACCCGGGCGACGAGTTCGGCGCGGGGGCCGCCGGCGAGCGGGCGGCCGGCCGCGGCGGGGCGCGTCTCCGGCTGCCGGGCGAAGGGGGCCGGTGCGACGGGCGGGTCCAGCGGGGCGCAGTCGTCCGGGGTCAGGAAGTGGGTGCTCAGCGAGCGGACCGGTCGGCGGCCACCGGCGATTCCGTCCCGCACGGCGGTCAGCGCCGCGCCGGTGACCCAGCCGCCGTGCACTCCCTGCCAGGACCACCACAGCGGGTCGACCGGGGTCTCGGCATGCGCGGTCGTCGTCACCCGGCCCACCCCGACCGGGCGAGTCGGAAGATCCAACGCGTTCAGGGACAGGGGTGGGAAATTCCGACCCCCTCCTCCGGCCGCTCCGCGACGATCAGCCGGACGCGGGGACTGCCGTCCCGCCGCCGTCCGAACTCGGGCAGGACCTGGAGCTCCACCCGGAAACCCGCCCGGGCCAGTTCGCGCCGGACGGCACCGAA
>NZ_JAPSKQ010000008.1:0-20063 GCF_031181555.1 Streptomyces sp. | reverse complement strand
CCTCCGGCCGCTCCGCGACGATCAGCCGGACGCGGGGACTGCCGTCCCGCCGCCGTCCGAACTCGGGCAGGACCTGGAGCTCCACCCGGAAACCCGCCCGGGCCAGTTCGCGCCGGACGGCACCGAAGCGGAACGCCCGGTAGTACATGACGAACGGCGGGCGCCACACGGCGTTGCGCACCCGCATCACCGCGTCGAATCCGAGCAGCATCACGTACTCGAGCGATCCCGGCCGGGGCGGCGCGACCACGGGGAAGACGAAGCGGCCCCCCGGCCGCAGCACCGAGCGGACCTGCGCGAACAGCCCCGGCAGCTCACGCGGCAGGAAGTGCCCGAACGCCCCGAAGCTCACCACCAGGTCGAAGACGGGCCGGAACGGCAGGGCCCGCGCGTCCGCCCGCACCCAGGCGACCGGCGGCCCGGCCGCCCGGGTCCGCTCCCGGGCGACGGCCAGCATGCCGGCGCTGAAGTCCACGCCGGTGACACTCCCCCGGCACACCCGCCTCAGCACACCGACCCCCGCACCGGTGCCGCAGCACAGATCGAGCCCGGCGTCGAACGGGCCCGTCCGCCGCAGTGCCGAGGCGGTGGCGTCGAGCACCGAGTCGGGCGTGCGGAAGGGGGTGTGGTCGAACTTCGGCGCGAGGAGGTCGTAGCCGCGGTCCACCGACGACAGCACCTGGACGGCGAGTTCGCGCAGACCGGGGCCTTCGGGGCCGAACATCGGATCAGCCCCGGGGAGTGCGCTGCCGAAGGGCCGCCAGCACGCGCTCGCACCAGCGCAGGTTCTCCTCCTCGAAGGCGATCCCTCCCAGCAGGGTGAGATACGGTCCGATCCGGTCCGCCTCCCTCAGGTACCGCTCCTCCGAGCGGCCGTCCAGCAGCCGTTCGCGCACCCGCGCGTAGCGGGCGAGTTTGCCGCGCGCCCACGCCATCCGCTCCTCGACCAGCGCGCGGGTCGCCTCGGGGTCCGCATCGTCCATGGCCTGGATCTTGATCAGCAGTTCGTCGCGGATGGCGGTGGGCCGCCGGGGCGGCTCGGCGGCGAAGGCGCGCAGGTCTTCGCGACCGGCTTCCGTGAGGGTGAACATCCGCTTGTCCGGCCGCCGCTCCTGCCGGACCACCCGGGCCTCGACGAGCCCGTCCCGCGTCAGCCGCTCCAGCTCCCGGTAGAGCTGCTGCGGGGTGGAGGCCCAGAAGTTGGCGAACGAGACGTCGAAGACCTTGGACAGCTCGTAGCCCGAGGCCTCGCCCTCCAGGAGGGCGGCCAGGACGGCGTACTTGAGGGACATATGGACACGTTAACAGCGGACGACTAATCTCATACGCACCTATTCAATTAGTTGACTATGGGAGTCGCGGTGCAGGCATTCCGGAAGGCGATCGAGGCCGGTGACCTCGACGCCGTCGTGGCGCTGCTGGCGGAGGACGTCGTCTTCACCAGCCCCGTCGTGTTCAAGCCGTACACCGGCAGACCGATCACGGGAGCGATCCTGCGGGCGGTCGCGGAGGTCTTCGAGGACATCCGCTACGTGCGCGAGATCAACGACACGGGCGGCCGCGACCACGCGCTGGTCTTCACCGCGCGGGTGGGCGACCGCGAGATCAACGGTTGCGACTTCATCCACGTCGGCGACGACGGGCTCATCGACGAACTCACGGTGATGGTGCGCCCGTTGTCGGGTGCGCAGGCGCTGGCCGCGGCCATGGGAGCGCGGTTCGAGCGGATCGCGCAGGAGGCGCAGGAACGCCCGGCCTGAGCAGGCGCGGGAGCGAGGGCTCCCCGCGCGGGAGCGGCGCCCGCACACCGTCCGGCGCGTCGCGCACACCGCCCGCCCGGCGCGTCGCGCACACCGCCGTCGGGGCCCGCCGGCCGTCACCGGCGGGCCCATCTTCCGTTTCCCGGTCTTCCGTTTCCCGACCCACGCCACCGCACCGGGTGGTACAGTTCAAGCAGCACCCGTGGCACGCCCCTGTTCGGGCGTCGGTGCCTGTTCTTCTCGGGTTTCCCTTCGGTTCGCCGACCCGCCCGTCGTTGTGACCGGTGCATCGGCTTTCCCCATCACCTCATGGGCCAGGGACCTCTCCCGCCGTGACCGAGGTGTTGTTCCCGCCCCCGGAGGCGCGCATCCGCCCTCCCCGCGCGGTCTCTCTCCTTCCCACCGCATGTTCCCGCCCGTCGTCCGCGAAAGGACCGACCTCATGACCATCACCACGCTCGCCCGCCCTTCCGCCCGGCAGGAGCCCCAGCTCATCACCGGTGTCCTCGACATCGACGCGGCCGGGAAGGGTCACCTGCGCGCCGCGCACTGCCTGGCCTCCCCTGCCGACCCCGCCGTCTCCCCCGCGCTGCTGCGCCGGTACGGCCTGCGCAAGGGCGACCACGTCGAGGGCGTCCGCGGCGACCGGAACGGCCTGTCCGACATCGCGCGGGTCAACGGCCGTACGCCCGGCGCACTGCTCGGCCGGCGGCACTTCCGGGACCTGACCCCGCTTCACCCGCACGAGCGGCTGCGCCTGGAGCACCCGGCGTCCGGGATGGCCGGGCGGGTCGTCGACCTGTTCGCGCCGGTCGGCAAGGGACAGCGCGGGCTGCTCGTGGCCCCGCCCAAGACCGGCAAGACCGTCCTCCTCCAGCAGCTCGCGGCGGCCGTCGCGGGCAACCACCCCGAGTGCCGGCTGATGGTGGTGCTGCTCGACGAACGGCCCGAGGAGGTCACCGACATGCGGCGCTCGGTGCGCGGCGAGGTGTACGCCTCGACCTTCGACCGGCCCGCCAAGGAACACATCGCCCTCGCCGAGCTGGTGATCGAGCGGGCCAAGCGGCTCGTCGAGGCGGGCGAGGACGTCGTCGTGCTGCTCGACTCGCTGACCCGGCTGTGCCGGGCGTACAACAACGCGGCCGCCTCCGGTGGCCGCACCCTCAGCGGTGGCGTCGACGCGTCCGCGCTGACCGGACCGAAGCGGTTCTTCGGCGCGGCCCGCCGGGTCGAGGAGGGCGGCTCGCTCACGATCCTCGCCTCGGCCCTGGTGGAGACGGGATCCCGCGCCGACGAGTTCTACTTCGAGGAGCTCAAGGGCACCGGCAACATGGAGCTCCGGCTCAGCCGCGAGGCGGCGTCCCGCCGGCTGTTCCCCGCCGTCGACATCACCCCCTCCGGCACCCGTCGCGAGGAACTACTGCTCACTCCGGCCGAGTTGACCGCCGTACAAGGTCTGCGACGCGTCCTGCAGTCACCCTCCCGGGACGGGCAGGCCGGCCTGGAGACCCTGCTGGGGCGGATGCGCGAGACCCCCGACAACGCGACGTTCCTGCGGCGCGTCCGGCCGACCCTGCCCGGCGGCTGACACCGCGGCGGCGTGCGGCATCCGGGTGCTCCCGGACGGCGTCCGGCCGGGGCAGCGTGGTGTTCCGGGCGTCCCTTCCTACGTTTGCGGTATGACTATCGGATTTACTTCGCGGGCTGCCGCGTCCACCTGCGCCCTCTGCACGGCGGGCCTGCTGGCGCTCGCACCCGCCGCGGCGATCGCCGGTACGGGGGCGGACACCGGGCCGCCGCCCGGCACCGGGCCGCGGGCGGGGACACCGCCCGCGGCACTGCTGTACCGGTCCGGCACGCACGTCCGGCCGCGCGCGGGAGCACCGGAAGTCCCGGAGCTGTCCGCCAGGTCGTGGCTGGTGGCCGACGCGGGCACCGGCACGGTGCTCGCGGCACACGACGCGCACCGCAGGCTGCCGCCCGCCAGCACCCTGAAGACCCTGTTCGCCCTCACCGTGCTGCCGGTCCTGCCGGCCGGTGTCCGGCACCAGGTCAGTGAGCGGGAGCTGAGGGGCATCGGCTCCGGCAGCAGCCTCGTCGGAGTCGCCGAGAACCGTACGTACCGGGTGTCGGACCTGTGGAACGGGGTCTTCCTCAGTTCCGGCAACGACGCCGTGCGCGTCCTGGCCGCGCTCAGCGGAGGCTGGCGGGCCACGGCCGAGCGCATGCAGACCAAGGCCCGCGCCCTGGGCGCCCGCGACACCCGGGTGAAGTCGCCCGACGGCTACGACGCGCCCGGCCAGGTGTCGTCGGCGTTCGACCTGGCGGTGTTCGGCCGGGCGGGGCTGCGCAACTCCGAGTTCGCGCGGTACTGCGCCCGGACCGAGGCACGGTTCCCGGGCCGTGACGGCGGCTCGTACGGGATCCGGAACACCAACCGGCTGCTCACCGGGGCGGACGGCGTCGAACGCTACCGAGGGCTGGTCGGCGTCAAGAACGGCTACACCAGCAACGCCGGTCACACACTCGTGGCCGCCGCGCGCCGGGACGGGCGCACCCTGGTGGTGACGGTCATGAACCCCCGCTCGGGCGGCGCGCACGCGGTGTACGAGGAGGCGCGCTCGCTGCTGGACTGGGGGTTCGAGGCGGCCGGACGGGTCGACCCGGTGGGCTCGCTGGACGCCCTGCGGGCCCGGCCGCTGCCCGGGCAGCAGGCGGAGCCCGCCGCGGCTCCGGCGGTACGGAGGGACGACGGCCCGGACCGGCCGGTGCCCTGGACGATCGTCGGTGCAGCCCTGCTGGGCGGCGCGGGCGTGGCGCTGTTCCTGCGGATCAAGTGGGGTCCGGTGCCGACGGATTGAGCGGCGGAGCGCCGGACGGTCCCTGGCCCGCCGGAGGTCCGGCGAGAACCTCCGGGCGGAGCGGGCCGACGCCCCGGCCGGCAGGAGGCCCTTTTCCAGGACCGGTCCGACGGCTCCCCGGCCGATGGCGGGGGCCTCCTCGGCGATGTCGGTGAGGACCGCCTCGACACGGTCGAGACGGTGGGCCATGGCCTCGACCGCGTCGTGCTCCGGCAGGTGCACGACGGGGCGGCCCCGCGGAAGACCGCGAGCGCCGTCCGGGGATGGTGGTGCCAGCCACACCCTCTTCGGGGGGCCAACGCCATTCTCCGGCCGGGAAATCGTTCTCATACTGAAGCACATGGCCAATTCAACGGTGCTCACGGACGTCCCGTCCCCGCGTGACGGAGAAAAGGAAACCGAAAGGCGGCAGGAAAGAGGCCGCGAAAAGGGCAGCGACTTCTCCGAACTGTCACGGCGCATAGCCGACGCGGGGCTGCTCAGGCGCCGCCCGCTGTATTACGGCGTGCGCTTCGGGGCCGTGGGGCTCGCGCTCGCGGGCGGTGTCGCCGCCTTTCTCGTCCTGGGTGACAGCTGGAGCCAGCTGATCGTCGCCGCGGCCCTGGCCCTGGTGTTCGGGCAACTCGGACTGGCCGCGCACGACCTGGCCCACCGGCAGGTGTTCTCCCGCCGACGCCCCAGCGAGATCGGCGGTCTGCTGGTGGCCAATGCGCTGCTGGGCATGAGCTACGGCTGGTGGATGAACAAGCACACCCGCCACCACGCGAACCCCAATCACGAGAAGAAGGACCCCGATGTCGCGCCCGACATCCTGGTGTGGTCACGGCGCCAGGCGAAACAGGCCAAGGGGCCCGCGCGATTCATCGGAAAGCACCAGGCGGCCCTGTTCTTTCCGTTGCTGACCCTGGAGGGCCTCAATCTGAGTTTCAGCAGTTTCAAGGCCCTGCGCAGCCCGTCGGTGAAGCGACCGGTGCTGGAGGGGACGCTGCTCGTCGCCCATTTCGCCGTGTACTTCGGCGGCCTGTTCCTGGTCCTCTCCCCCGGCAGGGCACTCGCGTTCATCGCCGTGCACCAAGGTCTGTTCGGGATCTACCTCGGCTCCGTGTTCGCCCCCAACCACAAGGGCATGCCGATGATCGAGGAGGGCGCCGAGCCGGACTTCCTGCGCCGCCAGGTCCTCACCTCCCGCAACGTCGACGGCGGCGTGCTCGTCGACGCGTTCATGGGCGGGCTGAACTACCAGATCGAGCACCACCTGTTCCCCAGCATGCCGACGCCGGCCCTCGGCAAGGCCCAGGTCATCACCGAGCGGTACTGCGCCGAACTGGGCATCCCGTACCACCGGACCGGGCTGCTCGCCTCGCACCGTGAGGCCCTGCGTCACCTCAGGCGGGTCGGGGAACCGCTGCGCGAGGCCGGCTGAGGGACCCGGGCGCAGCGCGCGGCCCACCGGGGCCGCGGGCTACGCCCACACCGCCTCGGCCAGCGCCACGCCCGCGGCCGCCGCGCCCAGACCGGCCGCCACGCTCGCCGCGACGTTCACGGCCGCGTAGCGCCGGGCGCCGGTCTCGGCCAGGCGGAGGGTCTCGTAGGAGAAGGTGGAGTAGGTGGTCAGGGCGCCGCACAGACCGGTCCCGAGCAGCAGCTGGAGACGGGAACCCGCGGCGCCGGCGGCCACCGCGCCGGTGAGCAGGCCGAGGACCAGACAGCCGACGACGTTGACCGTGAAGGTCCCCCAGGGGAAGACCGAGTCGTGCCGGGACTGCACCGCACGGTCGGTGAGGTGGCGCAGGGGTGCCCCGACCATGGCTCCCAGGACCACGTACAGCCAGTTCACCGCGACCGCCCGCCCTTCCTGTCCGTCGCGCCGGGGCCGCCGTCGGCACGGCCGGGGCACCGGACGACCTCGCAGTGGTCGAGGGTCACCAGTCCCCCGGTGACGAGCGCGTCGAGTTCCGGCAGGAAGGCCCGCACCCGCTCCTCGGTGTCGACGACGACGACCGCCACGGGAAGGTCCTCGCTCAGGGACAGCAGCCGGGAGGTGTGCACGAGGGAGGAGGCGCCGAAGCCCTCGATCCCGCGGAACACGCTGGCACCCGCGAGCCCCGCCGCGTGGGCCCGGTGGACGATCTCCGAGTACAGGGGCCGGTGATGCCAGGTGTCGTTCTCGCCGACGAAGACGGTCAGCCGCAGGGCACTGCCGGTCAGCCGCGTCATGGTTGTCTCCTCCTCAGCGCACGGCGGGTCGTCGCGGCGGCCGACCACACGGCGGCGAGCGCGGCGATCGGGGTGGCCGCGAGGTAGACGAGACCGTGGCCCGCGGCGCCGTCGTCGAGCAGCCCCCGGACGTCGACGGCGTACGTCGAGAAGGTCGTGAAGCCGCCGAGGACGCCGGTGCCGAGGAAGGGGCGGACCAGGGGGTGGGCGGCACGGGTCTCGGTGATCACCACCATGAGAACGCCGATCGCGGCGCAGCCGGCGACGTTGACCCAGAGGGTCGTCCAGGGGAATCCGTCCGCCGCCGTCGGCCACCGCAGGGAGGCCGCGTAGCGGGCCGCGGCTCCCGCTCCCCCGCCGAGCGCGACCGCGGCGACGACGGGGGCCTGGGCCCGCCGGGCGGGGCGGACGCGGAGGCCCTCGGTCCGCGGGGCTGTCATGGTCGTACGCCTCCTACTCGTTCAGCGGCCCAAACGTGCGGGCGCGCGCCTTCACGAGCAGGGACCGTCGGCGGCACCGGCGCCGTGGTCCGGGTGCGGCGGGCCCCACCGCCGCGCCGCGATCGCGGGCGGGAACCAGCGTAACGCCGGGGAGCCGAACGGGGCACTTCGGGACCGCAGCGGCCGGTGCGCAGCGGGCCGACGGCCGTGAGCGGCCGGAGGTGGGTGCGGGCGACCGGGTGGGGCAGGGCGAACCTGGTGGCCACGGCGGTCACCGTGACGCCGGGTTCCACGACGGCCGGCTCCTTCGGCCACGCCGGGATGCGCGGTCGTGTCCCGTCGACGGGGGTCGCAGTTTGTCCGGGACACGCCGGTCCGGGGCGGTCCGGCGCCGTCGCCGGGCGGGCCCGACCGCGGGGTGCGGTCGGGCCCCGGGCGGCACGGGTCCGGTCACGGCCGGACCTCACGGTCCCACCGGTCGGCCGGTCTCACCGGTGGCGGAACCACGCCATCGCGGGCAGCGCGCGGTCGTCGTAGCCGAACAGTGCCTGGTTCTCCCAGCCGTTGCCGGAGGACGGGTCGGCCGGGTCCCAGCCGTTGCCGGTGCGGGCGGTCCAGGTCGCCTCCCAGTAGAAGACACCGAGGCCGCGGCCGTTCGGGACGGCCTCCACGATGCTCGCCACGTCGTTCATCCAGCGGGTCTGCCCGGCGGTGGACGCGGGGTAGCCGGGGACCAGTTCGCCGCTGGTGTCGATGATGTTCTCGTGCGCGTCCTCGCTGTCCAGCCGGAACGGATAGGCCGTCTCGGCGATGAAGACGGGCTTGCCGTAGCGGGCGGCCGCGTCGTCCAGGGTGGTCTGGACGTCGTGCAGCGTGCCGTGCCAGTAGCCGTAGTACGACAGGCCGATCGCGTCGAACTTCACGCCGTGGGACACCGCGTTGTCGAACCACCAGCGGGTGCCGTCGCGGTCACCGCCCTCGGCGAGGTGCAGCGCGGCGACGGTGGACCGGTCGACCGCCTTGACCGCGTCATAGCCGGAGTTGAGCAGGCCGGCGAGCTGGGGCCAGTTGTCGGTGGAGCCCTCGTTCCACAGCATGCCGCCGTTGATCTCGTTGCCGACCTGGACCATGTCGGCGGTGGTGCCCTGGGCCTTGAGGGCGCTGAGCACGTCGTACGTGTGGCGGTACACGTCCGTCTTCAGCTGCCCGTAGCCGTGTCCGGCCCAGGCGGCGGGCTTGGTCTGCTTGCCCGGGTCGGCCCAGGAGTCCGAGTAGTGGAAGTCGACCAGCAGCTTCATGCCCTGCGCCTTGATCCGCTTGGCCAGGGCGAGGACATGGGCCTTGTCGTTGTAGCCGTCGGCCGGGTCCACCCAGACCTTCAGGCGGGCGTAGTTCATGCCGGCGGACTTCAGGATGGCGACCGGGTCGCCGGCGGAGCCGGACGCGGTCCGGTAGACCCCGCCCTTGGCCTCGCTCTTGGGCAGGGAGGAGATGTCGGCGCCCTTGGCCGCCAGGCCCGAGGTGCCCGGGGCGAAGGCCAGGTCGTCGACGTTGATCCAGTTGCCCGCGTTCGCGTCGCTGCTGACGCTGATGGTGCACTGGTTGTTCGTCACCCTGACCGGTACGACGATCCGGATCCACCCACTGGCGGACACCGGCAGATCGGTGCGCTGTTCGGCACCGCCGCAGTTCTTCAGGGCGATGTGGGCCGCGTTCTGGCCGCCGCCGGAGCGCACCCAGGCGGTGAGCCGGTAGTTGCCGTTGGTGAGCCCGGACAGGTACTGGTACGTCTCGACCTTGTAGGCCGAGGACGACCAGTGCGACAGGCGGTGACCGCCGTCGCGGCCACCGGACTCGGAGAACGAGGCGCCGGTGTCGCCGTACTCGGACCAGCCGTTCGGGGTGGCCGTGCCGGAACCGTCCGCCTCGAAGCCGCCGTTGGTGAGCGTGCTCGCGGCCGTCGCGGCCGGGGCGGGCAGGGCGGTGAGGGCGAGCCCGGCCACGAGCGGCGGCAACAGGGCCCGGAGGGTGCGTCTGGGATGGAACATGGTCGTCCGTCGTCCCTTCGACGTGGGGAGGAGGATGCCCTGGCGCCCGGAGGGCGAGGGCCCCCTCCGCCCGCGGCCTGCGATGCTCACGCGGGCGGAGGGGAGTCGCGGCTCAGCCGTCGAGTCGGACGACCCGGACGGCTCCGGCCGGGACCGCGAGGCGGCCCTCGGCGCGTTCACCGGTCAGCAGCTCGGTGCCGGTGGTGTCCAGCGCCACCTCGGCGTCGGTGGCGGTGTGGTTGATCGCGAACAGGAAGGTGCCCGACTCGCCGGTGCGGCGCACCACTTCGACGTCGCGGGGCAGATCGGCACGCGGGGCGAGAGGCGTGTCCTGGACGGCCCGGCCGAGCAGTGCGTCCAGGCCCTCGGCGTCCAGACGGGTGGAGACGTACCAGGCGGTGCCCTCGCCGAGGCGGTGCCGGGTGACGGCCGGGTGCCCGGCGGTGAGTCCGTCGGCGTACGTCCACACGGTCTCGGCGCCGCGCGGCACCACGAACTCCGTCCACACGTCGGCGCCGAGCTCGAGGCCGTCGGGGCCGGTCAGACGCACCTTCTCGCCCGCCAGCAGCGGTGAGAACTCCTCGACGGTCAGGCCCAGGACGTCGCGCAGGGCGCCCGGGAACGGGCCCTCGTGCACGCCGTCGTGCTCGTCGACGATGCCGGAGAAGTACGACACGACGAGGGTGCCGCCGTTCTCGACGTACGCGCGGAGGTTGTTCCCGGCGGCCTTCGTCATCAGGTACAGGGCGGGCACGACGACCAGGGGGTACCCCGACACGTCGGCTTCCGGGTGGGCGAAGTCGACGGTGAGGTGGCGGTCGTAGAGGGCCTCGTAGAAGGTGTCGACGCGTTCGCGGGCGTCGTGGTCCTCGCTGGGGCGCCAGTCGAGGTTCTGCGCCCACCAGGAGTTCCAGTCCCACAGCACCGCGACGTCGGCCTCCGTGCGGGTGCCGCGCAGGGGTGCCAACGAGCCGACGGACGCCCCGAGTTCCACCACCTCGCGCCAGACGCGCGTGTCGGTGCCGCCGTGCGGCAGCATCGCGGAGTGGAACTTCTCGGCGCCGCGCCGGGACTGGCGCCACTGGAAGAACATGGCGCCGTCGGAGCCGCGGGCCACGTGCGCGAGGGAGTTGCGGGCCATCTGGCCGGGTGCCTTGGCGGGGTTGCGGGGCTGCCAGTTGACGCCCGAGGTGGAGTGCTCGAGCAGCAGCCAGGGGGCGCCGCCGGCGACGGAGCGGGTGAGGTCGGCGGCCATCGCGAGGTTGACGTGGGTGCGGCGGCCGTCGGTGATCAGGTAGTGGTCGTTGGTGACGAGGTCGACCTCCCGGCCCCAGGCCCAGTAGTCGACGGAGTCGCACTGGCTGAGGGCGGTCATGAAGTTGGTGGTCACCGGGATACCGGGGGACAGGCGGTGCAGGATGTCCCGCTCGGCCGTGAAGTTCTCGCGCATGGTGGCGTCGGCGAACCGCCGGTAGTCCAGCGCCTGGGCGGGGTTGCCGACCGTCGGGGTCAGGCGCGGCGGGTCGATCTCCTCGAAGCCGGCGTAGCGCTGGCCCCAGAAGGCGGTGCCCCAGGCCTCGTTGACGGCGTCGACCGTGCCGTACACCTGCGCCAGCCAGCGGCGGAAGTGGGCGGCGCAGGAGTCGCAGTAGCAGGCCGAGACGGGGACGCCGTACTCGTTGTGGACGTGCCACATGGCGAGCGCGGGGTGGTCGCCGTAGCGTTCGGCGAGCCGGGTGGTGATGTTCGCGGCGGCGGCCCGGTAGTCGGCGTTGCTGTGGCAGATGGCGCCGCGGGAGCCGAACGCGAGCCGTACGCCCTCCGCGGTGACGGGCAGCGCGTCGGGGTGCGCCCGGTAGAACCAGGCGGGCGGTACCACGGTGGGTGTGCCGAGGTCGGCGCGGATGCCGTTCTCGTGCAGCAGGTCCAGGACGCGGTCGAGCCAGCCGAAGTCGTAGGTGCCGGGCGAGGGCTCCAGCAGGGCCCAGGAGAAGATCCCGACACTCACCATGGTGACACCGGCCTCCCGCATCAGCCGGACGTCCTCCTGCCAGACGTCTTCCGGCCACTGCTCGGGGTTGTAATCCCCGCCGAAGGCGAGCCCGGTGAGGCCCCTGGGGGTGGTATCCGGCATGGATTCTCCCGATGTACTCGATCATTTGTGAACGTACACACGCCCCAACGGCGCTGCGAAGCCAACATAACCGCACAGCAACAACCATTGACAAGTGTCCGGGATGTTTCTCTACTGTGAACGCTCACAGAAGCATGGCAGGTCTCCGCAGCAGGCGGGGACCCCAGGTCAGGGGAGAGTTCCATGCCGTACACGAAGCGCCGTCGCCTCGTGAGTTCCGCCGTCGCCGTCGCGCTCGGCGCCACCGCACTCGCCGCCTGCGGCTCGTCGTCCGACGACGAGGCCCAGTCGGGCCCGGTCTCACTGACGTACTGGACCTGGGCTCCCGGCATGGACAAGGTCGTGGACCTGTGGAACAAGGGGCCGGGCAAGAAGGAGCAGATCACCGTCACGGTGAAGAAGCAGGCGTCCGGCGACACCCTGGTCACCAAGATCCTCACCGCGCACAAGGCCGGCAAGGCGCCCGACCTGGTACAGGCGGAGTACCAGGCGCTGCCCACCCTGGTCAGCAATGACGCGCTCGCCGACATATCCGGCGAGGTCGGTGACGCGAAGGAGAAGTTCGCCGACGGCGTCTGGCAGCAGACCACGCTCGGCACGGACGCGGTCTACGCGGTCCCGCAGGACATCGGGCCGATGATGTTCTACTACCGCGAGGACCTGTTCAAGAAGTACGGCCTGAAGGTGCCGGCCACCTGGGACGAGTTCGCCGAGACCGCCCGCGCGCTGAAGAAGAAGGCCCCGGACACGGACCTGACGACCTTCTCCGCCAACGACTCCGGCCTCTTCGCGGGCCTCGCCCAGCAGGCCGGCGCCAAGTGGTGGACGACCTCCGGCGACAAGTGGAAGGTCGGCATCAACGACGCGGCGACGCAGAAGGTCGCCGAGTTCTGGGGCGACCTGGTCAAGGAGGGCGCCATCGACGACCAGCCGATGTACACCCCGGCCTGGAACAAGGCGCTGAACACCGGCAAGCAGATCGCGTGGGTCAGCGCCGTGTGGGCGCCGGGCACGCTGACCACGGCCGCGCCCGACACCAAGGGCAAGTGGGCCATGGCCCCGCTCCCCCAGTGGTCGGACGGTGAGAACCGCACCGGCAGCTGGGGCGGCTCCTCCACCGCCGTGACCACGGACTCCGAACACAAGGACGCCGCCGCGAAGTTCGCCGCCTGGCTGAACACCGACGGCGACGCCCTGAGCGCCCTGGCCAAGGAGAGCGGCATCTACCCGGCCTCCACCTCGGCCCAGCTCAGCGGCGCCTTCACCAGCCCGCCGGAGTACTTCTCCAACCAGCCCGACTTCTACCGCAAGGCCGCCGAGATCGCGGAGACCACCGCGCCGTCCGCCTGGGGTCCGAACGTCAACGTCGCCTACACGACGTTCAAGGACGCCTTCGGCGCCGCCGCGAAGAACAAGTCGGACTTCACCGCCGCCCTGGACACCATGCAGGAGGAGACGGTCGCCGACCTGGAGAAGCAGGGCTTCGAGGTCGCTCAGTGAAATCCGCAAGCCGTCGGAGGTCGTACGGGGTCGAGGGGGCCCCGTACGCCCACCCGTCTCCCACCACCGCCCTCAAAGGAGCGCTTCGCGCCCCCTACTTCTTCCTTGTACCGGCGGTCGTCCTGTTCCTCCTGTTCTTCGCGCTGCCCATCGGGTACGCGGTCTGGCTCAGCTTCCGCAAGGTGAAGGTTTCCGGGCTCGGCCTGGGCTCCGGCGCCCGCACGGAGGTCTGGGCCGGTCTGGAGAACTACACCGACGCCCTCTCCGACAGCGAGTTGCTGGACGGAGCGCTGCGCGTCCTCGGCTACGGCTGCATCGTGGTGCCCGTGATGCTGGGCCTGGCGCTGCTGTTCGCGCTGATGCTCGACTCCGAGAAGGTGCGCCTCGCCCCCTTCACCCGGCTCGCGATCTTCCTGCCGTACGCCGTCCCCGGTGTGGTGGCGGCCCTGCTGTGGGGCTTCCTCTACCTGCCGGACGTCAGCCCGTTCTACTTCGTGCTGGAGAAGCTGGGCCTGCCGCAGCCGGACCTGCTGGACGGCGGCCCGCTGTATCTCGCCCTGTCGAACATCGCGGTGTGGGGCGGCACCGGCTTCAACATGATCGTCATCTACACCGCCCTGCAGGCCGTCCCCGCCGAGGTGTACGAGGCGGCGAAGCTGGACGGCGCGACCCCGCTGCAGATCGCGCTGAAGATCAAGATCCCGATGGTGGCGCCCTCGCTGGTGCTGACCTTCTTCTTCTCGATCATCGCGACGCTCCAGGTGTTCAGCGAGCCCACCACCCTCAAACCGCTCACCAACTCCGTGTCCACCACCTGGAGTCCGCTGATGAAGGTCTACCAGGACGCCTTCGGCAAGGGCGACATCCACGCCGCCGCCGCGCAGGCGACGCTGATCGCGCTCGCCACCCTGGTGCTGTCCTTCGGCTTCCTGCGGGCCGCGAACCGACGGAACAGGCAGGACGCCCGTCAAGGAGCCGCACGATGAGTTCCCTCGCCCTGCACCAGGCCGACCCCGCGGCCGGCACCTCCCCCGGCACCGCCCGGGGCCCGGCCCGGCCCCGCCGGATCGCCCTGGTCCCGACCCTCACGCTGCTGCTCGGCGCGGTCTACTGCCTGCTGCCGGTCGTCTGGGTCGTCATCGCGTCCACCAAGTCCGGCCGCGAACTGTTCTCCACCTTCACCTTCTGGCCGGGCACCGGCTTCACCGGGAACGTCTCCGAGCTGAGCTCCTACCGCGACGGCGTCTACTGGCAGTGGATGGGCAACTCCGCCCTCTACGCCGGGCTCGGCGCACTGCTGTCGACGTGCGTGTCGGCGTTCAGCGGCTACGCCCTGGCGATCTACCGCTTCCGCGGGCGCGAGACGATGTTCAACATCCTGCTCGCGGGCGTGCTGATGCCGCCGGTGATCCTCGCCATCCCGCAGTACCTGCTGCTGGCGAAGGCCGACCTCACCGACTCCTACCTGTCGGTGCTGCTGCCGCAGATCCTCTCCCCGTACGGCGTCTACCTGGCGCGGATCTACGCCGCGGCCGCGGTGCCGGCCGACGTGGTGGAGGCCGGGCGGATGGACGGCGCGGGCGAGTGGCGGATCTTCACCCGGGTCGCGCTGCCGATGATGCTGCCCGGACTGGTGACGGTCTTCCTGTTCCAGTTCGTGGCGATCTGGAACAACTTCCTGCTGCCGTACATCATGCTCAGCGACGACGAGAAGTTCCCGATCACGCTCGGTCTGCACACCCTGCTGGAGCAGGGCGCCAACACCCCGGCGCTGTACACACTGGTGATCACGGGCGCGTTCCTGGCGGTGTTCCCGCTGGTGGCGCTGTTCCTGGTGGTCCAGCGGTTCTGGAGCCTGGATCTGCTGTCCGGGGCCGTAAAGTCATGACCATGAGCAACACGGGGGGCAGGCGCAAGCCGCCGACGATCCACGACGTGGCGCGCGAGGCCGGTGTCTCGCGCGGCACCGTCTCACGGGTGCTCAACGGCGGTCACTACGTCAGCCCGGCCGCCGCGGAGGCCGTCAACACCGCGATCCGCAAGACGGGGTACGTCGTCAACCGGCACGCCCGCTCGCTGATCACCGGCCGTTCGGACTCGGTGGGCTTCCTCCTCACCGAGCCCCAGGAGCGGTTCTTCGAGGACCCCAACTTCAACGTCCTGCTGCGCGGTTGCACCCAGGCGCTGGCCGCGCACGACATCCCGCTGCTGCTGATGCTGGCCGGCACGGACGACGAACGGCGGCGCATCACGCGGTACATCACCGCCGGGCACGTCGACGGGGTGCTGCTGGTCTCCAGCCACTCGGGCGATCCCGTGGCCGAGGAACTGCGGGCGGCGGGCGTGCCGCTGGTCGCCTGCGGCAAGCCGATCGGGCTGGGCTCGAAGGTGAGTTACGTGGCCGCCGACGACCGGGACGGCGCCCGCGACATGGTGCGGCACCTGCTGGCGCTGGGGCGGCGGCGGATCGGCGTGGTGACCGGCCCGCTCGACACCCCGGGCGGTGTGGAGCGCCTCGCCGGTTACCGGGAGGTGCTCTCCGAGGCGGGGATGGAGATCGACGAGCGGCTCATCGTCTCCGGCGACTACAGCCGGGCCAGCGGCGAGGCGGGCGCGGAGCGGCTGCTGGCCCGGGCGCCGGACGTGGACGCCGTGTTCGTCGCCTCCGACCTGATGGCCCAGGGCGTGCTGACGGCGCTGCACCGCGCGGGGCGCCGCGTCCCGGACGACGTGGCGGTCGGCGGCTTCGACGACTCCCCCGCCGCCGTCGCCGCCAGCCCGGAGCTCACCACCATCCGCCAGCCCTGGGACCGCATCAGCGCGGAGATGGTGCGGGTGCTGCTGGCCCAGATCGGGGGTGAGGACCCGGCGGCGGTGATCCTGCCGACGGAACTGGTGAAGCGGGAGTCGACGTAGGGCCGGTCCGTCTCGGCCCTCGCTGCCCGGTGGCCCGGGCGTCCGCGCGGTCCCGGCCGACCGCGCCCGCCGGGACCGCGGCCCGGTGGGCGCGGTGAGCAGCGGCGGGGCCTCCACCGAGCGGTCCGGCGTCGGACCGGCCCCGCGCGTCCTGCGGCGCGGGGCAAAGGAGCCGCGGGCCCGTACCGCCGCCGCCCGGGGCTCTCCGGCCCTACTGGATGCACGGTCATTGAACGTCGTACCGGTGTTACCGTTCGAGTATGGCAGCGAACACGACCGGGGCCCGCCTCGAGGAGCGGTGGCGGGACATCCTCGCGGTGCACGCGCGCACCCTGGGCGAGATCGACCGCGCGCTGCACCCGTACGGTCTCGGTGCCTCCGACTTCGAGGTGCTCGATCTGCTCGCGACCACGACGCCCCGGGAGGGCGAACAGTGCCGGGTGCAGAACCTGGTGGGCCGGGTCCATCTCAGCCAGAGCGCGCTGTCCCGTCTCATCGCCCGGCTGGAGAAGGACGGCCTGGTCGAGCGCAGCGTGTGCGCGGAGGACCGGCGCGGGGTGTACGTGGCGCTCACGCGGAGGGGCCGTGACCTGCACACCGAGGTGCTGCCGGTGCAGCGCGCCGCCCTCGCCCGCGCGCTGGGCGAGTAGGCGTACAGGTCGCCGGGGTCTTCGGGCTCCGCCGGGCTACGGCCGGGCCAGCAGGGTGCGCACCCCCTCCGAGGTGAGCGTCAGACGGTGCTCGGAGCTGCCGTCGATGGTGAGGGACAGGTCCTCGGCCGGCCACTGCGCGGCGAGCGCGCCGAGCGGGACCAGGCGGTAGCGGGACACGAACGGCAGCAGCCCGGCCATCTCCAGTTCGGAGGTGAACACGGGGACCACGTGTGTGCCGCCCGGCTGCTCCAGCACCGGAAGCGCCACCGCGCCCGGGTCGGCCGCCTCCTCGTCACCGGCGTCGTCGGGCACCGGGATCAGGACGTCGCTGTTCGCGAGGGCGTCCAGCGCCGCCGTGTCCTGGGTGTTCTCCACGAGGGCGTCCAGAGCCCGCTGGGCGGGCGTGGGAGCGTTGTTCTCGTGCGCGGGTGTTTCCATGGCAGATTCCCTGGTAGCGGCGAATGTGCGGCCCGCCCGGGACAAGACCCGCCCCGGACACGGTGCTGGACGCGTACCCGATCGCCCGGGGCGCAATCCTGCGGGTCCCGCGTGTTCCCGGGGTGGTGGTGAGGGCCGGGGCGGTCCGGCCCGGGACCGTGTTCAGGGCCGGTTCCCCCAGCACGTCCGCGACCGTGGTCACCCGGATCAGCGGTCGGTACGGGTCCAGGACGTGCGGGGCCCCGGCGTGCGCGTCGTCGTCCGCGGCCTCGGCGAGACGTGGCACGGCCCCGGGGCTCCCGGGCCGGCGAGCACGTGCTGCATGTCGATGACGACGAGCCGTCCGGCGGTGCCGGTCACACGGCGGGCACCTCCTCGTCCCCGTTCCGCACGCCCGGCGCCCGCCGCTCCTGGCGGCGTACGCGGGCCCGGCCCAGGGCCAGGGTGCCGAGGAAGCCCAGGGCGAGGGCGGCGAGGACGCCGAGGTTGGCGTACGCCCAGGAGCCGGTGCGGCCGCCGAGGCCCAGCGGGCCGAGCAGATAGCCCTGCCAGTCCAGCCAGTCGGCGGCCGGGTTCGTGACCAGCCCCCAGCCGAGCGCGGTCGCCGCGAGGGTGAGCAGGAGCGGCAGCGGCGGTACGTCGCCGTAGCGGCCGTGCGGGCGGTAGAGGTCGGCCTCGTCGTAGTCGCGGCGGCGCAGCGCCAGGTCGGCGAGCATGACGCCGCACCAGGCGGCGACGGGGACGCCCAGCGTGGTCAGGAAGCCCATGAACGGGCCGAGGAAGTCGTCGGCGAAGAACACGATGTACACCGAGCCCGCGATCATCAGGATCCCGTCGATGAGGGCCGCCAGGTAGCGGGGCACGCGCAGGCCGGCCGACAGCAGGGCGAGTCCCGAGGAATAGATGTCGAGGACCGCGCCGCCGACCAGACCGAGCACGGCGACGACGGCGAACGGCACCAGGAACCAGGTCGGCAGGAGCGTGGTCAGCGCCCCGATGGGGTCGGCGGCGACGGCCGCGTTCAGCTCGCTGGACGAACCCGCCAGCAGCAGCCCGAAGACCAGCAGGAACAGCGGCGCCAGCGAGGCTCCGAACGTGGTCCAGCCGACGACGCCCCGGCCGGACGACGTACGCGGCAGATAGCGGGAGTAGTCGGCGGCGGCGTTGACCCAGCCGAGGCCGAAGCCGGTCATCATGAACACCAGCGCGCCGATGAACTCCTGGGCGGAGCCGGAGGGGATCGCGTCGACCGTGCTCCAGTCGATGTGGTCGGCGACGAGTGCGACATAGGCGAGCGTGAGGACGCCGGTGACCACGGTGATCACGGCCTGCAGCCGCATGATGAGGTCGAAGCCCGTCACGCCCACGACGACGACCAGCGCGCCGACCACCACGAGCGCGACCGTCTTGGTCTCCGTGCCGCCGCCCCGTCCGAGCGTCGCGAAGACGGTCGCGGTGGCCAGCGTGGCCAGTGCGCACAGCACGGTCTCCCAGCCGACGGTGAGCATCCAGGAGACCACCGAGGGCAGCCGGTTGCCGCGCACTCCGTAGGCCGCCCGGCCGAGCACCATCGTCGGCGCGGAACCGCGCTTGCCGGCGACCGCGACGAGGCCGCACAGCAGGAACGAGAAGACGATGCCGACGGCCCCGGCGGTCAGCGCCTGCCGGAAGGAGACCCCGAAGCCGAGGACGAACGCGCCGTAGCTCAGTCCCAGCACCGAGACGTTGGCGCCGAACCAGGGCCAGAACAAGGTGCGCGGCGTTCCCTTGCGTTCGGCGTCGCCGATGACGTCGAGACCGTGGGTCTCCACCTGGAACCGGCGGGCGGCGGCCGCGTCCCCGAAGGGGGCCGGCGGGCCGTCGGGGGAACGCGCGGGATCCGTCATCTGCGACCTGCCTGTCCGAGGGTGTCGCGGTCGTGGCTACCCGGGAACGCGGTGATCCACACGACCGGAACGGCACCCCCTCCGAGCCCCGCCGAAGCCGTGGCTATCATATGAGCGCCGTCTAGCTCGAAAGATGATCCTGTGACTGTCAACGAAGACTCGTTCACCAACTGGAAGCACCGCGAGGAGATCGCGGAGTCGATGATCCCGATCATCGGGAAGCTGCACCGCGAGCGGGACGTCACCGTCCTGCTGCACAGCCGCTCCTTGGTGAACAAGTCGGTGGTCAGCATTCTCAAGACCCACCGCTTCGCCCGGCAGATCGCCGGCGAGGAGCTCTCGGTCACCGAGACGCTGCCCTTCCTGCAGGCGCTCACCACGCTCGACCTCGGGCCGTCCCAGATCGACATCGGCATGCTCGCCGCGACCTACCGCGCCGACGACCGGGGCCTGTCGGTCACGGAGTTCACCGCCGAGGCCGTCGCCGGTGCCACCGGCGCCAACAAGATCGACCGGCGTGAGCCGCGCGACGTCGTCCTCTACGGCTTCGGCCGCATCGGCCGGCTGCTCGCCCGCCTGCTCATCGAGAAGGCGGGTTCCGGCAACGGCCTGAGGCTGCGCGCCATCGTGGTCCGCCGGGGCGGCGCGCAGGACATCGTCAAGCGGGCCTCGCTGCTGCGCCGCGACTCGGTGCACGGCCAGTTCCAGGGCACGATCACCGTCGACGAGGCGAACAGCACGATCGTCGCCAACGGCAACACCATCAAGGTGATCTACGCGGGCGACCCGACGGAGATCGACTACACGGCGTACGGCATCAAGAACGCCATCCTCATCGACAACACCGGCAAGTGGCGCGACCGCGAGGGCCTCTCGCAGCACCTGCGCCCCGGTATCGACAAGGTGGTGCTGACCGCGCCCGGCAAGGGCGACGTGCCCAACATCGTGCACGGCGTCAACCACGACACCCTCAAGCCGGACGAGCGGATCCTGTCCTGCGCGTCCTGCACCACCAACGCGATCGTCCCGCCGCTGAAGGCGATGGCGGACGAGTACGGGGTGCTGCGCGGCCACGTGGAGACCGTCCACTCGTTCACCAACGACCAGAACCTGCTGGACAACTACCACAAGTCCGAGCGCCGCGGCCGTTCGGCGCCGCTCAACATGGTGATCACCGAGACCGGTGCCGCCTCGGCCGTCGCCAAGGCGC
>NZ_JAPSKQ010000120.1 GCF_031181555.1 Streptomyces sp. | reverse complement strand
TCCAGGACCTGGACGGGGGTGACGCCGTGCCGGGCGAGGCTGGTGTCGGTCTGGTCGCGGTTCTCGGCGGCGTGCAGGTGCACGGGCAGCCCGTGCTCGCGCGCCAGCCGCGCGGTGGCGGCGAGGTCGGCGTCGTCGACGGTGTAGGGGGCGTGCGGGGCGAGGGCGGTGGTGATGCGGCCGCCGGCCGAGCCGCGGTGCCGCAGCGCGAACTCCAGTGACCGTTCCCGCCCTCGCGGCCCCTGGGAGGAGAAGTACGCCTCCCCCAGCAACGCCCGCATGCCGCACTCGGCGACGACGGCGGCGACGGCGTCCATGGCGAAGTAGTGGTCGGCGAAGCAGGTGACGCCGCCCCGGATCATTTCGGCGCAGGCGAGCCGTGCCCCCAGCTCGACGTCCCGCTCGGTGAGGTTGGACTCCACCGGCCAGATCACGTCGTTGAACCACTCCTCGGTCGGCAGGTCCTCGGCGAGACCCCGCAGGGCGACCATCGGCGCGTGGGTGTGGCAGTTGATCAGACCGGGCAGCGCGACCTGCCCCCGGGCGTCGATCCGCTCCCCGGCCGTCCGCCCCCCGACCGCCTCGGCGCTCGTCACCGACTCCACGACCCCGTCGCGTACGACGATCGCCGCGTCGTGGGTGAACCCGATCCGTTCCCGGTCGTCGTGCGTGAGGACGGAGCATCCGGTGATGACGAGATCGGCCGGGCTCTCCGCGGCGGTGGACGTCGTCGCGATGGGCGTCATCACGTCACCGTACGACGCCGTCCCGGTCCGGGGCGGGCCGCACCGCGGTTTCCCCGTCGCGGCCCGGTCGCGGGGCGGGCCGGGCCCGTGCCCCGACCGTGCCGCGGGCCACGCCCAGCGGCTCCGGCAGGCGCAGCCCCACCCGGTCGCGGCGGCGGGCGAGTTCGTCTTGGAGTCCGGCGAGCCGCTCGGTGTGCCGGGGGCCGATCCGCCCGGTGTCGTCGAGGTGGACGGCGCAGGCGGTGACGGTGTCGACAAGCTCTTCGAGGAGGGCGGCGATCTCGTCCGTGCCGTCGGTGTGCCGGGCGAGCGGGGGCAGTTCGGCGGAGGCGAGGGCGATGGCGGTGCGGGCCTCGGCGAGGGTGCGGTAGGCCTCGCGGCGCAGGGCCCAGCGGGTGGCGCGGTCGCCGGTCCCGCCGAGCACGTGGGCGAGGTACGCGTGCGCGGCGGCGCCCGCCTCGGCGAGCCGGGCGCGGATGCCGTCGCCGCGCTGTCCCGGCATCGGCAGATGTCCGACGACCAGCACGACGGCGCAGGCCAGCAGCGTCTCGCCGATCCGGACGGCGGAGACCTCGGGTTCGCCGCCGACCATCACCAGGGCGAGCACGAGCACGGTGACGACGGCGGTCTGCGCGGCGAAGTGCCGGGTGGCGACGGGGATGAGCGCCCCGCTGACCGCCACCAGCGCGATGAGCCCTTCCGGCCGGGGCAGCACCGCGGCGAACCCGGCGAACAGGAGCGCCCCGAGCACGGTCCCGGCGGCCCGGCACAGCACCCGGGAGGCGAGCGGCCCGAGGTCGGGCTTGACGAGGAAGACGGCGGTGGCGGGCAGCCAGTACCAGTGCTCGTGCTGGCCGTACCAGCGGGCGTGGTGCAGGGCCTGGGCGATCGCGGCGCTGACGCCGAAGCAGAGGGCGACCCGCATCCCGTACTCCCGCCCCCGGACGCCGAGGAGGGTCCGCACCGGAGCGGCCCGGGACCGCCTGCGGCCGTGCAGGTCACTGCCCTCGGCCCGGTCGAACGCCGCGGCGGCGCGCAGGAGGGCGTCGTCGAGGGCGCGCAGCGCCGGGGCCGTGCGGGAGGGGGCGGGCAGGCGGCCGGCGCGGGTGCCGTCGCGTACGGCGGCGGCGAGGCGCCGGGGGCCCTCACAGGCGCGGGCGGGTACGGGCTCCCCCGCCCAGGCCAGTGCGGTGGCGGCCTCGGCGAGGGGGAGCGCGGCGGCGTACTGCGCGTGCAGCCGGCGCTCGGCCGCGGAGGAGGCGTACCGCCGCAGCCGGGGCCCGGCCAGCGCGTCCTGCGCCTGGTCGAGGGCGGCGGTGAGCGCGGCGCGCCGGACGGTGGCCGCCTTCGACCCGGCGGCCCCGAGCAGCGCCGCAATGGCCTCGTACACCCCGGCGACGGCGTCCCGTTCCCCGTCGAACCGGAAGTCCCCGGCGAGCGAGCCCGGCGTGGGCAGCGCCAGCCGCAGGACGAGCAGCCACCCGGCGCCGGCGAGGAAGGCGAGCGCCCGTTGCCATCCCGGCTCGGGCAACGGCATCCCGGCGCCGACGGCGGCCCCGACCAGCAGCTGGGTGCCGATGGAGGAGCCGACGGGCCCGAGGGCGCTGATCCCGCCCGCGACCAGGCCGAGGCCGGTCAGCAGGAGGGTGAGCAGGACCGCCGGGGCGTGGTCCCCGGCGGACGTGCCGACGGCCAGTCCGGCCGCGCCCGCGAGCGCGGGCGTCCCGATCCGCCCGACCGAGGCCCGTCGGCTGCCGGGCCGGTCGTTGATCCCGGCGAGCATGGCGCCGATGGCGGCGGCGACGCCGAGGGTCGGCCGCCCGAGCAGCACGGCCCCGGCCAGCAGCGGCCCGGCGGCCAGCGCGCCCCGCACGACCGCGCTCCAGGGCACGGGTCCCCGCTGGGTCCGCAGGGCGTGGGCGAGCCAGGGGGGCAGGGCGGGGGCGGATCGTGACACGGGGCTCCAGTGGTCGCGTCGGGCCGGGGTGGGCTCGCGGGCGACGGTGACCGGGCTGGTGGGTGCGGTGTCCACGGTAAGCCGGGACCTGGAAGGGAAGTGAACGGCCGTGTTTCCGGGATGTGACGATGCGGGCGGGAGGCGCGTTCTTCACGAACGCGATCGGCCGTGCCCGAAGCACCCGGCCCGGACGGGGAAGCGGGCCGCGGTCTCCTCCTCGTGGGCGCCCCCGCGGACGACCGGGGCGTGACGCCCCGGCCCACCGGCCCGTGGCGAGAGGCGTGAAGAGAGCGGCCACGAAAAGGGGCAGGGACCCCAGGCGTGCGCAGAGCACTTGCATCGCACCGATCAGGAGCTTCCGGGGCGGACCGGGTACGGATCTTCCCGCCGGCGTCCCGCCCCGCGCGGTCCCACCCGATTGACTTCAGCCATCTCCAACGAATCGGAACGCTTCATTCATCATTCCGTTTCCACGCGCGCACAGGGCCGCCACTCAATGGGCGCAGCACTTGTGCCGCGCCCGTGACCTTCCGGGCGAGGGCCCTTTCACGCCAGTTGCCCGAGGCACCGTCCAAAAGCCTTGGTGGGTGGACCAGACCACACCTAGGGTGATCATGCTCCACGGGTTCGTCACTTCAGGCCGCGCGATGCCTCCCTGCGCCAGTCGGCGCCGAGGTGCGGTCCGTCCGGGCCGACCTCCGCACGACGCGAGCCGGCACCACGGCTTTGCGGTTCACCGTTCGTGTTCCCACGTCCCCCAGATGCTCCGCGCGGAAAGAGTGTCGCCTGTCATGCCCGAGTCCAGAGTCGCGCTTCGCACGGCTGCCGCCGCCAAGCCCTTGTCCAGCTCGTTCATCGACTGCGGGTCCCCGTACGGGCTCCCCCGTGGGTAAGAGATCGTCCGGCACGCCCCGGGCTCCGAAGCGCTGCTCACGCGTATCAACGGCAGCCGCCGAAGAAGCCTCCGCCGCACCGGGTGCGGAGGTGGGGACGCGGGACGGCACGTCGAACGGGCGCGCCGCGTGCACGGTCCTCGTCACCGCCGGAAACGGGGAGGTCTCCCGTCCTGTGACGGTGAAGGCGTCCGATGTGCTCGCCGGCACGACCTGGCCGACGTCACCGCGGACGGGCTCGGCCAACCGGAGAACGCCGAGATCGGCCTGAGGGCGACCAAGGACCTCCACCCCGTGGGCGACGGCCACTGACCGCGGCTCCCGTGTGCCGTTCGCGAGGAACGGACCGCTCCGGCCGACAGCCGGCGATCTTGCCCATGACGCCATGCCGACATGTGCGGCATGGCGGGCATTCGCGCGCCCGCACGGGCTCGCATGACCCCTCCGTTGGTCATGCGTCCCCCCTCTTCCTTTCCGATTCACTCCCCATCCCCCCGACCGCGACCGAACAGGAGCCCCACATGGCCGACGAGATGGTGCGCAAAGCACAGCAGTTCATCAATGGCGCCTACGGCGGGAAGCTCGGCATCGAGCGAATTCCCGAGAACGGGGAGACCGGGTGGAACGTGATGTTCGCCCTCACCCGTGCCCTGCAGTACGAGCTCGGCATCACCGCCCTGTCGAACAGCTTCGGCCCGACGACCCTGTCCACACTGCAGTCCAAGTACCCGGTCCTCAACGGCAGCACGGTCCCGTCCCAGAACTTCGCCAAGATCATCCAGTCCGCCCTGTACTGCAAGGGCTACGACGGCGGAGACATCGACGGAACATACAACTCCCGCGTCCAGGACTCGATGATCCTGCTGAAGCGGAACATGGGCGTGGACTTCGCCTACCCCGGCAGCAACCTGACACCGAAGGTGTTCAAGGGCCTGCTGAACATGGACGCCTACGTCACCGTCAACAACGGTTCCAGCACCATCCGGTCCGTGCAGCAGTGGCTGAACGGAAGCTACGTCCACCGCAGGGACTTCTTCATCATTCCCTGCGACGGCCACCACTCCCGGGACGTCGCCAAGTCCATGCTGTTCGCCGTCCAGTACGAACTCGGCATGGCGGACGGCACGGCCAACGGCGTATTCGGACCGGGCACCCAAAGCGGGCTGAAGTCCCGCACAGTCGCCACCGGCGACTCCAACAACTTCGTGAAGCTCTTCTCGGCCGCCATGGTCCTCAACCAAAGGCCCGTGTCCTTCGCCTCCACCTTCACCAGCAGCCTCTCCTCGGCCGTCTCCTCCTTCCAGTCGTTCGTGAAGCTGCCCGTCACCGGCAAGGGCGACTTCCCCACCTGGGCTTCGCTGCTGGTCTCCTACGGCGACCAGTCCCGCAGAGGGGAAGCGTGCGACGGCGTGACCCTCATCACCCCGGCACGTGCTGCCGCGCTGAAGGCGGAAGGCATCAAGTACGTCGGGCGCTACCTCACCAACCCGGACCCGACTCCGAGCGAGGACCTGAAGCACAAGGCGATCCAGCCCGGCGAGCTGCAGACCATCGCCAGCAACGGGCTGCGCTGCTACCCGATCTACCAGACCTTCGGGCGCGGCGCCGACGAGTTCAGCTACCCCCAGGGGCGCGCAGCCGCACAGGCCGCGATCAACGCCGCACTGGACCACGGCTTCAAGGCGGGGACGCGGATCTTCTTCGCCGTGGACTTCGACGCCCTCGACCAGGACGTCACCAAGAACATCCTGCCGCACTTCAAAGGCATCCAGGACGCGATCGCCGACGACGGCAACCGGTTCAAGGTGGGTGTCTACGGGCCGCGCAACGTGTGCACGCGCGTCGCCGAGGCCGGTCACTCCACCGCGTCGTTCGTGTCCGACATGTCCTCGGGCTTCTCAGGGAACTTCGGCTACCCGCTGCCGGCGGACTGGGCCTACGACCAGATCGTCACCCGCTGGGTCGGCTCCGGCGACGGGGCGATCGAGATCGACAACAACATCGCCTCGGGGCGCGACATCGGCCAGAACTCGTTCGACCCGCCCCGCGGTCCCCTGCCGGACACCCGCCTCGACTCGTCCGTCCTCACCGCCATGAAGACGGACGTCGGCAAGTACATGGAGTCGATCGGCTTCCCCAACGACGGCGGCTTCAGGTCGCACACGCACGAGACGTGCTTCCAGACGGTCGTGGTGGAATACGACACGGTCATCACCCAGCTCGCCTACCGGCACAAGATGCGCAAGGCCCTCATCCAGACGTCCGCGTACTGGGAGATGCGGCACCTCGATGCGGTCGACGTGAGCGTGGACCTGGAGATCATCGCAGAGTTCAACACGACCGGAAACTTCCGGGACAGCTCCACCGGTATATGCCAGATCTTCGGGAGGACAGCGGTCCTGGCCTGGAACCACGCCATTCGGAACGGCTACGCAGAGGGCACCATACGCGACGTCACCAGCGACCAGGACAAGTACAACATATGGCGTGACTGCATGGACGACGAGCAGTTCGCCATATCCACCGTTCCCTTGATCCACCTGTGGAACGCGGACGGAGCCCCGGGCAACACCGAGGAAGAGACGCCCCTTCGTTCCATGCGCCTGGACTACACGGAGAGCGAGATCTTCGAGATTCTGCGCAGATATCAGGGATCGGCCGACTCGGAGGCGACTCCCCACGCCCAGAAGCGGATGGCGCTTTATCAGATCATGGAGAAGTACAACTCCATTTCCCGGAACGTCTGACAGACTCCACCGCGTGATGGACGCTTCGAACGATCTCTACATCGGTCTCGTGCTCCTGCTGAGCCTGGTCGGCATCGGTGTCACGCCGTGGCTCGCCGTCCGCGGAGCGAGGTTGCTGCTCCGCGCCGGCGGAAAACGGGATACCCACACCGCGGTCAGGGGAGCTGCCACCGCAGCGTGGGCCTGCGCGGCCGGAATGTACACCTGGGGGGTGCTCCATCTCCTGTTCCTGGATGAGAGCGGCCAGGCCCGGGCCTGCGCGGAGAGATTGAGGTCGGAACAGGTCAAGTCCGTCGACGGGTACGAATACTCCTTCATTCCTCTGCATTTCACGTGCCGCGTCACCGGCGGGCAGACATATGAAGCCGTTGTGCCCGGATATGTGAACCCCGCGGCAGGAATCTTGGGAACGACCGCAGCAGTCCTGACCTTCGTCGCACGCCCCACGTACTGGTATGAGGAGACAAAAAAGTGACCGTGAACATTTCCCGCCGCACAGCCTTGCGGCGTGCCGCGTTCATCGCAGCCGGCGTCGCCGTCGGTTCGCAGGTGCTGTCCTCGCCCGCCCACGCGGCGAGCAGGAAACCCGAACCCGACAAGGTCCGTGAGGCGGTCCGCCGGGCCGAGGCCAGGCGCAACCGGGTCGTGACCGGCGCCGTGTCCCGCAACGGCTGGGAGATGGAGAAGGTCGCCGACGACCACGGCAGCATCTACACCCGCCCCGCCCCGGGCACCCCTGTGGACCTCCGGATACGCATGGGCGAAGTGGAAACCGTCCTCGTCCACGTCGTCCGCCGTTTCCACTACGAGATCGACCCCCTCCGCAAGGGCGAGGTCGTCGGCTGGCGCACCCCGGCCTCGGTGCGCAACAACCTGGCGGAGTCCAACCAGGCGTCCGGCACAGCGGTGCAGATCAGGCCCGGCTTCTACCCCTCCGGGGCCCGCGGCGGCTTCTATCCCCTCGAGGAACTGGTGATCCGGGACATCCTCGCCGAATGCGAGGGCGTGATCCGCTGGGGCGGCGACGACAGCACGCCGGACGAGTCGCTGTTCTACATCGACGTGCCTCCGGGCGACGAACGGCTCGTCAGGGTCGCTCTGAAGATCCGTGGCTGGGCCTACACCCCCGGCCGGGGATCCGGTGTTCTCGTCGACCCCCTCCAGCCCCGACGCCGCAAAGCCGCCGAGCGGCTCGCCGCCCAGCAGGCCTGAGGCTCTGCCCGTCGGATCCGGCGTACGGTGACGGGCCGGCCCCGGAGTCCCGCCGGTACGAGGACGGCCGCACCGCCGCTCGGCGGCTGACGCCTCAACGGGACTCCCGCCGGGCCGTCTCCAGGACACGGTCGAACAGCGTCCCGGCGTCGTCGACCGCGCGAACGAGAACGTCCGGGCTGCTCGTCAGCCGCTCCAGCAGTCCGTCGACCTCGCCCAGCCCCGCCCGGTGGATCAGTCCCTTCTCGTTGGTCACCCACTCCCCGCGCGCCGCCGCCACCGCGTGCGCGGTGTGGGTCGCGGCGACGGCGATGCCTCCCGCGACCTGGGCGAGGGCGCCCTGGGGCGCGTGACCGGCCCGGGCGTAGGCGAGGGTGGCGGCGGCCGTGCCGTACCAGCGGGGCGGGGCGGACGCGCGGAGCGCCCGCGGGTAGGCGGCGGGGCGGGGCAGTTCGCCGCGCAGCACCCTGTTGATCGCGAGCTCGGCGACCAGCAGGTACGTGGGGATGCCGGCGAGGTGGAACATCAGCGGCTCGACGCGGAACCGGCCCCGCTCCGCCTCCGCCAGCTCGTGCTCGACGACCTCGAGATCGCGGTAGTGCACGTCGGCCCGGCGCCCGTCGATCGTCAGCCAGGCACCGCCGTTGAAGACGCCCCCGCCCCAGCCGCCGATCTCGGAGACCTCGCCCTCCCAGCCGACCGCGCGCAGGTCACCGGGGTCGAAGGAACCCCGGTAGTAGACCGCCAGGTCCCAGTCGCTGTCCGGCCGTTCGGTGCCCCGGGCGCGCGAGCCGCCGAGGGTGACGGCCCGGACGCCGGGGAGGGCGGCGAGCCGGTCGGCGGTCGTTTCGAGGAAGACCTGGTCGGGGTGGGAGGACACGGCTGCGGCTCCTGGTGAACGGGGAACGTGCTGCGGGCCGGTGGAAAGGCTCCGGTGGAAAGGCTACGCGGAAGCCCGGACGGGGGCGGGGGAAAAACGGATGCGGTGGCGCGACGGGGCCCTCATGATCGGTGAGTTGTCCGCCATGACCTCCCCGGAAGATCGGAGCCCGCGTGATCCGGCGCGTCACCGTCCCCAGCCTCTTCCCTCCGCCCACGTACTCCCATGCCTCCGTCGTCGAGGCGGGCACCACGCTGGCGTTCCTCGCCGGGTCGGTTCCGCTCGACGCCGGGGGGAGGCTCGTCGGCGCGGGGGACCCGGTGCGGCAGGCCGAGTGGGTGCTGGCCAATCTGGAGGAGCAACTGCGCGCGGTCGGCAGTGACCTGGAACACGTCGTGTCGACCGACGTGTATGTGGTGGCCGACGATCCCGCCGTGCTCTCCGCCGTGTGGGACGTGGTCGAGGCGTCCGGGCTGAGCCTCGGCCCCCATTCGTCGACCCTGATCGGTGTGGCCTGCCTCGGGTACCCCGGGCAGCTCGTGGAGATCACGGCGACGGCCGTCGTCCCGGGCCCGTCCGCGGCGGCCTCGTGACGTCCGGCAGCCGGGCCGTCACGGTGCGCCGGGCCGTCTCGCCCGCCGACGCCGACGCCGCGGCGGGCGTCTGGCTGCGGTCCTTCGCCGCCGCGCTGCCGACCGTGGTCCGGCCCCGCTCCGACGACGAGGTCCGGGACCACTTCCGCCACGTCCTGGTGCCCCTGCGCGAGACGTGGGTGGCGGAGGGGCCGGGCGGAGGCGTCGTCGGCGTGATGGTGCTGGAGGGCGAGGAGCTCGCGCAGCTGTACCTCGCCCCCGAGTGGCGCGGACGCGGGCTCGGTGACCGGTTCGTCGCGCTCGCCAAGGAGCGCAGCCCCGGCGGACTCTCCCTGTGGACCTTCCAGGTCAACGCGCCCGCGCACCGCTTCTACGAGCGGCACGGTTTCGAGGCCGTGGAGCGGACGGACGGCAGCGGGAACGAGGAGCGGGAGCCGGACGTGCGGTACGTGTGGCGGCCGTAGGCGCCTCGTGCGAAGACGCCCACGGCCCCTGCGGTTCCCGTGCGGCGGGGCTACGGGTGCAGTACCACCTTCGTGTAGCCCTCGATCCGCTTGTCGAACTTGTCGTAGGCCGACGCCGCCTGGTCCAGGGGCAGTTCGTGGGAGACGACGAAGCTGGGCTTCGCCCTGCCCTCGATGATCATGTCTCGCAGTTGCCGGTTGTAACGCTTCACGTTGCACTGCCCCGTCCCCATCCGCAGGCCCTTCTCGAAGAGCTTGCCGATCGCGACGAGGAGCATGCCCTGCTTGGCCTGCTCGTCCGGGGCTCCGGGGTCGGCCGGGACGTAGAGGCCGGGCACGCCGAGCGCTCCGGTGGCCCGGACCGTGTTGACGAGTGCGTTCAGGACGGTCGCCGGCTCTTCGCGGTCCGTGCCGCCCACCGTCGCCTGGTAGCCGACGGCGTCGATGCCCTTGTCCGTGCCGATGCCCTCGGTCTGCTCCTTGATCTGCTCGGCCGGGTCGCCCTCGGCGAAGTTGACCGGAACCGCGCCGATCTCCTCGGCCTTCTGCAGCCGCTCGGGGACCCGGTCCACGACGAACACCTTCCGCGCGCCGCGCAGCAGGGCCGAGTAGGCGGCCATGAGCCCGACCGGTCCCGCGCCGTACACCACGACGCTCTCCCCGGGGCGGACCTCGGCGAGTTCACAGCCGTGGTAGCCGGTGGGGAAGATGTCGGCGAGCAGAATGAAATCGGTTTCGTGCTCCTGTCCCGGCGGCAGTTTCAGGCAGTTGAAGTCGGCGTAGGGAACGCGCAGGTATTCGGCCTGGCCACCCGTCCAGGGCCCCATGGAGACATAGCCGTAGGCACCGCCAGGAAAACCGGGATTGACGGTCAGGCAGTACCCGGTGAATCCCTTGGTGCAGTTCATGCAGAATCCGCAGGCGACATTGAAGGGCATGACCACGCGGTCGCCCTCCTTGAGTGAGGTGACGCCCTGGCCGACTTCCTCGATGATCCCCATGTTCTCGTGGCCGAAGACGATGCCGGGCTCGGCGGCGGTGCGACCCTCGTACATATGCAGGTCGGAGCCGCATATCGCGGTGGAAGTGACCCGCACGATCACATCGTTCGGATGCTGGATGCCGGGTTTCTCGAAGTCCTCGACCGCAACGTCGAACGGTCCTTTGTACACGACGGCCTTCATGGCTGTGACCTCCGCTCGATGGCACAGGAGTCCGATCGCCACGCCCCGCCCGCTCTCCGCGTGACTCATCTCTCATGATTCCGCGGTCTGCCCGATCCGGCAAACCGGTAATCTCCGGATACGGATACATACGCGTCCGGCGCCGCACCGAGAACGAAAAGAGGCGGGAAATGCCTGCACAGAGGCTGGGAACTCTGCTTGCCCCCGTGCCCGGGCTGTCCGGCACTGTTTACCCACCGGGAACGACCGTGACGGTTCGTGGTCGCGGCGCGACCGTCGACGCTTTCGTCAACGGCGACTGGCTCTCCCTGTCGTGGTGGGAGTTCTCCGACGGTCTCCGCGAGGACGTCGCCGACCGCTGACGTCCAAGGGGACCGCCGGCGGTCGTCAGGTCACCTCGACCCAGTCCAGGGTGCGCTCCACGGCCCGCTTCCAGTCCTGGTAGCCGTCCCGGCGCCGTTCCTCGCTCCATTGCGGGCTCCAGCGCTTCGACTCCTGCCAGTGGGAGCGCAGTTCGTCGGTGTCGCGCCAGAAGCCGACGGCGAGCCCGGCGGTGTAGGCGGCACCCAGCGCGGTGGTCTCGGCGACCACGGGGCGGCTGACCGGCACGCCCAGCACATCGGCCTGGATCTGCATGCACAGGTCGTTCGCGGTCACGCCGCCGTCGACCTTGAGCACGTCCAGGTGCACGCCCGAGTCCTGCTCCATGGCCTCCACCACGTCACGGCTCTGGTAGCAGATGGCTTCCAGCGTGGCCCGTGCGATGTGGCCACCGGTGTTGTAGCGGGCCAGCCCCACCATGGCGCCCCGGGCGTCGGAGCGCCAGTACGGGGCGAACAGACCGGAGAAGGCCGGCACGAAGTACATCCCGCCGTTGTCCTCCACCGAACGCGCCAGCTGCTCGCTCTCCGGGGCGCTCCTGATGATCTTCAGCTGGTCGCGCAGCCACTGTACGGCCGCGCCGGTGACGGCGATGGAGCCCTCCAGCGCGTAGACCGCGGGGCTGCCCGCGAACTGGTACGCCACCGTCGTCAGCAGCCCGTGCTGCGAACGCACCAGTTCCGTGCCCGTGTTGAGCACCAGGAAGTTGCCGGTGCCGTAGGTGTTCTTGGCCTCGCCGGGGGAGAAGCAGACCTGGCCGACGGTCGCCGCGTGCTGATCGCCGAGTACGCCGGTGATCGGGACGGCGGCGCTCAGCGGCCGGGAGGTGCGGGCCCGGCCGTACGCCTCGGGATCGGACGAGGGGTGGATGGCCGGCAGCATCGCGCGCGGGATGCCGAAGATGTCCAGCAGTTCGTCGTCCCAGTCCAGGGTCTCCAGATTCATCAGCATGGTGCGGCTGGCGTTGGTCACGTCGGTGGCGTGCACACCGCCGCCCGGCCCGCCGGTGAGGTTCCACAGCACCCAGGCGTCCGTGTTGCCGAACAGGGCGTGGCCCGCTTCCGCGGCCTCGCGCAGTCCGTCCACGTTCTCCAGCAGCCACTTGATCTTGCCGCCGGAGAAGTAGGTGGCCGGCGGCAGGCCGGCCTTGTGGCGGATGACCTCGCCGTGCCCGTCCCGTTCGAGGGCGGCGGCGATGCTGTCGGTGCGGGTGTCCTGCCAGACGATGGCGTTGTAGTACGGGCGGCCGGTGCGCGGGTCCCAGACCACGGTCGTCTCGCGTTGGTTGGTGATGCCGACGGCCAGCAGATCGGTGGCCGACAGTCCTCCGGTCCTGAGGGCGTTCTGGATCACCGTGTTGGTGCGCTCCCAGATCTCCACCGGGTCGTGCTCGACCCACCCCGACCGCGGCAGGATCTGGTGGTGCTCCAGTTGGTGCCTCGCCACCTCGTTCCCCGAGTGATCGAAGATCATGAAGCGTGTGCTGGTGGTCCCCTGGTCCACCGCGCCGACGAATTCGGGCATCGTTGCGACCTCCTGGTGCGCCTAGGGCTCTTCGGTGGCCGGACCTTCCTCGGCCGCCCCCGCCCTGGCCTTGAGTACCGGGCTGACGAGCAGGTCGTACACGGCGGTCCCGAGGACCCCGCCGATGAGGGGACCGACGATGGGGATCCACCAGTAGCCGCTGAACCATTGGAACGTCCCGGGCAGGGCGATCGATCCCCAGCCCTCGAAGAAAGTGAAAAGCCGGGGGCCGAAGTCCCGTGCGGGATTGATCGCGTATCCGGCGTTGGTGCCGAACGTCAAACCGATCGCGACGACCACCAGGCCGATGAGGAACGGGTGGAGATTCGACATCGGAGCCGTGTTGCGGGTGTCGATGAGTGCGCAGACCAGCAGGAGCAGGATTCCGGTCCCCACGATCTGGTCGAGCAGGGGACCCCACCACGAATCCCCGAAGTATTCGGCGGGGAACGTGGCGAAGATCGAATAGGTCGCCAGCGATTCGTCCCGCGGGATCCCCGCCTCGGCGTTGGCCGCGTCGATCGCCCACCTGTAGCAGGCGTAGACGAGCGCGGCGGCGACGAAGGCGCCCGCGACCTGGGCCAGCCAGTAGGGCAGGACCTTCCGCCAGGGGAAGTCCCTGCGTACCGCGAAGCTCAGAGTCACCGCGGGATTGATGTGGGCACCGCTGATGCCACCGGCCACGTAGACGCCGAACACCACGGCGAGCCCCCAGCCCCACGCGATGATGAGCCAGTTGGCGGGTCCGAACTCCACCGCCTGCCGGCCCGATCCGGGCAGGCCGACGACGGCGACCGCCACCGAACCGAGGCCCAGCAGAATCAGGACGAACGTGCCCAGGAATTCGGCGAGCATCTCACCGGGGAGGCCTTTTCTGTAACCATGTCGACGTGCAATGCGTTCAGCCATCGGCTCTCCTCGGCTGGAATGGCGCAGACCTTTCCTCCCCTCACCGGAAGCGTATGTCCACCGGGGGGGACACGCCTGCGGAGCGCCGGATTTCCCTCCCATGGAGCACAGTGCGGCAGCCCTTATCGGTCGCCGCCGCGCGCGTACCTGTCCGTCGCCGCCACCAGGACGTCGTCCCCGACGGCTCCGGCGTCGTGACCGGCCTCGTCCACGATCGTCAACTCGCTGCCCGGCCAGGCGTGGTGGAGCCGCCAGACGATGCCGAGGAGGTTGCCGAAGTCGAGGCTGCCCTGCACCAGGGTGCCGGGGATGCCCGTCAGCAGGTGGGCGTCCCGCAGGACGACGCCCTCGTCGTTGTCCTCGCCGAGGAAGTGGTCGTTGCCCCAGTAGTGCGTGACGGTGCGGGCGAAGCCCATGCGGAACTCCGGGTCCCGGAACCGCGCGACCGAGCCGGGCGGGGCGGGGATCGTCGCCGTCTCCCAATCGGTCCAGGCCCGCGCGGCCCGCTCCCGCACCTCGGGGTCGGACGACTCCAGCAGCCGGTTGTACGCGGCGGCCAGGTTGCCGTCGCGCTCGTCGGCGGGCAGCCCGGCGAGGAACCGCTCGTGGGCCTCCGGGAAGATCCTCCCCAGCCCCCGGGTCAGCAGGGCGACTTCCTGGTTGGACCCGGTGGCGACCCCCGTCAGCACCAGCTCGGACACCACCCCGGGGTGCGTCTGCGCGTACCGCAGTCCCAGCACCGATCCCCACGACACGCCCCACACCAGCCACCGCTCGATCCCCAGGTGGGCGCGCAGCCGCTCCAGGTCCGCCATGAGGTGGGCGGTCGTGTTGACGCCCATGTCGGTGGCGTGGTCGCTCGCACGGGGCGTCGAGCGTCCGGCGCCGCGCTGGTCGAGCAGCACGATCCGGTACGCGGCCGGGTCGAAGTACCGCCGGAGGTTCGGACTCGTGCGGGAGCCCGGTCCGCCGTGCAGCACCAGCGCGGGCTTGCCGTGCGGGTTGCCGCTGGTCTCCCAGTACACGCGGTTGCCGTCGCCGACGTCGAGCATGCCGCGGTCGTACGGTTCGATCTCCGGATACAGGCCCATCCGGGCACCGTAGCGGCCGTGCGGCGGACGATCACCTCGTTTCCGCGGGGGCGGCCCCGCCGCCCCGCGTGGGCAGCCCCGCCGCCTGCGCCGCCGTGCGCAGCACCTCCCGGAGCATCCCGGGGGTGAGCCGGCCGGTGAAGGTGTTGCGCTGGCTGACGTGGAAGCAGCCGAAGAGGTGCAGACCGGGACCGTCGGCGGCGGGCAGCGTGACGTGGGCGCCGTGCGCGAAGGCGGGGCGCGGCCGGGGCACCGTCCAGCCGGCCTCGGCGAACGCGGGCAGCGCGGCCTGCCAGCCGAAGGCGCCGAGGACGAGCGCTGCCCGCACCGTCGGCCGCAGCAGGTGCAGCTCCTGCACCAGCCAGGGCCGGCAGGTGTCCCGTTCCCCGGGCGTGGGCTTGTTCGCGGGCGGGGCGCAGTGCACGGGCGAGGTGACGCGTACGCCGTGCACTTCCAGGCCGTCCCCGGCGTGCACGGAGGTCGGCTGCGAGGCGAGTCCCACGTCGTACAGCGCCTGGTACAGCACGTCCCCGGAGCGGTCCCCGGTGAACATGCGCCCCGTGCGGTTGCCGCCGTGCGCGGCGGGCGCCAGTCCGACGATCAGCAGCCGGGCGTCCGGCGGCCCGAAACCGGGCACCGGCCGCCCCCAGTACGTCCAGTCCGCGAAGGCGGCGCGCTTGGTGCGGGCGACCTCCTCGCGCCAGTCGACCAGCCGGGGGCAGGCGCGGCAGCCCGCGATGCGCCGGTCGAGTTCGGGGAGGCCGCCGGGGTCCATGACTCCACGGTAGGGGGACGGGGCGACGGGACGCCGCACCGGGTGGATCAGGCCCTGACCGCTTCCGGCCCGACAATGTGCGGCATGGACGATGCCTTCACGCTGCTGCGGCGGGCGACCGGGCTGCTGCCCCGCGACGCCCGCGCCGGGATCGGCGCGACCGTCGACGACGTGCGTGACTTCCAGCACCGGCAGGAGTGGGGGTTCGTGCTCGACCTGCTGATGGAGTTCGGGGACGAGCACCCCGTCCCCGTGGCCTTCTGGTCGCTGCTCGAGGCCGCGGCCCGCCAGATGATGCGGGAGCGGGCCGCGCAGTGGTGCGTCTGGCGTGCCGGTGAGGTCCGGCACGGCGCCTTCCGGGCCGTGCTGAGCCTGCCGCCGGCGCGGGAGGGCGGGCGCCGGAGCGCGTTCGCGGGGCAGGGGCAGCTCAGGCCGGTGTGGGACATCGGCCGTGTGACGGCCGACGGCGGGCGGGAACTGTACGTCGCCGCGGTGTGGGTGGAGGGTGCGGAGAGCCTGGGACCGGGCGAGAGCGCCCCGGTGCGGCTGGCTCCGCTCAGCCCCGGCCGGTGGCGGCACCTGGTGCCCGGCACGGTGATCACGCTGCACGAGGGCCGGCCCGTGGCCGGTACGGCGACGATCCTGCAGGTCGTGGCACCGTTCGAAATCCACGCACGGTCCACCGGGGAGGGGGTTTAAGGTCGGGGACATGGCTTCTGAGGGTGCGGAGTACGACAAGACGCGTGGGGCCGGGGACACGGCGGGGGCGACGGGCGGGGCCGCCCAGGAGGCGGCGGCTCCCCCGGACCCGAAGATCGCCGCTGCCGTGGCGGCGGCCGAGGCGGCCGGGCCGCAGCACGGCGAGACGGTCCGGATCGACAGCTGGATCTGGTCCGTACGCCTGGTCAAGACCCGCTCCCTCGGCGCCACCGCCTGCCGGGGCGGTCACGTGCGCGTGAACGGCGAGCGGGTGAAGCCCGCGCACTCCGTCCGCGTCGGCGACGAGGTGCGCCTGCGGCACGAGGGCCGGGAGCGGATCGTCGTCGTCAAGCGGCTGATCCGCAAGCGGGTCGGCGCCCCGGTCGCCGCCCAGTGCTACATCGACAACTCGCCGCCGCCCCCGCCCCGCGAGGCCGTCGCCCCGGCCGGGATCCGCGACCGCGGCGCGGGCCGCCCCACCAAGCGCGACCGCCGCGAACTGGAGCGCCTGCGCGGCCTGGGCGGACCGGGCCCGTTCGGCGCACCGGGCGGACCGGGCGGATTCGGCGGACCGGGCGGGGCCGGTGACCCGGGCACCGCACCGGGTGGATCCGGCGGTCGTGGCGGATCCGGCGGCCGCGGTGGGTCCACCGGCCGTGGGGCGACCGGTGGCCGCAAGGCCCGCGGCAAGGGGTCCGGCGGCGCGGCCCGGCCGTGAACGCGCGGTGTCCGGGAGGGACGGCCCCTGGCCCGCCTCTCCCGGACACCGCCCGGCGGGGCCCCGCGCACCACCGGAGGCGAGCCGCACGGCGACGGTGGCGTCAGCCCTCTCCACGCGCCGGCCGCACCGACCGCAGCAGCCGCGGCAGCTCCGCGTTGTGGCCCCGCCGCGCCCAGGCGATCAGGGTGAGCGGCACGAGCAGGACGAGCGGTGTCGCCGCGTGCTGACCCTCGAACACGGTCATCTGCACCACGAACGCGCCCACCATCATCGCGCCCAGCCCGATCGCGGCCACGGACTGCAGCACCGGGACCAACAGGCCGATCCCACCTGCGAGTTCGAGCACCCCGATGGCGTACATGCCCGTGCTGCCCCAGCCCATCTCCTCGAAGGTCCCGACGGCCGAGGAGTGCGCGATCAGCTTGGGCAGGGCGCTCGCGACCACGTAGAAGAGGGCGAGCAGCACCTGCAGTCCGCGCAGCGCGGTACGGGCACGCCGCCCGCGTGCGGTCACGGACCCGGCGACGACGGTCCTCGGGGAGACAGAGGTCGCAGAGGCGGCGTTCGCGGCGGGAGCGGTGGTCTCGGACATGGGGGTCTCCTGTGGGAAGCGGTGTGTGTTGCTGTCACGGAGACAGACCGCGCTTCACCCCCGAACTCATCGCTGCGCGAAGGGAATGTCGCCCTCAGCCGCCCGTCACCGGCACCGCCCTCACCCACACCCGGTCCGCCGTCAGATACCGGTCCACCCTCAGGCCCGCCTCCCCCAGCGCCTCCTCGAACTGCTGCCTCGTCAACGGCCGCGCCCGGAACGTCTGCGTCCAGGTCGCGTCCGGGAACACGTACTCCGCGCGCACCGAGTCGACCCCGTCGCCGACCGGCTCCGACGACACGATCCGCACGGTGAAGCCGGCGGGGTCCACCCGCTCGCGCGGCACGTTGGTGTGGTAGTCCTCGCCCTCCCGCTGGATCAGTACGCACCCGCCCTTCGCCAGATGCCGCACACAGGCGCGCAGCATTCCCCGCCGCACCTCGACGTCCCCCACATGCACCAGGAACGACGCCAGCAGCACCACGTCGAACGTCTCGCCCAGGTCGAGCCCCTCTATGGGGCTGCATATCGTCCGCGCCCCGCGCACGCGCTCCAGCATCTCGGCGGACTCGTCCACCGCCGTGACCTCGAAACCGCGCTCCAGCAGGGCGTGGGTCATCCGCCCGACGCCGCTGCCCAGCTCCAGGATGCGGGCGCCCTCGGGCACCGCCGCGGCGATGATGTCCGGCTCGTCCCCGACGGGCAGCCGCGCGTAGAGCTCCACCGCGCAGCCGTCCGGGGTGATCGCCCCGGGACCCGTCCCCTCGTACCCCTCACGCATTCTCAGTTCCATGCCCGTCCAACGGCCCGCCTCCGCACGCCCGTTCCCACGCGCCGCGGGCTCACCCGATCGAGTCAGCCGGCGTCGGATCGCGGGGACTCCGGCCGCATCATGCCTGCTCCTCGTCCGGGGAACCCGGAACGGAGGGGGAGCCGTGGACGGGAGTGGTGATCGTGAAACGTACGGGCAGTGAACCGGTGACCGCGCGCAGCGCCCTGCGGATGCGGTTCTGGCTGAGCGTCTGGGGCCTGGTCTGGACGGTGTTCGGGACCGCGGCGTTCGCGATCGCGGGACGCCCGGGCTGGGCGCTCGCCTGCGGGCTGCTGTGGCTGATCGTCACGGTCGACCTGGTCGTCGTCGTGCGGCACATCCGCCAGGGCGCCCACTACCAGCCGGGCCGCGACATCCCGCCGTACCAGCCGCCGAGCAGCCGGCCGTAGCGGCTTCCGCGGCAGCGGCGGGCGCGGGCCGCTCACCCCTCGAAGCGCGCCGCCTCGAGGTACTCCGGGTTCGGGTCCAGCGCCGCCGCCAGCCGGAAGTGGCGCTTGGCCGGGCGGGGGCGGTTCTGGCGCTGGTAGGTGCGGGCGAGGGCGAAGTGGGCGAAGGCGTTGTCCGGCTCGCGCTCCAGGACGAGGGAGAACTCCAGCTCGGCGGGCCGCAGCTGGGCCGCGGCGAAGAAGGCCCGCGCGCGCAGCAGCCGCGCGGCGGTGTTCTCCGGGTGGACGTCGATGACGCCGTCGAGCAGCTTCACCGCGCCCTGCGGATCCCGGGAGGCGAGCAGTTGCTCGGCGGCGCGGAAGTCGATGACGTGCGTCTCCGGCGTACGTCCGTTCGAACCACTGGTCTCGGGCACGGCGCAATCCTTCCCTCGCTGGAGGGGTTCAACGCCTCGCCCGGGGTCGCTATTCCTGAGGGGCCCGCCGGGACGCCCGTGCTCTGCGGACGAGTTCGGCCCATACGTCCTTCACGCGCCGCTCCAGCGCGTCGAGGGGGACGTCGTTGTCGATGACGATGTCCGCGATCTCCCGGCGCTGCTCGCGGGTCGCCTGGGCTGCCATACGGGCGCGGGCGTCCTCCTCCCTCATGCCGCGCCGCCGCACGAGCCGGTCGAGCTGCGTCTCGGGGCTCGCGTCGACGACGATCACGAGGTCGTAGAGGGGGGCGAGGCCGTTCTCCGTGAGGAGGGGGACGTCGTGGACGACGACGGAGTCCTCGGCGGCGGCCTCCTCCAGCTCGCGGGAGCGGGCGCCCACCAGGGGGTGGACGATCGAGTTGAGGACGGCGAGCCTGTCCGGGTCGGCGAAGACGATGGAGCCCAGCTTGGGCCGGTCCAGGCTGCCGTCCGGAGCGAGCACGTCCGCGCCGAAGGCGTCCACGACCGCCGCGAGACCGGGTGTCCCCGGCGCGACGACCTCACGCGCGATGCGGTCCGCGTCGATCAGCACCGCCCCGCACTCGACGAGCAGCCGGGACACCTCGCTCTTGCCGGCGCCGATCCCGCCGGTCAGGCCCACCTTCAGCATGAGCGGAAGCTTAGGGCCTGGCTCCGGCAGGCCCTCCGGCGGACCCGCCCCCGTCGTCAGGTCCCGTCAGCCGTCCCCTTCGCGCTCCGCCAGGAACCGCTCGAACTCGCGCCCGATCTCGTCCGCCGACGGGATC
>NZ_JAPSKQ010000119.1 GCF_031181555.1 Streptomyces sp. | reverse complement strand
CGGTCGGCTCGTGCGGGTGGGCCGGTGAGCCGTCCGGGTGGCGCAGCCGGCTGGGTGCGGCCGTGCGGCCGACCGTCGCCGCCAGCTTGCGCAGCCGCCGCCAGTCCAGTCGCTGCGGAGGCTTCCTGACGCCGGGCCGCCTGCGCGGGACGCGGACGCGGAGCGCGCCCGGTGCGATGCGGCAGTGGACGGGCGCCGGCAGCACCATCGCCTCCCCGTCGACCCCGGCCTCGATCTCCGCGCGGTCCGCCTCGATGACGACCTCGGGGGCGGTCAGGAGGGTGAGCCCGCTCGGCTCGGGGTTCAGCAGCAGCGCGGCGGCGTCGACGGCGCCCTCCAGCCGGACGCCGAGGACACCGAGCACGGCGGAGTCGAGCCGTTCGCGCCGGCCGAGTCCGAAGGGATCGCCGGTGTGGTACGGGTTGTTGCTCACCAGCACGGCCTGCGGAGCGGTGAGCGTCGTGTCCCCCGCGCGGACGACCAGCCGGGGCCCCTGCCGGCCGGTGAGCAGACCGGGCAGCATCTCCAGGCTGGTGCCGATCTTGTCGTCGCGGTAGGCGGGGCTCTGCACGATCGCCGCGTACGCGCCGAAGGAGGCGTTGTTCACGAACGGCTGCTCACCCGCGAAACCCAGGTCGACGCGGAGCTCGACGCCGTCCGTCAGCGCGTCGAGGCAGGCGGCCGGGTCGCCGCGGTCGAGGCCGAGGTCCAGGGCGAAGTGGTTGCGCGTCCCGGCGCTGATCACGAGGAACGGGATGTCGTGCTCGGCGGCCACGGCCGCGACCAGCGCCTGTGTGCCGTCGCCGCCCGCGGCGCCCAGCAGATCCGCGCCGTCCGCGACGGCGGCCCGGGCCAGCGCGGTGACGTCGTGCCGCTCGTTCGGATCGAGCAGGACGACCCGCGCCCCCATGCGTTCCGCCTTCTCCCGCAGCCGGAACCGGCCCACCTTGCCGCCGCCCGACCGGGGATTCATGATCAGCACCGGACGCCGGGGCGGCGGCAGCCGCCGCTCCCGCACACGGGCCCGCTCACCGCCCGTGCCCCGCAGCGCGAACCGGCCGCACCACACCGCCAGGCCCCACAGGACCAGCGACACCGGCAACACCCAGAACAGGGTCGCGGCGAACAGGGTGAGCACGGCGGCGGGCACGCACACGGCGATCAGCGCGGACCCCCACCGCAGCGGGCCCCGCAGGGTCAGCGTCCACCACACGGCGGCCGCGCTGAGCCCCAGCCCCGCGATCCCGCAGACCAGCAGCAGCAGGCCGCGCAGCCCGCCGTAGACGAGGGGGGTCACCACCGCGAGCGCGGCGGCGGCCAGCGCCCCCCGCGCCGCCCACCGCTGGACGCGGTAGCCCTGCCTGCTCAAGTCCACGGCCATGACTCCTCCAGTCGCCGGCGTCATCGTAGGCCGTTAGCGCACGTCTGTGCGGCCGGAATCCCGGGCGCCGGTCACCGGCGGCCGGGGAGGCGGGCGGACCGGTGCCGAAGACGGCACCCGGGCCTCGTACCCTCGGCGTCATGTCCCCGCACATCCTGGTCCTCGGCGGCACCACCGAGGCACGCGAACTGGCCACCGAGCTGACCGCCCGCCCCGGAACCAAGGTGACCACTTCGCTCGCCGGGCGCGTGGCACGGCCGGGAGCCGTCGCGGGCGACGTACGCGTCGGCGGTTTCGGCGGCGCGCGGGGGCTGGCGGACTGGCTGCGCGAGCACCGGGTGGACGCCGTGGTCGACGCGACGCACCCCTTCGCGGAGACCATCACGGCGAACGCGGCACGGGCCGCGACCGCGACCGGACTGCCCCTGGTGGTCCTGCGCCGGCCGGGCTGGCGGCCGGGTCCGCACGACGACTGGCACCCGGTCCCCTCGCAGGCCGCGGCGGCCGACCTGCTGCCCCGGCTCGGCCACCGGGTCCTCCTCACCACCGGCCGCCTGGGCCTCGCGGCCTTCGCCCACCTGACGGAATTGCGCTTCGTCGTCCGGTCGGTGGAGCCGCCCGAACCGCCCATGCCGCCGCACACGCGCGTCCTGCTGGCCCGGGGCCCCTTCACCGTGGCCGACGAAACGGCGCTCCTGCGCGACCACCGTGTCGACGTGCTGGTGACGAAGGACAGCGGCGCAGCGGCGACGTCCGCCAAACTCACCGCGGCCCGCGACCTCGGGCTGCCGGTCGTGGTCGTACGGCGCCCGCCCCTTCCGGACGGGGTGACCGTCGTCCCCGACGCGGCGGCGGCTCTGCACTGGCTGGACGTCCCCGACCGGCCGTGACGGCGGACGTGCGTGCCGGGGACCACGACGCGTGCCCACCCCCACCAGGGCGTGCCCGGTCCGCGTACCGCCTACCGCCCGGGCGACCGGCGCCGCAGCAGATACGTGTCCATGATCCAGCCCTTGCGCTCGCGGGCCTCCGCGCGGAGCCGTTCGATCCGCGGCGCGACCTCGGCGAGGGGGCCGGAGACGAGGATCTCGTCCGGGGTGCCTATGTAGGCGCCCCAGTAGATGTCGATGTCCTCACCCTCCTCGCCGGCGTACTGCCGGAAGGCCTGGTGGGCGTCCAGCATCACCACCACGTCGTCCACGCCCTCGGGGAAGCCCTCGGCGAGCCGCCGGCCCGTGGTGATCTGGACCGGGCGGGCGACGCGGTTGAGCCCCGTCCGGTGCCGGGCGACCAGCGCCGAGACGCTGCTGATCCCCGGCACGACGTCGTACGCGAAGGCGACGGTGCCCCGCTCCAGGACCTCCTCGAGGATCGCGAGCGTGCTGTCGTACAGCGACGGGTCCCCCCACACCAGGAACGCGCCGGTCCCGTCCTCGCCGAGCTCCTCGGCGATCAGCCGCTCGTAGATGTCCGCGCGGGCGCTGCGCCAGTCCCCGACGGCGGGGGAGTAGGCCGCGCCGCCGGCCGAGCGGTCCCGCTCCGGGTCGCGTGCCTCGACGACCCGGTACGTCCCCTCCGGCACATGCGCGTCGAGCATGTCCCGGCGGAGTCGGGTGAGGTCCGCCTTCACCTCGCCCTTGTCGAGGACGAAGAACACGTCCGTGCCCCGCAGCGCCTTGACCGCCTGCAGGGTCAGCTGGTCGGGGTCGCCCGCGCCGATACCGATGACATGAATCTTTCGCACGCCCCGAGTCTGCCGCACGGCACCGGCGCCGCCCACACCGCACCCCGGCCGGGGCCCGCCCTCCCCCGGGGGCCGTTCCTACGCGGGACACCGCAGTCGGGGCGCCCGCGCCGCCGGGTCCACGGGCGCGCCACCACCCCGCTCCACCTCCGCGGCCAGTTCCCGGGCCCAGGCGACGACACCGGCGAGATCGATCCCGTGCGGACTCCGCTCGCCCCCGGCCCCCGCCGCCCACTCCTGAGCCGCACCGGCCCCGCGCCGCAGCAGCCGCGCCCCGCCCGTGACGTTCCCGCGCGCGGCATGGGTCAGCCCCACGGCGAGCTGGGCCAGAGCCCGCCACAGCGCGCGCTCCTCCTCCGGCCCCGACTTCCAGGCGTCCTCGAACACCTCGTGCGCGTGGAACGGCTTCCCCTCGTCCAGCAGCCGCTGCGCCTCGGCGACGCTCTCCTCCGGCCGCCGGACGACCCCCTCGGGCTGCCGGGGCACCCCCTCCGCGCCGTACGGCAGGGGCCGCCCCAGCCCGTCCCGCGGCCGGGCGTTGCGCGCCCGGCCCCCGCTGTCACGGTCCCGCGCGACGGCCGTCCGGTCCGAGGATGTCCTGTCCGTGCTGTCCATACGCCGATTGTCCCGCGCCCGGCCCGCTTCGGTGCGGGGCGCGGTGTGGGGTAAAGTGCTGTTCGCGCGATCACGCGGGTCACCGCATGCGAGCGCACCGGGACGTGGCGCAGCTTGGTAGCGCACTTGACTGGGGGTCAAGGGGTCGCAGGTTCAAATCCTGTCGTCCCGACGGTGCAAAGGGCTTGAAGCCCGGTTCAGGGCCTTGTCCCACCTCGGTGGGACAAGGCCCTCGATCATTCTTGCCCGGGGGGTTCGTCAATGCCGTCGTTCGTGTCGGGGACACTGTGCGCCGTCCGGTATCCGCCCGAACGAGGTTCGTGGGTGATCTGCTGAGGCTGCTCGAAGCGGGCGGCTGGGACGGAGCCCCGCGGTTTCTCGGCGTGGATGACAAGGGCCGTGAGGTCCTCGGCCACCTTGACGGACATGTGGCCTGGGAGCCGCGGCAACCTGCTGCTGTCTCGTCGGACGAAAGTCTGGTGGCGGTTGTCCGGCTCGTGCGCGAGTTCCACGATCCGACGGCCGGCTCTTCACTGGCCGGGACTCAGGAGGTCGTGTGCCACAACGACCTGTCGCCCAAGAACACCGTCTACCGGCCGGTCGGCGGCGAGCTGCGCCCCGTGGCCTTCATCGACTGGGATCTGGCGGCGCCGGGCGCGCGGATCCACGACGTCGCTCACGTCTGCTGGCAGTACCTCGCTCTCGGTCCATCGGTGGCCGACGCCACGGAGGCGGCCCGGCGTACGCGGTTGATCGCCGACGGCTACGAACTGCAGGACAGACGACCTCTCATACCCACGATCCTGTGGTGGCAGGACCGGTGCCGGCGGGGCATCGAGAGAGAGGCCGGTGCGGGTGACGCCGCGATGAGGCGGCTTTGTGACGCCGGGGCGGTGACAGAGGTGCAGAGGGCGTACCAGTGGGTCTCCGATCACCGGGACGCACTGGAACGGGCGTTGCGCTGAGCGTGCGGCGACGGACGTTCTATAAAAGCGGGCATGACCACTCTGTACGCAACCTCCCTGCACGTGTCCTCCCGCCCGGCGGCCCTGTGATGACCGCCGGAGTCGACACCCCGGACCGCCGGGGCCGCACCGGACTCGACCGGACCGGCCGGGACCTGACCGGCAATCCCCGGGTGAAGGTCCGGGACGTGAAACTGCTGTCCAGCCACTGGTACGTCGAGCGGACCACCACCTTCGACTTCCAGCACGCCGACGGCACCTGGAGCACCCAGGAACGCGAGACGCACGACCGCGGCAACGGCGCCACGATGCTCCTCTACGACACCGAACGCGAAACCGTGCTGCTCACCCGGCAGTTCCGCTTCCCGGTGTACGTCAACGGCCACCCCGACGGCATGCTGATCGAGACGCCGGGCGGCCTGCTCGACGACGAGGACGAGCACCCGGAGATCGCCGTGCGCCGTGAGGTGGTGGAGGAGACCGGGCACACCATCGGCGCCGTCCGGCACGTCTTCGACGTCTACATGAGCCCCGGCTCGGTCACCGAGCGCGTCAGCTTCTACGCCGCCGCCTACGGCGCCTCGACCCGGACCCACGAAGGCGGGGGCCTGGACGAGGAGGGCGAGGACATCGAGATCCTCGAACTGCCCTTCCGCCGGGCCCTGGAGATGATCCGCACCGGCGAGATCAACGACGCCAAGACCATCATGCTGCTCCAGTGGGCCGCGCTGGACGGGCCGTTCGCCCGCTGACCCCCGGGAGTGTCCGGCGCGCTTGACTTGAAGCGCGCTTCAAGAGGAAGACTCCCGTTCCGTCCCCGACAACGGGGCGCGAACGGGAGGAAAAACCATGAAGTACCGCACGATCGGCACCGATCCGCAGACCCGCCGCGAGGTGAGCGTGCTCGCGCTCGGCGCGATGCTGTTCGGATCGGTGACCGACGAGAAGACCTCCTTCGCCGTCCTCGACCGCTACGTCGAGGCCGGCGGGAACTTCATCGACACGTCCGACAACTACGCCTTCTGGACCGACGGCGGGCAGGGCGGGCAGAGCGAGGAACTGCTCGGCCGCTGGCGGCGCAGCCGCGGCGTCGGCGACGAGATCGTCGTCGCGACCAAGCTCGGCGCCCGCCCCCTCGCCCCCGGCACGAGCTACACCGACAACCCCGAGGGCCTGTCGGCGAAGGTGATCCGGGAGTCGGCGGAACGCAGTAGGGAACGGCTCGGCACGGAGCGGCTGGACCTGCTGTACGCGCACATCGACGACCACACCGTCCCCCAGCGCGAGACGGTCGAGGGCTTCGCGGCCCTGGTCGCCGAGGGCACGGTGGGGCTGCTCGGCGTGAGCAACCACGCCGTGTGGCGGGTGGAGCGGGCCCGCGCCCTCGCGGCGGCGGCCGGGCTGCCCGGTTACGAGGTGCTCCAGTACGCGCACAGCTACCTGCGCCCCCGCACCGACGTCCCCGAGGACCTGTTCCCCGACGGCAGCCTCGGCCACGCCGGCGCCGAGACGGCCGCCTACCTGCGGGCCGAACCCGGACTGACCCTGGTGGCCTACTCGCCGCTGCTCAAGGGCGCGTACACCCGCCCCGACCGGCTGCCCCACGACTTCGACCACCCGGGCACCCCGGCCCGGCTCGCGGTGCTGCGCGAGATCGCCGACGAGACCGGGGCGACCGTCAACCAGGTGGTGCTGGCCTGGCAGCTCGGTCACGAGCTGCCGATCCTCCCGCTGGTCGGGGTGTCCTCGGTGACCCAGCTGGAGGAGAACCTGGCGGCCGTGGACCTGGAACTGTCGGCGGAGCAGCGGGCCCGGCTGGACGGGGCGCACTGAGACGTCCGGGCCCGCCGGTGGGACCGTGGGAGAGGTACCCGGACATCCGGAGGGAGTGCCGGCCATGACCACCCACCCCGCCGCCCGTGCCCTGCGGGCGACCCCCGAAGGCCTGCTGTGGGAGCCCAGCGAGCGCTGGGTGCGCGGTACCGCGGGCGACACCACCGTCGTCGACAGCCGCCATCCGGTCCTCGTCTGGGAGCCCCGGCTGCCCGTCCCGCAGTACGCCTTCCCCCGCGAGGAGGTGCGCACGGACCTCCTCCGCCCCGCGCAGAGCCCGCCCACGGGCAAGCACACCGGCTCGACGGTCTTCCACGACCTCGAGGTCGCCGGCGGGGTGCGCCCGAACGCGGCCTGGACGTTCCCCGCGGACGACCTGGCCGGGCACGTCGCCTTCGAGTGGTTCCTGCGCACCGACACGGGACTCGACCACTGGTACGAGGAAGAGGAGGAGATCTTCGTCCACCCCCGCGACCCGCACACCCGGGTGGACGCCGTGCCGAGCAGCCGCCACGTTCAGGTGGGGATCGACGGCACGGTCGTCGCCGACACCCGGACCCCGGTCCTGCTCTTCGAGACCTCCCTGCCGGTCCGCTACTACATTCCGCGCCGGGACGTCCGCCTGGACCTCTTCGACGCCACGGACCACAGCACCCGATGCCCGTACAAGGGCACGGCCGCCCCGTACTGGTCCTGGCGCGGTGGGGCCGCCGTGCCGCCGAACATCGTGTGGAGCTATCCCGACCCCCTGCCCGCCGTGGCCGCGATCAGGGGGCGGCTGGCCTTCTTCAACGAGGCGGTCGACCTCACCGTGGACGGTGAGCGCCTCCGGCGCCCGGTCACTCCCTTCAGCGCGGGCCTCACGGTCTGACCAGCAGCCGGAAGTCGAACGCGTACCGGGACGCGCGGTAGACGTGCGTCCCGAACTCCACCGGCCGCCCCGTGTCGTCGTAGGCGGTGCGCTGCATGGTGAGGAGGGCGGCGCCCTCCTTCTCGTCCAGGCGGGCGGCCTCCGCCGCGGTGGCCGAGCGGGCGCCGACGGTCTGGCGGGCGCTGTGCAGGACGATGCCCGCCGCACGCATCATGCGGTACAGGCCGGTCGACTCCAGGCGGGCGCCGTCCAGGTCGAGCAGGCCGGACGGGAGGTAGTTGCACAGCAGGGCGACCGGATGGCCGTGGGTGCGGCGGAGGCGTTCCAGGAGGACCACCTCGCCGCCCTCGGCCAGGCCCAGGGCGGCCGCCACCTCGGCGGACGCCGGAACCGTCTCGTTGCGGACCACCTGGGTGCTCGGGCCCTGGCCGGCCGCCTCCAGGTCGTCGTAGAGGCTGCTCAGCTCCAGAGGTCGCTTGACCTGGTTGTGCACCACCTGGGTGCCCACCCCGCGCCGCCGGACCAGGAGTCCCTTGTCGACGAGGGACTGGATGGCCTGGCGGACGGTGGGGCGGGACAGGCCGAGGCGCACGGACAGGTCGACCTCGTTGCCCAGGAGGTCGCCCGGGGCGAGGGCCCCGTGCCCGATCGCCGCCTCCAACTGCTGCGCGAGCTGGTAGTACAGCGGCACCGGACTGCCCCGGTCCAGGGCGAAATCCAGGGTGCTCAGCGCTGGTTCGGTCACGGCACGTGCGGGGCCACCGGTCTTCGCCATGGAGTTCCTCCCTGATGAGGGCGCGAGCGGGTCAGAAGTCGCTACAGGTGGCGGCGGCGTCCGGCGACCTGGGAGTCGTACCGTTCCCGGGCCCGGACGGCGGCCTCGCGGGACGCCACCTCGGCCACCGGCACGTCCCACCAGGCCTCGGCCGGGGGAGCGGTGGGGGTCGGGTCGGTCTCGACGTAGACGCACGTCGGACGGTCGGAGGCGCGGGCCTCGGCCAGCGCGTGGCGCAGTTCCCGCACGGTCTTGGCGCGCAGCACGTCCATGCCGAGGCTGGCCGCGTTGGCGGCCAGGTCGACGGGCAGCGGGGCACCGGTGAAGGTGCCGTCGTCGGCCCGGTGGCGGTAGGCGGTGCCGAACCGCTCGCCGCCCGTCTCCTCGGACAGGCCGCCGATGGAGGCGTAGCCGTGGTTCTGGACGAGGACCACCTTCACGGGCAGGCGTTCCTGGACCGCGGTGACGAGCTCCGTCGGCATCATCAGGTAGGTGCCGTCGCCGACCAGCGCCCAGACCGGCGTGCCGGGGGCGGCCTGCTGCACGCCGAGGGCGGCCGGGATCTCGTAGCCCATGCAGGAGTAGCCGTACTCCAGGTGGTACTGGCGCGGGCTGCGCGCGCGCCACAGCTTGTGCAGGTCGCCGGGGAGCGAACCGGCCGCGTTGATCACCACGTCCTCGTCGCCCACGACGGCGTCGAGCGCGCCGAGCACCTGGGTCTGGGTCGGTACGGCGCTGTCGTCCTCGGCCCGGTAGGCGGTCTCGACGACCTGCTCCCAGCGCTCCTTGCCGGCCCGGTACTCGGCCGTGTACGCCGCGTCCACGCGATGGCCGGTGAGGGCCTCGGTCAGCCGCTCGAGCCCCGTCCGCGCGTCGCAGACCAGGGTGCGCGCCGCCAGTTTGTGCGCGTCGAAGCCCGTGATGTTGAGGTTGAGGAAGCGGACGTCCGGGTTCTGGAACAGGGTGCCGGAGGCGGTGGTGAAGTCGGTGTAGCGGGTGCCGACGCCGATCACCAGGTCGGCGGTGCGGGCGAGCGCGTCGCTCACGGCCGTGCCGGTGTGGCCGATGCCGCCGAGGTCGGCGGGGTGGTCGTGGCGCAGGGAGCCCTTGCCGGCCTGGGTGGAGGCGACCGGGATGCCGGTGGCGTCCACGAACGCCCTCAGGGCCTCCTCGGCCTCGCTGTGGTGGACGCCGCCGCCCGCGACGATCAGCGGGCGCCTCGCGGCCCGTACGGCCTCCACGGCTGCCGCCAGCTCCACCGGGTCCGGGGCGGGACGGCGCACGTACCAGACGCGCTCGGCGAAGAACTCCTCCGGCCAGTCGTACGCCTCCGCCTGCACGTCCTGCGGCAGCGCGAGGGTGACGGCGCCGGTCTCGGCCGGGTCGGCGAGCACCCGCACGGCGTTGAGCGCGGAGGGGATCAGCGCCTCCGGGCGGGTGACGCGGTCGAAGTACCTCGACACCGGGCGGAGCGTGTCGTTGACCGACACGTCGGCCCCGACCGGGTGTTCCAGCTGCTGGAGCAGCGGGTCGGCGGCGCGCGAGGCGAAGTAGTCGCCGGGCAGCAGGAGCACCGGCAGCCGGTTGATCGTGGCGAGGGCGGCGCCGGTGACCAGGTTCGTCGCGCCGGGTCCGATGGACGTCGTCACCGCCTGCGCGGAGAGCCGGTTCAGCTGGCGGGCGTGGCCGACGGCGGCGTGCACCATGGACTGCTCGTTGCGGCCCTGGTGGTACGGCATGACGCCGGCGTACTCGACGAGGGCCTGCCCGATGCCCGCCACGTTGCCGTGGCCGAAGATGCCCCAGGTGCCCGCGATCAGCCGGCGCCGTACGCCGTCGCGCTCGGTGTACTGGACGGACAGGAACCGCACCAGCGCCTGGGCGGTCGTCAGTCGGCGGGTGGTGGCGCTCATGCGGACCTCTCGGGGGTGGTGTAGAGGGGGAGGCGGGGGTCGACGGGCTGGTCCGGCCAGGTGTCGCGGATCCAGGCGTGGTCGGGGTGGTCGCAGATCAGCCAGGCGCGCTCGGCCCCGGGGCCCGCCATGACGTTGAGGTAGTACATGTGGTGGCCCGGCACGGCCATGGACGGCCCGTGCCAGCCGTCCGGGATGAGGACGACGTCGCCGTCGCGCACCTCGGCCAGCACGTCCGTGTCGCGGCCCGGGCCGGAGGGGGAGACCCGCTGGTACCCGAGGCCGGGGGTGCCGTCGTGGCCGGCGAACTCGAAGTAGTAGATCTCCTCCAGCACGGACTCCTCGCCCGGCCGGTGCTCGTCGTGCTTGTGCGGCGGGAAGGACGACCAGTTGCCGCCCGGGGTGATGACCTCGACCGCGATCAGCCTGTCGCACTCGAACACGTCTGCCGCGCCGAAGTTGTTGACCTGGCGGGAGCAGCTGCCGGTGCCGCGCAGCTCCACGGGGACGCCGGCGGCCGGTCCGTAGCGGGCGGGCAGCCGGCGGGTGCAGCGGGCGCCGGTGAGCGCGAACCGTCCGCCGCCGGCCGAGGCCACCGTCGCACGGGCGTCGCGCGGGACGTAGGCGAAGTCGCTGACGCCGTCGAACACGCCGGTGCGGCCGGAGAGTTCGAAGGCGTGGTGGCCGAAGTCGTCGATGGCGGTGACCGTGCAGCCGCCGCTCAGCGGGAGCACGATCCACTCGCTGTCGCCGGTGTCGAAGGTGTGCGTGCCGCCCGGCGGCAGCTCCAGCACGCGCAGGGAGGAGTACCCCCAGCCGGCCGTTTCCGGGGTCACGTCGACGAGGTAGGGGCCGGCGAGTGCCCTGCCGGCGGGAAGGTGGTACGTCATGCCATGCCTCCGTCTGGGAACGGGCGGGTCGGAACAGCGTGTCGCAGCAGGTGTCCCGGGGCGGCGTCCCGGGACCGGTGTCTCACAGCAGGCCGACGGCCGTGTCCACCGCCGTCTCCACCGTGCCCCCGGCCGGGTAGAGCAGCGACCGGCCGACGACCATGCCCAGCACGGAGGGCAGCCGCAGCGCCTTGCCCCACCGCTCGTAGGCCGCCTCCTGGTCGCCGACCTCGCCGCCGAGCAGCACGACGGGCAGCGTGGTGGTCTGCAGCACCTCCGCCATGTCGTCGGCGTCGTCGGTGACCGGGAGCTTCAGCCAGGTGTAGGCGGAGGTGCCGCCCAGACCGGACGCGATGGCGATGGAGCGGGTGACGGCCTCGGCGGACAGGTCGTTGCGGACCCGGCCGTCGACCCGGCGGGAGATGAACGGCTCCACGAACACCGGGAGCCGGCGTGCGGCCATGGCGTCGACGGCACGGGCGGTGGACTCGAGGGTGGCCAGGGAGCCCGGATCGTCGTAGTCGATGCGCACGAGGAGCTTGCCCGCGTCGAAGCCCAGGCGTTCGATGTCCTCGGGGCGGTGGCCGGTGAAGCGGTCGTCCATCTCGAAGGCCGCGCCGGCCAGGCCGCCGCGGTTCATCGAGCCCATGACGACCTTGTTCTCCAGCACCCCGAGCAGCAGCAGGTCCTCCAGGATGTCGGCGGTGGCGAGCACCCCGTCGACACCGGGCCGGGACAGCGCGATGCACAGACGCTCCAGCAGGTCGGCGCGGTTGGCCATGGCCAGCCGCCGGTCGCCGATGCCGAGCGCGCCCCGGGCCGGGTGGTCGGCGGCCACGATCATCAGCCGGCCGCTGTCGCCGATCAGCGGGCGGCGCGCCCGGCGGGCGGCCGCCTCGGCGACGGCCTCGGGATTGCGGGCTCGGACCGTGGTGAGGTCGGGGATGCTGAGGTTCAAGGAAGGGCTCCGTTCAGGGCTGGCTCGGCCGGCTCGCGCCGCCCGGCGACGCGGCCCGCGCGAGGAGGTCCGCGACCTCCGGTTCGGTCGGCATGGCGGACGAGCAGGCGAGGCGCGAGGCGACGAGGGCGCCGGCCGCGTTGGCGTGGCGCATGGTCCGCTCCAGGTCCCAGCCGGAGAGCAGACCGTGGCAGAGCGAGCCGCCGAAGGCGTCGCCCGCACCGAGGCCGTTGACCACCTCGACCGGCACCGGCGGCACCTCGGCGCGGGTGCCGTCGCGGTGCACGGCGAGGACGCCCTTGGGCCCCTGCTTGACGACGGCCAGCTCCACGCCCGCCGCCAGCAGAGCCTCGGCGCACGCCTCGGGCTCGCGCACCCCGGTGGCGACCTCGCACTCGTCGAGGTTGCCGACCGCGACCGTGGCGTGCCGCAGGGCCTCGCGGTAGTACGGGCGGGCCTGGTCCGGGTCGCGCCAGAACATCGGGCGCCAGTCGAGGTCGAAGACGGTGGTGCCGGCCCTGTCCCGGGCCTGAAGGGCGGTGAGGGTGGAGGTGCGGCTCGGCTCCTCGCTCAGGCCGGTGCCGGTGATCCAGAAGATGCCGGCCGCGCGGACGGCGGCCAGGTCCAGCTCGTCGGGGTGGATCTCCAGGTCGGGGGCCTTGGGCCGGCGGTAGAAGTACAGCGGGAAGTCGTCCGGCGGGAAGATCTCGCAGAACGTGACCGGGGTGGGGTACGCCGCGACCGGTGTGACCCAGCGGTCGTCGACGCCGAAGTCCCCCAGTGCCTCGTGCAGATAGGCGCCGAAGGGGTCGTCTCCCGTGCGGGTGATCACCGCCGCGGAACGGCCCAGGCGGGCGGCGGCGACCGCGACGTTCGCGGCGGAACCGCCCAGGAACTTCCCGAACGTCTCCACCCGCGACAGCGGTACACCGGTCTGCAGCGGGTAGAGATCGACCCCGATGCGGCCCATGGTGATCAGATCGAAATACTGTGGTGAGTCGGCCATTGAGCGACGCTCCTCGAGCTGCTGGGATGCGGGTCCCGGGACGCCCTGCCACGGTGAGGGCGTGGATCCCGGGGACCTGCCGCCTCTCAGGTGTAGGTCGCGGAGGGCGGTCATGTCAATAGTTTGTACTTACATTCGGACGAGCTTGTGAAATGATGTCTTAACAAAGTATTGACAGCAGGCGCAACAGGGGATTGGATCCCGTCCCAGCACGACAGCCGTGTTCCACGGCACACCACCCGGACTCCCGGGGCTTCGGGCACCGGATCCTCGGACTCCCGCCCTTTCCCCGCGTAGCACAGTGAGGTGCAGGAAAGATGGACCGCTCTTCTCACGCCCGCTCCCGCAGAATCGCGCCGTTCGTCGCGGTCGCGGCGGCAGCCGCCCTGACCCTCGCCGGCTGCTCCAGCGGTTCCGGCGGCAAGAAGTCCGAGGAAGGCGGAGCCGAGGCCTCCGCGGGCAAGGCCTCGACGCCCCGCATGAAGGTCGCCCTCGTCACCCACCAGGCACCCGGCGACACCTTCTGGGACATCGTCCGCAAGGGTGCCGAGGCCGCGGCCGCCAAGGACAACGTCGACCTCGTCTACTCCGCCGACCCGAACGCGGGCAACCAGGCCAACCTGGTGCAGAACGCGATCGACCAGAAGGTCGACGGCATCGCCGTCACCCTCGCCAAGCCGGACGCGCTCAAGGGCGTCATAGCCAAGGCGGAGGCGGCCGGCATCCCCGTCGTCGGCCTGAACTCCGGACTGAGCGACTGGAAGGACCTCGGCCTGCTGGAGTTCTTCGGCCAGGACGAGTCCGTCGCGGGCGAGGCGTTCGGCAAGAAGCTCAACGAGGTCGGCGCCAAGAGCGCCCTCTGCGTCGTCCACGAGCAGGGGAACGTCGGCCTGACCCAGCGCTGCGACGGGGTGAAGAAGACCTTCGAGGGCAGGACCCAGGTCGTCAACGTCAACGGCACCGACATGCCGTCGGTGAAGTCGACCGTCACCGCCAAGCTCAAGCAGGACTCCTCCATCGACTACGTCGTCACCCTCGGCGCCCCCTTCGCGCCGACCGCGGTGCAGTCGGTGGGCGACGCCGGCAGCAAGGCGAAGGTCGCCACCTTCGACCTCAACAAGGAACTGACCAAGGCGATCCAGGACGGTTCCATCGAGTTCGCCGTGGACCAGCAGCCCTACCTCCAGGGCTACCTCGCCATCGACGGTCTGTGGCTCTACAAGAACAACGGCAACTACAGCGGCGGCGGTGAGCAGCCGGTGCTGACCGGCCCGGCGTTCGTCGACAAGTCGAACGTCGAAGCGGTCTCCGGGTTCGCCGCGAAGGGCACTCGGTGATGAGCATGACCCAACAGGCTGAGCCGGCGGTGAACACACCGCCGGCCCCCGGCCCGAAGCAGACCGACGGCCGCACCGTGCGGCGCCCGCTGGCGCTGCGTCTGCTCGCCCGGCCCGAGGTCGGCGTGTTCCTCGGTGCCGTGGCCGTCCTGGTGTTCTTCCTGTTCGCCGCCCCGCCGGTGCGTGACGGCAGCTCGATGGCGAACATCCTGTACCAGTCGTCGACCATCGGGATCATGGCGCTGCCCGTGGCCCTGCTGATGATCGGCGGCGAGTTCGACCTCTCGGCCGGTGTCGCCGTCGTGACCTCGGCGCTGACCGCGAGCATGCTCAGCTACCAGCTCACCCTGAACGTCTGGACGGGCGTGATCGTCGCCCTGGTGGTGTCCCTCGCCGTCGGCGCGTTCAACGGCTGGATGCTGGTCAGGACCGGGTTGCCGAGCTTCCTGGTCACCCTCGGCACCTTCCTGATCCTGCAGGGCGTCAACCTCGCGGTGACGAAGCTGGTCACCGGCAACGTCGCCACCGACGACATCAGCGACATGGACGGCTTCGACCAGGCCAAGGCGATCTTCGCCTCCACCTTCGAGGTCGCCGGCGTCCAGGTGAAGATCACCGTCGTGTGGTGGCTGGTCTTCGCCGCCCTGGCCACCTGGGTCCTGCTGCGCACCAAGTACGGCAACTGGATCTTCGCGGTCGGCGGCAACAAGGAGAGCGCCCGCGCGGTCGGTGTCCCCGTCACCTTCACCAAGATCTCGCTGTTCATGGTGGTCGGCTTCGGCGCCTGGTTCGTCGGCATGCACAACCTGTTCTCCTTCAACACCGTGCAGTCCGGCGAGGGCGTGGGCCAGGAGCTCATCTACATCGCCGCGGCCGTCATCGGCGGCTGCCTGCTCACCGGCGGCTACGGGTCCGCGATCGGCCCGGTCTTCGGCGCCTTCATGTTCGGCATGGTGCAGCAGGGCATCGTCTACGCCGGCTGGAACCCCGACTGGTTCAAGGCCTTCCTCGGCGTGATGCTGCTCGGCGCCGTCCTCATCAATCTGTGGGTCCAGCGCACGGCGACCCGGAGGTGACCGCAATGACCGACAACACCACCGGCACCCACGGGGCCGTCCTCGAGGACACCGCACCCGACGGGGACCGCCCGCTCGTCGAACTCCGCGGGGCCGGCAAGTCCTACGGCAACATCCGCGCCCTGCACGGCGTCGACCTCACCGTCCACCCCGGCAAGGTGACCTGCGTGCTCGGCGACAACGGCGCCGGCAAGTCCACCCTCATCAAGATCATTTCCGGCCTGCACCAGCACACCGAGGGCGAGTTCCTCGTCGACGGCGAGCCGGTGCGGTTCTCCACCCCGCGCGAGGCCCTCGACAAGGGCATCGCCACCGTCTACCAGGACCTCGCGGTCGTCCCGCTGATGCCGGTGTGGCGGAACTTCTTCCTCGGCTCCGAGATGACCAAGGGTCCCTGGCCGCTGCGCCGCCTCGACATCGACCGCATGAAGAAGACCGCGGACGAGGAACTGCGCAACATGGGCATCGTCCTGGACGACCTGGAGCAGCCCATCGGCACGCTCTCCGGCGGACAGCGCCAGTGCGTCGCCATCGCCCGTGCCGTCCACTTCGGCGCCCGCGTCCTCATCCTCGACGAGCCGACCGCCGCGCTCGGCGTCAAGCAGTCCGGCGTCGTCCTGAAATACATCGCGACGGCCCGCGACCGCGGCCTCGGCGTCATCTTCATCACCCACAACCCCCACCACGCCTACATGGTCGGCGACCACTTCGGCGTGCTGCGCCTGGGCACCGTGGAACTGAGCGCCGACCGCAGCGAGGTCAGCCTCGAGGAGCTGACCAACCACATGGCCGGCGGCTCCGAACTGGCCGCCCTCAAGCACGAGTTGGCTCAGGTCCGCGGCGTCGACACCGAGAGGCTCCCCGAGGGGGACGACCTCCAGGCCCCCGTCGAGGCAATCCCGGAAGGAAAGTCCTGACATGGCAGTCGCGCTCGACCGCATCCGGGTCGGCTCCGCCCCCGACTCCTGGGGCGTCTGGTTCCCCGACGACCCGCAGCAGGTGCCCTGGCAGCGCTTCCTCGACGAGGTCGCCGAGGCCGGCTACTCCTGGATCGAACTCGGCCCCTACGGCTACCTCCCCACCGACCCGGCCCGCCTCACCGACGAGGTGAACAAGCGGAACCTCAAGGTCTCCGCCGGCACCATCTTCTGCGGCCTGCACCGCGGCCCGTCCGAGTGGGACTCCACCTGGGAGCAGGTCGGCCGGGTCGCCGCGCTCACCCGGGCCATGGGCGCGAAGCACCTCGTCGTCATCCCGTCCTTCTGGCGCGACGACAGGACCGCCGAGATCCTGGAGCCCCCGGAGCTGACCACCGAGCAGTGGGGTCACCTCACCCGGGGCATGGAACGCCTCGGCCGCGAGGTGCGGGACACCTACGGCCTGGACATCGTCGTCCACCCGCACGCCGACACCCACATCGACACCGAGGAGCACGTCGAGCGCTTCCTCGACTCGACCGACTCCGACCTGGTCAACCTCTGCCTGGACACCGGCCACTACGCCTACTGCGGCGGCGACAGCGTCAAGCTGATCGAGACCTACGGCGAACGCATCGGCTACCTCCACCTCAAGCAGGTCGACCCGGACGTCCTCGCCGACGTGGTCAAGAACGAGATCCCGTTCGGACCGGCCGTGCAGCGCGGAGTGATGTGCGAACCGCCCGCCGGCGTCCCCGAGCTGGGTCCGGTCCTCACGGCCGCGCAGAAGCTGGGCGTGGACCTGTTCGCCATCGTCGAGCAGGACATGTACCCCTGCGAGCCGGACAAGCCCCTGCCGATCGCGGCGCGCACCCGCAAATTCCTCCGCTCCTGCGGCGCCTGACGACCCGAAGAGGGAGGTGAGAGACATGAACCGGCGCGAGCCACTGGGAATCGCCGTCATCGGCGCGGGCCGCATGGGCGCGGACCACGTACGCCGCATCGACCGGGTGATCAACGGCGCGCGGGTCACCGCCGTCGTGGACGTCGACGCCGAACGGGCGAAAGCCGTCGCCGCGGGCGTCGACGGCTGCACCGCCCACACCGACCCGGCCGCCGCGATGGCGGCGGCCGATGTCGACGCCGTGCTCGTCGCCTCGCCGGGACCGGCCCACGAGGCCGCCCTGCTCACCGCGTTCGAGCACGACCTGCCCGTTCTGTGCGAGAAGCCGCTCACCCCCGACGCGGCCTCCGCCCTGCGCGTCATGGAAGCCGAACAGGCCCTCGGCCACCGCCGGGTCCAGGTCGGCTTCATGCGCCGCTACGACGCCGAGTACGTGAAGCTGAAGGCGTTGCTGTCCACCGGCCGACTGGGCCGCCCGCTGATGCTGCACAACCGCCACCGCAACGTGGCCAGCCCGCCCTTCTTCACCAGCTCCATGCTGATCAGCGACTCCGTGGCCCACGAGGTCGACGCCACCCGCTGGCTCCTCGGCCACGAGATCACCGCCGTCACGGTCCTGCGCCCCACCCCCTCCTCCGGCGCCCCCGAGGGCTTGCGCGACCCGCAGTTCGTCGTCCTCGAGACCGACGGCGGCGCCCTCTCCGACGTCGAGATCTTCGTCAACTGCGGCTTCGGCTACCAGGTCCAGGCCGAGGCGGTCTGCGAACGCGGCACCGCCCGCATCGGTGACGGCCACGCCCTGGTCACCCACACGGCCGGCCGCTGGGGCGGCACCATCGCGCAGGACTGGACCGAACGCTTCGCCCAGGCCTACGACGACGAGGTCCAGGCCTGGGTCGACGCCACCCGCCGCGGCGAGGTGACCGGCCCCGGCACCTGGGACGGCTACGCCGCGGCGGCCGTCTGCGAGGCGGGGATCCGCGCACTGGAGGACGGCGGCCGGGTGGAGGTCGACCTGGTGGAGAAGCCGGCGCTGTACCGGTGAACCGGGCGCGCCGCCATGTCCCGGCACCGACTCACGGTGGCCGTGGGGGCTTTGCTCCGCTCAGGGAGCTGCACCGGTCCGCGGCGGCGGGCCCGTACGCCGCCGTGTCCGGCGGTCCCCCGCACGCGGCCGTCCCCACCGGGCGGGGGTACGGGGCCGAGGCTCGCCCTCGCGGTTCTGGGAACGCTGCTCGGCGCGGCGGCGGCGCTGGTGCTGCTCCTCGCCGGTTACGCGTTCAGACTGTTCGACCCGGACCCGGTCTGCGCGCGGGACCCGGTGACCTTCGGGTGGTGGTTCGCCGCGGGTGCGGCGGCCATGGTCGTGATCACCACGACGGGCATGGTGATCACCGCGAGGCGCGACGCCTCGTCCGTGCGTGCGAGAGGGGAGCGCGTTTCGTACGGGGAGGCGGAGCGGGCCCGGGACGCCCGGCGCGGGGCCTTGCTGGAGCGCGGCATCCTGCCGTTCCTGCGGGAAGCGCTCGCCGAGCCGGGCCCGGCGGCGGAGCAGCCCCGCACGGCTCGCTCCCCGTCCCCCGGGCGCGGCGGCCGGACAGCGGGGGAGACGGATCGGCGACCCGAGTGATCCCGCCGGGAGGAAGCGCCCCCGAGTGACCGACCCGGCTCGTGGGACCGTCGGCGGCCGTCCCGTCGGGGACGGCCGCATCGCATGCCGGTGCGTCCGGGTGCCTCAGCCGCCGAGCGCGGTGCGCGGGCGCGGACCGAGTCCGGCCGCCTCGTAGCAGGCGTCGATCAGCCGCATGGTCGTCAGGGCGTCGTCCGCGTCCAGGGACGGTCCGGCCCCCTCGCGGACCCGGGCGGCGAACGCCTCCAGTTGGTACGCGTACGACGAGCGGGTGCCGAGGCGTTCCGTGCGCTCGCCGTCCGGGGTGCGGACCAGGACCCGGTCGTCCCTCTGCGGGAGCACGAAGTTGGGGGCCGTCGCCTCGCCCCGGCTGCCGACGACGCGGATGCTCATCTCCAGCCGCTCGTACGCCATGTGGCAGCGGGCCGTGCCCGTCGCGCCGCCGGGATACGCCAGATCCGCCTCCAGCCACTCGTCCACGCCCGGTGCGCCCGCCCGTTCACCGGCCCGCGCGGAGAGCAGGCGCGGTGCTCCGCCCGCCCAGGGGGCGAGCATGCGCAGGGCGTGCAGGCTGTAGCAGCCGAGGTCCATCAGGGCCCCGCCGGCCAGCGGAAGGGACCAGCGGGGGTCGTCGGCGTCCGGGGCCGGAATCGCCACCAGCGCGTCCACGTGGCGGAGTTCGCCGAGCTCACCGGAGGACAGCAGCTCGTGCAGGCGCCGGGTGACCGGGTGGAAGAGGTAGTGGAAGGCCTCCATGAAGACCGTGCCGGACTTCGCCGCCGCGTCCCGTACCTCCTTTGCCTCCTCGGCGTTGCTCGCCGACGGCTTCTCCGTCAGGACGTGCTTGCCGGCGGCGAGCGCGGCCAGGTTCCACGGGCCGTGCAGGCCGTTGGCGAGGGGGTTGTAGACCACGTCCACCCCGGGGTCGGCCAGCAGCTCGGCGTACGAGCCGAGGGTCCGCTCCACGCCGTGCGTGGCGGCGAACGCCTCGGCCCGCGAGCGGT
>NZ_JAPSKQ010000293.1 GCF_031181555.1 Streptomyces sp. | reverse complement strand
GGCACGGGAGGAGTCGTCATGAAAGCCATCCTGTTCGACCGCTTCGGAGGCACGGAAGTGCTGCGCGAGGCCGACGTCGAGGTCCCGCAGCCCGGCCCCGGGCAGATCCGCGTCCGCGTCGAGGCGGCCGGGCTGAACGCCCTGGACGGCAAGATCCGATCCGGGGCACTGGAGGCCCTGTTCCCCACGCCGCTCCCCTCCGTCCCCGGTCACGAGCTCGCCGGCGTCGTGGACGCCCTGGGTGAGGGCGTGCGGGATGTGCAGGTGGGCGACGAGGTGCTGGGCTGGTCGGACACCGGCTCGTACGCCGAGTACGCGCTGGCCACCACCGTGGCCCCCAAGCCCGCCGACCTCGACTGGCAGCACGCGGTCGCGCTGCCGGTGGCGGGCGAGACGGCCGAGCGGGTCCTGAACCTTCTCGGCGTCACCGCCGGGGAGACCGTGCTGATGCACGGCGCGGCCGGAGGGGTCGGAACCCTGGCGGTCCAGCTCGCCACGGCCCGCGGAGCGCGTGTCATCGCCACCGCCGGCCCCGCCAACCAGGAATACCTCGCCTCGCTCGGCGCCACCGCGACCGTTTACGGCGAGGGCCTGGTCGAGCGGGTCCGGGCCCTCGCCCCCGACGGCGTGGACGCGGTGTTCGACGTGGCCGGGAAGGGAGCCCTCGAGGACTCCATCGCCCTGCGCGGCGGCACCGACCGCATCGTCACCATCGCCGACTTCCGCGCGCATCAGCTCGGCATCACCTTCGCCAACGGTCCCCAGGAGCGCTCGGCGGCCCGCCTTGCCGCCCTGGCCCAGGACGCCGCGACCGGCAAGATCGTCACCACCGTCACCGCCTACCCGCTCGCCCGGGCCGCCACGGCCCAGCAGGTCAGCGACGCCGGGCATGTCCGGGGCAAGCTCGTCCTCACCCTCGGCTGATCACGCCCGCCCCTCCTTCCGCCACACCCCCGCTTTCCGATCACCACCTGTTCATCACCGCACCGAAGGACCATTCATGCTGAACTCCCTGTGGACACCGACCACCGTCGGTGACATCTCCCTGCCGCACCGCCTGGTCATGGCCCCCATGACCCGTGACCGCTCCACACCTGAGGGCGTCCCCACCGAGCTGAACGCCGAGTACTACGCCCAGCGGGCCTCGCACGCGCTCATCATCACCGAGGGAACCCAGCCCTCCGCCGACGGCCAGGGCTACCTGCTCACCCCCGGCATCCACCATGACGAGCAGATCGCCGGGTGGCGCAAGGTCACCGACGCCGTGCACGCGGCCGACGGCCGGATCGTCATCCAGCTGATGCACACCGGACGCATCTCCCACCCCGACAACACCCCCCACGGGCGCCAGCCGGTCGCCCCCTCGGCGATCCGGCCGCAGGGCACGATGTTCACCGCGTCCGGGCCCCAGGAGATGCCGACACCCCGCGCTCTGTCGACGCAGGAGGTCGCGGCGACCGTCGACGACTTCCGCCGCGCCGCAGCGGCTGCCGTCGCGGCAGGCGCCGACGGCGTGGAGATCCACGGCGCCAACGGCTACCTGGTGCACCAGTTCCTGTCCGACAACACCAACCAGCGCACCGACCGCTACGGCGGCTCCCTCGACAACCGCATCCGCTTCGCCGTCGAGGTCGCCGCCGCCGTGGCCGACGAGATCGGCGCCGACCGCACCGGCCTGCGCATCTCCCCCGGCAACCCCTACAACGACATCGCCGAGTCCGACACCGCCGAGCTGTATCCGGCGCTCATGCGCGCCCTCGGCCCGCTCGGCCTCGCCTACCTCCACATCCTCCACACGGGCGACGAGGAACTGCTGGGCACCCTGCGCGCGCTGTGGCCGACCACGCTGATCCTGAACAGGGCCGGCACCGACCTGCCCACCCGCGCCAAGGACATCGACAACGGCACGGCCGACCTTGTCTCCGTCGGCGCCCTCGCGCTGGCCAACCCGGACCTGGTCGAGCGGCTACGCTCTGACGCGCCGCTGAACACCCCCGACCCGGCGACCTTCTACGGCGGCGGAGTGGCCGGCTACACCGACTATCCCACCTACACCGCCTGAGGAACCGAACCATGTCCGCCCCCACACCCCGCATCCCCAGCACGGCCGGCGAGGGGCCGATGAGCTACGCGATCTTCCAGCTCGCCCGCGCTCACCGGGCCCGCGCCGCCGCCATGCTCCGCGAGATGGACCTGCATCCCGGACAGGAGTTGCTGCTGATGCAACTCCTGGACCGGGACGGCCAGACCCAGTCCGAGCTGCTCGAAAGCGTCGGCCTGGACCACTCCACCGTCTCCAAGTCCCTGCGCCGCATGCAGGACGCCGGCCTGCTCGTCCGCGAGCCGGCCGAACACGACCGGCGCGTCATGGTCGTCCACCTCACCGACAAGGGCCGTGCCATGCGCGAGCCCCTGGCAGCCATGTGGCGGGCTCTGGAGGAGACCTCCGGGCGGAACCTTTCGGCGCAGCAGGCAGAGTCCTTCGTCCGCACCGCCTACGCCATCGCCGACGCGATCAACAACCGCGCCCTTCCGCGGGAAGAGTCCCGGTAACTCCCCTCGGCGTGCACCCCGGTCCGGCCCGGAGTGCGAATCGTTTCCGGCGTTCCTGCGAAGTGGACAGTGCCGCGGCGCACTCGGCTCACGAAGGCCCTTGCCGAACGGAGCCAGGCTCCCCGACTGCCGGAAGAAGCCCGGTGAGCCGACCCGGCGGATGTGGCGGAACCCGCCCGTTCACCCCCGTACGTCAGGGAGGACGGCGGTGAGCGGGGCCTGGGCGCCAGGGGCAGGCGCGAGCGGTCCCGGTGGGAGCAGGACGGAACTCATCCGGGGAAAAGGGCAACGCCCCCGCGGGTACGGCGAGCCCTTCCCCGTCACCGGCCGGCCGCACATCGAGGACGGCCGCACCACCCGCGTCCGGGTCCCCTTCGGCCTCTGCAAGCTCCTGCAGGCCGGCGGGCGGTGACCGGCGCCGCGGATCCGCCCGCCCCGGGCCCGCCCCCTGAGCGACCCGGGCCGACGGCGCCCGCGTCCGCGGCCACCACTGCCCCGCCCACCTCGTCCCCCCACTGCTGACCTGACGGAAAGTGAGACCCCCCCCATGACCCCCACCCCCACCCTCCCCGTCCTCGTCGTCGGCGCGACCGGCTCCCTCGGAGGCAAGGTCGTCGACGAACTGCTCGAGCGCGGTAAGAACGTCCGCGCCCTGGTCCGGCCGACCACCGACGCGAGCGGACTCGAAAGCCGGGGCGTCGAGATCGCCCGCGGCGACATGCTCGACCTCGACTCGCTCGTCGCCGCCATGAACGGCGCCGACGCCGTCGTCACCACCGCTGCCGGCTACACCCGCGGCGGCAGGGACGCGCACGACATCGACACCGTCGGCAACGCCAACCTCGCCGAGGCCGCCCACCGCGCCGGCATCCGGAGGTTCGTCCTGACCAGCATCCTCACCAGCGACCAGACGCCCGACGTCCCGCACTTCTGGCACAAGAAGGTCGCCGAGGACAAGCTCGAACAGCTCGGCGTCCCGTTCGTCGCACTGCGGCCGGGGGCGTTCCTCGACCAGATCGCGAGCGCGGCGGGCGACCCGATCGACAAGGGCCGCCTGATGTGGATCGGCAAGACCACCGTCCCGCTGACCTTCGTCCACACCTCCGATCTCGCGGCGTACCTGGCGGCCGCGGTCGACGCCGAGGCCGACGACGGTGAGCGCATCGACATCGGCTGGGACCGTCCGGTCAGCATGCGCGAGGTGGCCGACCTGATGGGCGACCGGGCCGGAAAGAAGATCAAGGTGTGGGCCGTCCCTTCCGCCGCCGCCCGCGCCGCAGGGGCCGTCGCCGGCCGCTTCATGCCCCTGGTCAAGGACATGGCCGCGATGTTCAGCTGGTTCGACAGCGGTCGCTACGTCGCCGACCCCCGCCGCCAGGAGCAG
>NZ_JAPSKQ010000292.1 GCF_031181555.1 Streptomyces sp. | reverse complement strand
CGGCCCGGGAATCCGCAGCGCCACCGTCTCCTCGTCGACGGGGGGCAGATACGCGGTGTCGCCGGAAGCGCCACCGGTGGAGCCGTAGGAGTCGTAGGAGTCCTGCGAGGCGTTGTCGTACCTGCCGTCCCCGAACGTGCCGGGTGCCCCGTACGGCTGCTGTCCGTACGAGGTCCCCTGCTCGCCGCCGGTGCCGTATCCGGAGTCGTCCGTGAAGGACTCCCCGTACCCGGCACCGGATTCGCGCTCGGGGCGCAGCGCGGTCACGCCGTGGCCCTGCCCACCACCGGGGCGAGCCCCGCCGACCTCACCACCGCGCCCTCGTCGCCGCACTCCGCCAGCCAGTTGGCCAGCATCCGGTGCCCGTGCTCGGTCAGCACCGACTCGGGGTGGAACTGCACGCCCTCGACCGGGAGTTCACGGTGCCGCAGCCCCATCACGATGCCGTCCGGCGTTCTGGCCGTGACCTCCAGCTCCGCCGGAACCGTGGCCGGTTCGGCGGCCAGCGAGTGGTAGCGGGTCGCCGTGAACGGGGAGGGCAGGCCCGCGAAGACGCCCTTGCCCCCGTGCTCGACCGGCGAGGTCTTGCCGTGCAGCAGCTCGGGCGCGCGGTCCACCACCCCGCCGTACGCCACCTGCATCGACTGCATGCCGAGGCAGACCCCGAAGACCGGCACCCCGGTCGACGCGCAGTGCCGCACCATGTCCACGCAGACGCCGGCCTCCTCGGGGGTGCCGGGGCCCGGGGACAGCAGCACACCGTCGAAACCGTCCTGCGCGTGCGCCGTCGACACCTCGTCGTTGCGCAGGACCTCGCACTCGGCGCCCAGCTGGTACAGGTACTGGACCAGGTTGAAGACGAAGCTGTCGTAGTTGTCGACGACGAGAATGCGCGCGCTCACTGGTTGTCCACCGTCACATCGTTGAAGGGCAGCAGCGGCTCGGCCCACGGGAAGACGTACTGGAAGAGGAGGTAGACCACGGCGATGATCAGCACGAGAGAGATGAGTGCCCTCACCCATCCGTTCCCCGGCAGATGCCGCCAGATCCAGCTGTACATGCCGTCCCTTCCGTCGTACCACGGCACCAGGCCCACGCCGTAGCCACCAGACTAGCGGCGCGACGCCTCCGGTTCGCCGGTCTCCACAGGCTGTGGAAACCGGACGGGCCCGGACACGTGTGCACCCGTACGTACGGGAGGAGGGGGCGATCGCCTCGATGCCCGCGGGCGCGGATCCCCGCCGCTACTCGACGGGCTGCGCGTGGCGCAGGTCCACCGTGCCCGCGTAGCCGGGCAGCGTCACCGTCCCGTTGTCCTCGACCTTCCAGCCGAGCCCGTAGACGTTGACGTACACCATGTAGTTCTGGATCGCCGGGGAGGACGTGAGCGCCTTCTTCAGCTTCTCCGGGTCGCCGACCGCCGTGATCTTGTAAGGCGGTGAGTAGACGCGGCCCTGGAGGATCAGGGTGTTGCCCACGCAGCGCACCGCGCTGGTGGAGATGAGCCGCTGGTCCATGACCTTGACGCCCTCGGCGCCGCCCTGCCACATCGCGTTCACCACGGCCTGGAGGTCCTGCTGGTGGATGACCAGGTAGTCGGGCTGCGGCTCGGGGTAGCCGGGGAGCTTGGCGGTGGCGTCCGGCGGGGCGTCGTCGAGCGTGACCGTGATCGCCTCGCCCTTGAGCTCCTGCGTGCCCGCGCGTTCCTCCAGCTCGGCGAGTCTGTCGTCCTCCGCCTCGGTGCTGCCGTCGTCGCGCTCGGCGAGGGCCTCTATGTCCTCGCGCAGCGCGCTGTTGGACTCCTCCAGCTCGCCGTTCTCGCGGCTGCGCTCGTGGATCAGGTCGGTCAGCTTCAGCAGCGAGGCGTCCGTACGGATGTTGGTGCCCTTGGCCGTGTTGAAACTGGTGAAGAAGATGAGCCCCGCGAGGGCGAAGACACCCGCGGTGAGGACGCGCACGGGCCGGAAACGGCGTCGGCGGGCAGGGCTGGATTCCGTACCGGGGAAGTCGGCAGAATTGCTCAACGTACCCTTATCTCCTTCGGCGCCGCGGAAGCACTACGCTAACGGACGCCCGGGGGAGCGATCGGAGTCCCCTTGTACGCTGCTCCGAGCCCGACCCAGTTCCCTGCGCGGCCACGCAGCGCATCGACAGGAGAGACCCTCGTGCCGAAGTCACGTATCCGCAAGAAGGCCGACTACACGCCGCCGCCGGCGAAGCAGACGACCGCTCTCAAGCTGACCAACCGCGCCTGGGTCGCGCCGGTGATGCTGGCTCTGTTCCTCATCGGACTGGCCTGGATCGTCGTCTTCTACGTCACCGACGGCACGCTGCCCATCGACGCCCTGGGCAACTGGAACATCGTGGTGGGCTTCGGCTTCATCGCCGCCGGGTTCGGCGTCTCCACCCAGTGGAAGTAGAAGACGCCACACGCTGAGCGCGACCCTGCCCAGAGCTGTCCACAAGCTCTGGGCAGGGCTGTTCACAAGCTCTGGGCAGGACTGTCCACCGAGTTATCCACAAGGTTTTCCACATGGGGAAATCAGTCCCCGATCTGTGGATAACTCATCGGAGGTTGACGCCGGTGTGACAAAACCACCGGCAACCGAAAGATTGTTCGTCACCCGTCTGACCTGCACCGACATGGGTCAGTGACGGTGGGTACCGACACTCCCGCACACTGTGCACAAGATCCGCCACACGCTGTGGACAACTTCGACGCTCAGGTGAGCTGTGCCGTTCTCAACAGGACCGTCACCACCACCGCGGCCAGCACCAGTGCACAGGTGCCGTACTGGATCAGCGTCCTCCGCTCGCGCGGAGCGTGGACCATGGCGTACCCGATCACGGCACCGGCGACGAGCCCTCCGATATGGGCCTGCCAGGCGATGTTGAAGCCCGGGCTGAAAGTGAAGATCAGATTGATCACCAGCAGGGCGACGATCGGACGCATGTCCTGGTCGAGGCGGCGCATCAGTACGGCCATCGCACCGAAGAGGCCGAAGACGGCGCCGGAGGCACCGAGCGTGGCCGTGGTCCCGGAGGCCAGCAGATACGTCAGCGCACTGCCCGCCAGCCCGGAGACCAGATAGAGCGCGAGGTAGCGCGCGCGGCCGAGGGCCTGCTCGAGCGGTCCGCCGAGCCACCACAGGCCGAGCATGTTGAAGGCGATGTGCCAGATCTCCTCGTGCGCGAACATCGAGGTGAGCAGGCGGTACCACTCGCCGTCGGCCACCCCCGTGGTGGGCAGGAACGGCGCCGGCGGCCAGACGCCGATGAGATACAGATGGTCCAGCAGCGAGGGCCTGACCTGCACGGCGATGAACACCGCGACATTGATCCCGATCAGGATCTTGGTGAGCAGCCGGGGATCGGCGACGACGGGGGCGCCGGCGATCGTGCGGGGCATGGAGGCCGTGGGAGCGTGTCCCGTGCCCGAGCCTCCCCCACGGACGCACTCCGGGCACTGGAAGCCGACCGAGGCGTTGACCATGCACTCGGGACAGATCGGGCGCTCGCAGCGGGTGCAGCGGATGCCGGTCTCACGGTCCGGGTGGCGGTAGCAGACGGGGACGCTCCGGGCGTCCTGCGGGCTGCCGGCAGCCTGGTCGTCCATGAGCACCCCTAGGTCGTGTGGAAAAGCCCCGCCCCGCCCATCCTTACGGATGAGCGGGGCGATTGGTTCCCCTCTGCGGGCTTCGCACCCCGGGGGACGAGGTGCTCAGCCCTCGCGGATCTCGACCGACTCGATCACGACGTCGTTCAGCGGACGGTCCGTGCGCGGGTTGGTCTGCGTGGAGGCGATGGTGTCGACGACCTTCTGGCTGGCGGCGTCGACGACCTCGCCGAAGATGGTGTGCTTGCGGTTCAGCCACGCCGTCGGGGCGACGGTGATGAAGAACTGCGAGCCGTTGGTGCCCGGGCCGGCGTTGGCCATCGCCAGCAGGTAGGGCTTGTCGAAGCGCA
>NZ_JAPSKQ010000291.1 GCF_031181555.1 Streptomyces sp. | reverse complement strand
ACCTCCGCGGGCGGGGCATCCGGCTACCGGACCGGAGCGTCTTCGGACCGCGTCCTGCCCTCCGCACCGTGCGCGGTGCGCCTCGGCGCGGCCGGGGCCCCCTCACGAGGAGGGGGGTGTCAGGTGCCCCGGTGCACGATGTGGCCGCCGGTCACCGTCAGTCGCACCGGTGCCTCGGCGATCTCGTCGGCGGGCGCGTCGACGGGGTCGACGCCGAGGGCGGTCAGGTCCGCGCGGAAGCCGGGTGCGACGCGTCCGGCGATGTGCGCCTCGCCGGCCGCCACAGCCGCATGACTGGTACAGCCCTCCAGGGCCTGAAGTCCCGTCAGCCCCGCTCGGGCCGAGGCCGCTCCCCGGGGCGCCCGCGCGGTGGCCAGGACGGCCCGGACGTCGTAGTGGGCGATGGGCCAGTCCGAGCCGAGCGCGACGAACGCGCCGGCGTCCCGCAGGTCCCTCAGACGCCAGGCCCGCGAGGCCCGGGCCCCGCCCAGCCGCACGGACCACTCGTCGGAGTGGTCGGCCCGGGTGTAGCCGGTGTGCGGGGGCTGCATGGAGGCGATGACGCCGAGCCGTGCGAACCGGGCGGGGGTGTCGTCCGGCACCGACTCGATGTGTTCCACCCGGTGGGCGAGCCGCGCGCCGTGGCCGAGGGCCTCCACGGTGTCCAGGACGTGGCGGACGGCCGCGTCACCGATGGCGTGGGTCGCCGTGCGCACCCCGGCCCGGTGCAGCCGGCGTACGGCGTCGCTGTACGCCTTCGGATCGGGCCAGAACGCCTCCGTGCCCTGCCCGTGGCAGTCCGGCTGTTCCAGCCATGCCGTACCGCCCTCGACGGTGCCGTCCATGAAGAGCTTCACCCCGCCGACCCGCCAGTGCCGCCCTGCCCGGCTCTGCAGTGCGACGAGTTCGTCGAGGGCCGCCTCGTCGTCGCCCGGCATGCACCACGGAGCGAAGCGGAGACGCAGCGGCAGGACGGTCTCCCGGGCGACGGAGGCGACGAGGTCCAGGTCGCCGAGGTCCATGACGTGAGCACCGGTGAGTCCGGTTGCCGCCATGGCGGACAACAACTCGACCAGGCGGACACGCCGTTCCTCGTACGACGGCCGGGGCGTGACCGCGGCCACCAGGTCCATCGCCGCGTGCTCGACCAGGTGCCCGGTGAGCCGTCCGTCGGCATCGGTCACGAGGTGGGAGCGCTGGGCGAACGTCCGGGGGCCGGTGATGCCCGCCGCCGCGAGCGCGGCGCCGGTGACGAGGGCCGAGTGTCCGTCGTACAGGCGCAGGAAGGCCGGGGCGCCGCCCAGTACGTCCTCGATCAGGGCGCGGTCGACGGGGCGGCCGCCGAAGACGTTGTGGTCGAGGCCGTGGCCGGTGATCCATCCGCCCGTGGGTTCCGCCGTCGCGAGTGCGGCCCGCAGCCCGTCGAGGTCGGCCACCTCGGACAGGTCGAGCCCGGTGGCCATGTCCAGCCCCCACACGGGGTGGCTGTGTCCGTCGACCAGACCCGGCACGAGGTGGGCTCCGGCCAGGTCCACGACCTCCGTGCCGGTGCCGTGCCAGTCGCGTACGTCCGCGCGGTCGCCGACGGCCGCGATCAGGCCGTCGTGCACGGCGACCGCGGAGGCGTACGGACGTCGGGGGTCGAGCGTACGGACCCTGGCGTTGGTGACGACCAGATCGGCGGTGGGCATGCGCGAAGGCTCCTTGGTGGTGGGGACGGTGGGCCGTGAGGGCCGGTCAGTCGTGCGGGAGGGCGGGCTGCCGCGGCGCAGCCGTGTCAGGTTCGGGCCCGACGGCTGCGCCGGGTTCGGCGCCGAACCCGGCGTAGACGCCGGGCCGGTGCCGCCGCAGCCAGCCGGCGAGTGCCAGGCCGATGAGGAAGACCGTCGGCACGACGGCGGCGAGCACGGTGTTCACCCTCGCGGAGGCGCCGGTGAACAGGTCGAGGTGGGTGAGGACCAGGACGATGGCGGTGGTCAGCAGCACCACCGCGGTGACGGGCGCCGCCACCGTGCGCAGCACACCCTCACGGTGGCTGACGCGCCGGAAGTACAGGGGCACGGCGAGGGCGGCGAGCAGTTGCAGCGCCAGCAGGCCGAGCATGCCGGGCGTGTTGACCCAGAGCAGCAGCTGTTGGTAGGGGTCGGCACCGGCCGCCGCGAACACGAGGACCACGACGGCGCCGAGCACGGTCTGGGCGACGCCCACCCGGTAGGGGGAGCCGTGGCGGGGATGGACCCGGGCCAGTGCCTTGGGCAGGATCCCTTCCTCGGCCAGGGCCAGGCCGTAGCGGTTGATGGCGTTGTGGAAGGCCAGCAGCGAGGCCAGGACGCTGGTGACGACGAGGACGTGCATCACGTCGGCCGCCCATCCGCCGACGTACGTCGTGATGGCGGAGAAGAACAGCCCGGCGGGATCGCTGCCGGCGGCCTCGACGACCTCCTCGTCGCCGAAGGCCTGGACGGCGGTCCAGACGATGAAGGCGTAGAACAGGCCGAGGAAGCCGACGGCGAGATGGGTGGCGCGCGGTACCGTGCGGTCCGGGTCGCGGGCCTCACGGCGGTAGATGACGGTCGACTCGAAGCCGGTGAACGCGGCGAAGGCGAACGCCAGCACGGCGGCCGTTCCGGGCACCAGCACGTTGCCGGGGGCGAAGGAGTCCAGGGACAGGCCGTGGGCACCGCCCTTGATCAGCACACCGGCGGCGAGCAGGACCAGGATGCCCGTCTCGGCGACGAGCAGCACGCCGAGGACCTTGGCACCGAAGTCGATGGAGCGGTACCCGCCGTATCCGATGATCACCAGGCCCGCGAGCGAGACGGGGAGCCAGGGAATGTCCGCCCCGAACAGGGCATGGGTGGTGTCGTGCGTGGCGCTGCCCAGGAGGCCGTAGACGCCGATCTCCATGCCGTTGTAGCCGATCAGGGCGAGCAGGGCGGCGCCCACGCCGACGGCGGGTCCCAGACCTCGGGTGATGTAGGCGTAGAAGGCTCCGCCGCCGCGGACGTGGCGGCTCATGGTGGTGAACCCGACGGCGAAGACGGTGAGGGTGATGCCGGCCAGCAGGTAGCCGACGGGTGCGCCGATCCCGCCCAGCACGATGGCGAGCGGGGCCACCCCGGCCATGACGGTGAGCGGTGCGGCGGCGGAGACGACGAAGAAGGCGATGTCGGCGGTGCCGAGTGCCCCGGAGCGCAGGACCGGCGCGGAGGCGGGCGGGACGCTGTCGACGGGACCGGGGCTGGAGGTGGTGACGGGCACGGAAAAGCCCTTCTTGCTGCGGAGGGGTCCGGGGGCGAGCGTGCGGGGTGTCCGACGGCAATAAATCTAAAGGCTTTCGGTTTCCGCAATGTAACCTCCTCTTCAGATGTCTGGGAAGACCCCGGAGGGGAGCACACGACGTGGGACGGCCCCGCACGCCCTTGTTGGACCGGCAGCGCATCACGACCACGGCGCTCGAAATCGTCGACGAGAACGGCGACTTCAGCGTTCCGCAGATCGCACGCCGCCTCGGCGTGCAGACCGGCTCGGTGTACCACCACGTGGACGGCCGGGACGGCATCATCGAGCTGCTGCGGGAACGGGTGGCGGGGGCGATCGATGTGACGACCCTGGACCTGCGGCCCTGGGACGCGGCCCTGGAGTCCTGGGCCCGTTCCTACCGCGCCGCCTTCGCCGCGCACCCGCGGGCCATCCCCCTGCTGATGACGAACCCCGTACGGGCGCCGCGCGTCCTCGAGCAGTACGAACGGGCGGTGGTGCTGCTCCGGGACGCGGGCTTCCCCGTGGCCGAGGTGATGCCGGTCATCGTGGCGCTGGAGAACATCGTCCTCGGGTCCGCCCTGGACATGGCGGCCCCCACCGCCATGTGGGAGGTCACCGAGGGAGCGGCCACCCCGCGGCTGGCCGAAGCACTGGACGCGGTCGGCGGGAACCGGGCCGACCGGGCCTTCGACCTCGCCCTGCACGGCTTCCTCGCCCATGCGCGCGGTCGGCTGGCGGAGTGCACCGGCGCCTGAGGGCGAACCG
>NZ_JAPSKQ010000290.1:1260-4062 GCF_031181555.1 Streptomyces sp. | reverse complement strand
CGCGGCGCGCACCGCGCGTTCTCGCGCGTCAGTCGCTGACCGCACGCGAGAGGGGGGGGGGGGGGGCGCGGGCCGGCGGCGCGCGCCGGGGCGCCCCCCCCCCCCCGCCGGCCGCGCCGGGGGCCGGGGGGCGCCCCGCGCCCCCCGGCCCCCCGGCATGGTGTCGCCCGCCGACGTCCCGCGCCCCGGCACGGGACGTCGGCGGGCGACACGGTCAGACCGAGCGGTGGTACTGGTCCGGCACGTGGACCTCGCCGCCCAGCTCGCGGGCCGCGTGCCGGGCCCACGAAGGGTTGCGGAGCAGCTCGCGGCCGAGGAACACCGCGTCCGCCTCGCCGTTGGCCAGGATCTTCTCGGCCTGCTCGGCGTCGGTGATCAGCCCGACGGCGGCGACCGGCATCGGCGTCTCCTCGCGCACCCGTGCGGCGAAGGGGACCTGGTAACCGGGCCCGGTCGGGATGCGGACGCCGGAGGCGTTGCCCCCGGTGGAGACGTCGAGCAGGTCGATGCCGCGGGCGTGCAGTTCGGTGGCGAAGCGGACGGTGTCGTCCGGGGTCCAGCCGGACTCCTCCAGCCAGTCCGTGGCCGAGATGCGGAAGAACAGCGGCTTGTCGTCCGGCCACTCCTCGCGCACGGCGTCGACGACCTCGAGCGCGAAGCGCGTCCGGTTCTCGTACGAGCCCCCGTAGGCGTCGGTGCGGTGGTTGGAGTGCGGGGAGAGGAACTCGTTGATCAGGTAGCCGTGGGCGCCGTGGATCTCGGCGATCTCGAACCCGGCGGCCAGCGCCCGGCGCGCCGCGGCGCGGAACCGGCCGACGATGTCATGGATCTCGTCGACGGTCAGCTCGTGCGGCACCGGGTGCCGCTCGTCGAAGGCGAGCGGGCTCGGGGCCACCGGCTGCCAGCCGTGCGCGTCCCGCCCCACCGGGGCGCCGCCCTTCCACGGGCGGTCGGTCGACGCCTTGCGGCCGGCGTGGGCGAGCTGGACGGCGGGAACGGTGCCCTGCGAGGCGAGGAAGCGGGTGATCCGCCGGAAGGCCTCGGCCTGGGTGTCGTTCCAGAGGCCGAGGTCGTACGGAGAGATGCGGCCCTCCGGCGACACGGCGGTGGCCTCGACGACGATCAGGCCCGTGCCGCCGGCGGCACGGGCCGCGTAGTGCGCGAAGTGCCAGTCGTCGGGCGCGCCGGTCCCGGGACCTTCGGGCGCGGCCGAGTACTGGCACATCGGAGGCATCCACACCCGGTTGGGGATCGTCACGTCGCGCAGGGTGTACGGCTCGAACAGCGTGCTCACGGAGGGCTCCAATCGGCGGGCCGGAGGGCAGTGCTGCTCGTACGATAAACATCGTAGTACGGGAGATGTCAAACTACGAAGGTCCTCGTACAATGAGGGCTCCCGGACCGACTGTGGAGCCGCCGTGACGACCGCCGCCCCCACCCCCAGCAGCCGCGATCTGCCGCACCCCGCGCGCGAGGAGATCCGGCTGGAGGGCGTGCTGCACGCGCTCTCCGACCCCGTGCGGCTGCGGATCGTCCGCGAGCTCGCCGCCGAGGGCGTCGAGCTGTCCTGCTCGCACTTCGTCCTGCCGGTCACCAAGTCCACCACCACGCACCACTTCCGGGTGCTGCGCGAGAGCGGCGTGATCCGGCAGATCTACGAGGGCACCGCCAAGATGAACGGCCTGCGCCGGGACGACCTGGACGAGCTCTTCCCGGGGTTGCTCGACTGCCTGCTCACCGCCGCCGCCCGCCAGGCCGCGCGGCGCGGCGGGGGCTGACCCGACGGCGGTCGGCGGGCTTCACGCGCCGGTGCTCCGTGCCGCCGCCAGCAGTGACTCCCAGTCGGGCAGCTTGACCACGCTCCGCCCGAGCGAGGCGCCGAGTTCCGCCTCGGCCCGCTCGATCGCCCGCCACCCCGCCCACTCGACCGGCTCGATCCCCTCGGCCCGCAGTGCCGCGGCCGGATCGCCGGCCACGTCGCGGACCGCCAGGGCGGGGAGGTCCTCCAGCAGGGACGTCACCGTCTCCTTCGCGCACGGCCGGTTGGTGCCGATGACACCCGTCGGGCCGCGCTTGATCCAGCCCGCCACGTACTCGCCCGGCGCGACGGCGCCCTCGCGCAGCACCCGTCCGGCGCGGTGCGGCACCGTGCCGCCGGCGGCGTCGAAGGGCAGCCCCTCCAGCGGCACCCCCCGGTACCCCACCGAACGCAGCACCAGCTGGGCCTCCACGTCCTCGAACCGTCCCGTGCCCGTCACGCCTCCGCGCCCGTCCGGCACCGTCCGCTCGAAGCGCACCGTGCCCACCCGGCCCGCCCGGGCGAGCAGTTCGACGGGGCGGAGGAAGAAGCGCAGCCGGATCAGGCGGCGGGCGCCCGGCACCGGTGTCCCGGCCCAGCCGCGCAGCACCTCGACGTTGCGGCGCTGCGGGGCGGGCAGCGCCGAGGGGTCCTGGTACGCCGGATCCAGCGCCAGCTCCGCCGGGTCGACGACGATCCCGGTGCCGGGCAACGTGCCCAGCTCGCGCAGCTCCTTGGTGGTGAAGCGGGCCTGGGACGGGCCGCGCCGGCCCACCATGTGGATGTCCGTCACCTCGCTCGCGGCGAGCGCGGTCAGGGCGGCGTGCGGCATGTCGGTCGGGCTCAGCTCCGTCACGCCCCGGGCCAGCATGCGCGTGACGTCCACGGCGACGTTCCCGACGCCGATGACCACGGCCGACCGGACGCCCCGCAGGAAACCGCCGTCGGCGGGGGTGCCTCCCCGCTCATGGGGGTGCCCCCGCTCGGGCGGGGGAGGGGCCGAG
>NZ_JAPSKQ010000290.1:0-1160 GCF_031181555.1 Streptomyces sp. | reverse complement strand
CCGAGAGCCCGGGGGAGTCCGGATGCGCGCTGTACCAGGACACGAACTCGGTCGCCGACCAGCTGCCCGGCAGGTCCTCACCCGGGATGCCCAGCCGCCGGTCCGCGGCGGCGCCCACGCAGTACACCACCGCGTGGTACAGCTCCCGCAGCCGGGCGACCGGCACTCCTCCCGAGCCGACCGGCACCCCGCCGAGGAAGCGCACCCGCTCGTGCTCCAGGACCGTGCGGAGGTTGTTCTGCAGGGACTTGATCTTCTCGTGGTCCGGTGCCACGCCGTAGCGGACCAGGCCGTAGGGGCAGGGCAGCCGGTCCAGGACGTCGACGCGTACCCGGGGGTCCTGCTGGACGAGGCTCTGGGCGGTGTAGCACCCGCTCGGGCCGGAACCGATGACGGCGACACGCAGCACGGCCGAACTCCTCACCCCGGAGACCGACGGGAGACCGCTGACGCCTCCAGCATCGCACCGTCGGCGCTCCGCTGACAGGGTGCCGTCCGCCGTGCGGGTGCGTGTTCCACGAGAAGGAAAGTGATCACATGGTTACGGTGCGTGCGTGCCCGAGGAGTCTTTTCTTCAGCTTTCCGATCGCTCTGTGACGGAGGGCGCGGTGTCCGTGTGGCCCGCGTGGGAGGTACGGGAGGGGGAGCGTGCGACGCGGTGGCTCCATGTGCGGCTGGCCTTCGGTGACGGGGCCCGGATCGATGCGCTCGCGACGGTGTCCGAGGGGTGCGTGTGCGTCGAGGACGTGCGGGCCCGGCCCGCGCTGGCCCTGGAGGACCTGGCGGTGTTCGCCGACTGGATCGAGGGACCGCTGGCGCGGGCGTGCGGCGCCGGGACCGGGCCGGCCGGCGGGGACGGTGCCGGCACCGGAGCGCACCGTGGCCGGGCCGAGCGGCCACGGGGGCCGGAGGGGTGGCGGCTGGTGGCCTGGGAGTACCGGGCGGCCCAGGAACGGGGTGCCGACCCGGTCCTCGCCGTGATGAGCGCGACCGGACACAGCCGGCGCGGGGCGCTCCGGCTGATCGGCCGGGCACGCGACGCGGGCCTGCTGTCCCCGCGCCACGCCCGGCGGTGAACGGTGAACGGTGAGCGGACCGGCCGGGAGCCGGGCGCCACGTCCGCCGTGGACGGGCCCGGTGGGGCGCCGCCACCCGGCCCC
>NZ_JAPSKQ010000118.1:17397-20517 GCF_031181555.1 Streptomyces sp. | reverse complement strand
ACGCGCACCGTCCACCCCAGGCGCACGGTCTTCTACGAGATCATCGAGCGGGCCGGCGCGGACAGCTTCGGCGGCGGCAACGTCCGCGCACTGTACGACGCCGTCCAGGCGGAGAAGGCCGAGCACGAGGCCGCCGCGAACGCCGACGGGGAGGCCGCGTGACCGACCCGGCGGTCGCCGGCCTGCTCACCCCCGCCGACGCGGAGGCGCTCGCGGCGGCGGTCCTGCCCGCCGGCGTGGAGCGCTTCGTCGGCGGGGCGGCGGGCGCGGAGCTCACCCTCCGCGCCAACCGCGCCGCGTTCGACCGGCTCCATCTGGTCCCCCGGGTGCTCTCGGACGTCTCGTCCGTGAGCACCGCCCGCGCCCTGCTCGGCACGGACTGTGCCCTCCCGGTGGCCGTGGCCCCGATGGCGTACCAGCGGGCCGTGCACCCGGACGGCGAACTGGCCGCCGCCCGCGCCGCCCACGACGCCGGTGTCCCCTTCACCGCCTGCACGTTCAGCAGCACCAGCGTGGAGGACATCGCCGCCACCGGCGTCGCCACCTGGTTCCAGCTGTACTGGCTGCGCGACCGCGGCCACACCGAGGAGCTGCTGAAGCGCGCCGAGGCGGCCGGCTGCCGTGCGTTGATGCTGACCGTCGACACGCCCCGGATGGGACGCCGCACGGCCGACATGCGCGGCGCCTTCGCCCTGCCCGACGGGGTGTCACCCGTGCACTTCGGCCCCCGTCCCGACGGCGTGCCGCGCACCGCGAGCAGCGGCGTCAGCGCGGTCGCCGCACAGACCGCCGACGTCGTCGACCCGTCCCTCACCTGGACCGACCTCGACTGGCTGCGCGCGCACACGCACCTGCCCCTGGTCCTCAAGGGCGTGCTGGACCCGGCCGACGCCGAACGCGCCGCCGCCTGCGGCGTGGACGCGCTGGTGGTGTCCAACCACGGCGGCCGCCAGCTCGACGGCGCGCTTCCCGCCCTGGACGCCCTGCCCGCCGTGGCCCGGGCCGTCGCGGGACGGTGCGAGGTGCTCCTCGACAGCGGCATCCGCAGCGGCACGGACGTCCTGAAGGCTCTCGCTCTCGGCGCGGACGGCGTACTGCTGGGCCGCCCCGTGCTGTGGGGCCTCGCGGCCGGAGGACGACAGGGCGTACACAGGGTGCTCCAACTCGTCCGCGAGGAGCTGGAACTGGCCCTCGCGCTGGCCGGCTGCCCGGACCTCGCCGCCGCGGCCCGGCTGCGCACCGTCGTGGGTCCGGCAGGTGAGGCGGGATGACCACCACCGCGGAAAGCCTCGACCCGGCCGCCCTCCACCCCTCGGTGGGCGACCCGCTGCTGTCCTCGATGAACTTCCTCAACGAGGTCGCGGGCCGCTACCCGGACGCGCTCTCCCTCGCCGCGGGCACCCCGTACGAGGGCTTCTACGACGTCGAGGACATCCACCGCGCGCTGCGGGTCTTCACCGACCACCTGCGCACGGAACGGGGCTTCGGCGAGCAGCGGGTCCGGCGCACCCTGCTTCAGTACGGACGCACCAAGGGCATCATCCACGAGCTGATCGCCCGCCAGCTGGCCGAGGACGAGGGCATCCACGTCGATCCGGAGGCCGTCGTCGTCACCACGGGCTGCCAGGAGGCGCTCTTCCTCACCCTTCGGCTGCTGCGCCGCGACGACCGCGACGTGCTGCTGGCCGTCACCCCCGCCTACGTCGGCGTCACCGGGGCGGCACGGCTCCTGGACCTGCCGGTGCGCCCGGTCGCCGAGGGCCCGGACGGCGTCGACCTGGACGACCTGCGACGGCGGCTCCACGAGGCCCGCGCCGCCGGGCTGCGCCCGCGCGCCCTGTACGTCGTCCCCGACCACGCGAACCCCTCCGGCATCCGGATGCCGGAACCGGTCCGCCGTGACCTCCTCGACCTCGCGCAGCGGGAGGACATCCTCCTCCTGGAGGACAACCCGTACGGCCTCTTCCCGCGCCGGGGGATGCGACTGCCGACCCTCAAGGCCCTTGACGCCGGGCGCCGGGTCGTCCACCTCGGTTCGCTGGCGAAGACGGTGTTCCCGGGCGTGCGGATCGGCTACGCGGTGGCCGACCAGCCCGTCGGGGACGGGCCCTACCTGGCCGACCTGCTCGCCAGGGCCAAGAGCATGGTCACCGTCAACACCTCACCCCTCGCCCAGGCCGTGGCCGGGGGCAGGCTGCTGGAGCACGGGTGCAGCCTGGTCCGCGCCAACGAACGGGAGAGCGAGGTGTACCGGGAGGGCCTCGACCGGATCGTCGACGGACTCGCCCGCCGTTTCCCCGACCCGTCGGTGTCCGGGGTGAGCTGGAACAGTCCCGAGGGCGGCTTCTTCGTCGTCGTCCAGGTGCCGTTCGACGTCACCGACGCGGTACTGGAGCGCTCGGCGCGCGACCACCGGGTGCTGTGGACGCCACTGCACCACTTCTACGACGCCGCGGCAGCGGACACCGGAACCGGTGTCGGACCGTTGCGCTGTCTGCGCCTGTCGTGCAGCGCGCTCGGTCCCGAGGACATCGAGGAGGCGCTCGACCGCTTCGCCGCCTTCGTACGTTCCTGCTGACGCGCCCGCGCCGCCAGGGGCGCACCCCTGATGCCTGCCGCTCCTGGCGCGCTGTGCACGGGTGACGAGACGACAGGCCGCCGTCGATCCGCCGCCGTCGAAGGCCACAACAACAAGATCAGGCGTTGTCACGTACAAAGCCAACTTCGCCCGGACACGGTTCACTTCATGTGCGTCCATCCACCCAACATGCTCAGGAACAGGCCCAACCCAAAGACCCAACGGAGTCCTGTTAGTTGGCGGATGAGCGCTCTACTTGGCGGGGCCGGCGTCCTCCTCGTCGGGACCGGAGGTGGCCTGACCCAGCCCCCGGCCGCGTGAGCGGAGATTGGTGAAGGGCCAGGTCTCGCCCTCCCCCGCATAGCTGCCCTCAATGTGCCAGCCCGCGTCGTCGGGCTCCTGCTCGTGCGGGAAGCGCAGCGGGAAGGTGCCGAGCGAGTAGCGCGGCTCCCAGCGCCCGGCGCCGACCAGCAGGTCGTACGCCCGGTGCAGGGCCGGGGAATTGGGTGCGGCGGCGAACGGCCCCTGTGCCATCCCGCCGA
>NZ_JAPSKQ010000118.1:4586-17297 GCF_031181555.1 Streptomyces sp. | reverse complement strand
CGCAGCGGGAAGGTGCCGAGCGAGTAGCGCGGCTCCCAGCGCCCGGCGCCGACCAGCAGGTCGTACGCCCGGTGCAGGGCCGGGGAATTGGGTGCGGCGGCGAACGGCCCCTGTGCCATCCCGCCGACCCAGTGCACGGGCTGCGTCCACGTCTCCGGGTCGTCCGGGTCGCAGCCCGTCTCCCGCCACAGCAGCCGCGCGCAGCTCGCGGCCACGCGGGGCGCAACGGCGCCCTCCAGTTTGACGAAGCCGTCGCGGAGGAAGCGGGTCACCAAGGTCGTGTCGTCCATGCCGCCATCGTGCGGCGCCGCCCGTCCCGGTCACCCGACACTTGCCGCACCGCTTTTCTCGGGTGCGGCGTGCAGGGTCGCGTCTGATTGAATCGATGGTCGGGATCTTGGAGGCGAGCGTGCTGGAGCGGCTCAATCAGGCCATGGAGCGCAGAGCGGCAGCTTGACAGCTCCGTCGACGTAGGCGAGCTGGCGCGGGTCGCGGCCACCTCGGAGTACCACCTGCGGCGGATGTTCTCGGCGCTCGCCGGGATGTCGCTGTCGGAATACGTCAGGCGCCGGCGGCTGACCGTCGCGGGCGCGGAGGTATTGGCCGGTGAGCGGACGCTGCTGGAGATCGCGGTGCGGTACGGATACGGCTCGGGCGAGGCATTCGCGCGGGCGTTCCGCGCGGTGCACGGCGTCGGCCCCGGCGAGGCACGGCGCACCGGCGCGGCGCTCAGCTCCCAGCCCCGGATGACCTTCCGCCTCATCGTCGACGGGAGCAGCAGCATGCGCTACCGCGTCGTGCACAAGCCGGAGTTCAGCGTCGTCGGGGCGAAGGCCCGGGTCCCGCTCGTGCACTCGGGGCCGAACCAGGCGATCATCGATTTCGTCCGCGGGATCAGCGACCAGGCAAAGGAACTGCTGGAGAAGCTGTCCGACCAGGAGCCGCGCGGCACCCTCGCGGTCTGTGACGATCTTGATCCCAGCCGGGCGGAGGGCACCGGCCTCGACTACTACCACGGGGTCGTCACCTCGGCGTCCGCGCCGGAGGGCATGGCCACGCTGCCCGTGCCGACCGGGACAGGGGCAGTCTTCACCACCTCGGGGCCGGCGCCGGAGGCGATCCAGGCGCTGGGGCGGGATGTGTTCACCGAGTGGTTCCCATCGAACCTGAAGCTTCCCCTTGATCGTGGACACCTGGAGACTGGGATCTGAGGTTCCAGAGGAAGCAGTGCCAGGTGGGAAGCAAGTACACGAAGCGGTACTCGGACGAGTACAAGCGGGACGCGATCGAGCTCGTACGGTCGTCGGGCCGGACGGTGACCGAGGTCGCCCGGGAGCTCGGGATCAGTTCGGAGTCCCTGCGGGGATGGGTGAAGAAGGACCGCTCCGCCCAAGAGACCGAGCCCGGTGCCGGGCCGTCGGGGCCGGGTGGCGACGCTCGGGACGAGGAGCTGAAGCGGCTGCGGAAGCTGACCGCTGAGCAGGCGAAGACCATCGAGATCCTGAAAGAAGCGACCGCCTTCTTCGCGAAGGAGAGCGACCGGTGAGCGCGATGTGCCGGTTCATCCACGCGGAGAAGGCGAACTACCCGGTCACGCTGCTGTGCAAGGTGATGAAGACCGCCCGCTCCACGTACTACGCGTGGGTGGCCGGACGGGAAGCCCGCAAAGCAAGGCGACGGGCGGATGAGGCCCTGGCCCACGAGATCACGGTGATCCACCTCGCATCCCGGCGGAACTACGGCGTCCCGCGCGTCACCGCCGAACTGCGCCGACAGGACCGGCTGGTCAACCGCAAGCGGGTGGCACGGGTCATGCGGGAACACGGCATCGCCGGGAACAGCCGGCGCACCGGCCGCCGCAGCCTGACCAGGGCCGATACCAAGGCGGCCCCGTCGCCGGACCTGATCGGCCGGGACTTCACCGCCACCCGCCCCGGAACGAAGATCGTCGGGGACATCACCTACCTCCCCACCGCCGGGGGCTGGCTCTACCTCGCCTCCGGCTGGACCTGGCCACGCGCGAGGTCATCGGGTACTCGATGGCCGACCACCACCGCGCCGAACTCGTCGTCGACGCCCTGGACATGGCCGCTGCGCTGGGCCGCCTGGAACCGGGGTGCGTGATCCACAGCGACCGCGGATCGGAATACACCTCCGATCAACTCCGCACCAGAATCGGCGAGTTGGGGCACCGGCAAAGCATGGGCAGGACCGGGAGCTGCTTCGACAACGCCGCCGCGGAGAGCTTCTGGGCCGTCCTCAAAGAAGAGATCGGCACCCGCTTCTGGCCCGACCGGGCCACCGCCCGCGCCGACATCTTCAACTTCATCGAGACCTTCTACAGCAGAAGCCGCCTGCGCAAACACATCCACTGGGGCTGCCTCACCCCCCGCGAGACGCGCCTGCGCTATCGCCAAGATCAGGCCCTCGCGGCATAACAACACCGTGCCCGAGATCACGAGGAAACTTCAGCTCCGAGTCCCTGCGCGGTTGGTACCGCCGGCCCGGCCAGGCGGGCCGGCGGCGTCCGGGCGGGGCCCTGCACGGACCGGAGGCCGCCGGCGACGGCCGGCGGCCTCCGGGGCCTGCCTGTGACGCGGTACTGCTGCGGGGCTAGAAGACGCTGAGGCCGTACAGGCTCAGCGGCCGGGTGACCGGCTCGTAGAACGTGGTGCCGCCGGTGGTGCAGTTGCCGCTGCCTCCGGAGAGCAGGCCGTAGGCGGTGTTGCCGGCGAAGAGCGGGCCGCCGCTGTCGCCGGGCTGGGCGCAGGCGTTGGTCTGGATCGTGTTGTAGACCAGCTGGCCGTTGCCGTAGTTGACGGTGGCGTTCAGGCCGGTGACGCTGCCGGTGCGGTAACCCGTGGTGCTGCCGGAGCGCTCGATGCGCGTCCCGACGGTCGGGCTGCCGGCGTTGACGATGTCGCGGTACGTGCCGTTGTACAGGTACACGCGGCCGTCGGATGCGGCGGGGTTGGAGTGCTGGATGACCCCGTGGTCGTAGGTCGGGAAGACGGTCTGGCCCGGCACCGCGGTGCCGATGCTCCAGCTGGACCGGCCGCTGGTGCAGTGTCCGGCGGTGAGCGCGAAGTTCGTGCCCGCGGAGTTGCGGACGTTGAAGCCGAGGGAGCAGCGGGCGCCGGAGGAGGTGATGGCCTCCCCGCCAGCGATCAGACGGCTGAACTTGCCCGGGGTGCGATTGATCTGCAGCGCCCCGGACTGCGCGCCGGCCGCCTTCCTGATTTTGTTGATCTCCGCCGCCGAGACCGTGCTGTCGGCGGTGACGACGACCTTGCCCGACGCCTTGTCGGTGTACCAGGCCGTGCCGCCGACGTCGGCGGTGAGCACCGCGTCGCCGACCCGGGCGAGCTGGGCCGCGGTGGGCTTCGCGTCCGCGGACGCCGACGCCATGGCGGTGGGAGTCACGAGCGCGGACACGGTCGCCAGGGCGGCGACGACGGTGGCGGCACGGGCTCTTCGGGAGGCGCCCGACGACAGGAACGTCTTGATCTTCACTTGTCCTCCGGTGAGGGGTCGTGGGTCCGTTGGATGTCCGGGCCCTCGGTTCACGTCTGCGGCAGTCCTGCGGACAGTGCGGGCGTCCTGGAGGTGCCGCATCGGTGGTTGAACCTTCGCCGTGATATGCCCCTGTCAACAAGCGCGGCTTTCGGACGCTTCGGCGAGAGCCCCCGGGCGCGCAAGCCGGTTGGCAAGGAAGGGCTCTTGCGGGATCCCGTCCGCAGGGTGAGACGACGGGAAACTGACGGGCCATTGGGTGATGGCCCGTCGGTCGCCCCGGATTCCGGCAAGGTCCCGGGGGTGCGGCGACCGGTGGACAACGCGCCATTCATCGCGGCGCACCGAACTCTCCGGCGCCGCCGACTCCGCACGGCGGCGCGGCTGCTCAGGTCGCCGCCGGCCCCGGGCGGGCGGTGCGGCCGCGCCGGGCCGCCGGAAATCATGGCCGATTCGTAAAGATCAAGTGGAGTATTCCGGTATGCCGTGTGATGTGACGGGGGAGGCCGGGTCCATGCCGCGTCCCCCGTCCGTCATCGGCGCCGGGACGGGAGGAAGGCCGCGCCGTCCCGCGCGCGTTGCGGCGGGAATGCTCCCGGCGACTTTCCTGAGGCCGAGCCCGTATGGGCGGATTGCCCCTTGCGGCGCCCAGGACCGGTGGCCGGTTCGACACCGTCGGTCGAAAGCGTTTTCACGATGCCGTTCGGCGCCCGGCCTCTCCAGCCACCGGGCCCCCTCTGATCTCGGGCGAACACCCGCGGCGTCCCCTGCCAGACGCACTCCGCACGCCGGACCGAGCAGCCGCACCACGGGCACAGCGCACTGCTCACCGCGGGCGGGGCGGGAGTGAGGGAGCGGCGGAGGCCGTTGTCGTCGTCTGCGTCGTGTGAGCGGCCTGTGTGGCCGGGGCGCCGGCGAGCCCGGCGACCACCGCGGCCGGTGCCGTGCGGTGTCCGCCCAGCCCGCGCCGGACGACGCGCGGCCTCCGGCGGGAGCGGCCCACGACCGGCCCCGACCCCACGCCCCGATGCCAGTGGCGCCGCCTACGGTCCGCCCATGAGGGATGAGCTGTTGCCGTTGCCGTCGATCAGTCACTTCGCGGTGTGGGAGCCAGTGGTGCGCCTCCTGGCTGGCGTTTCGCACAGCCGTACCGCCCGCACCGTCGGCTGCATAGCGCGGAACGGATCGAGCCTGCACGAGCGTGCTGAAGGCAGGTGGAGGGGTGCTGTCACGTTGGCTGACTGGGTGGCATGATCTTTGGATTGGTCATGGTGGAGGGGGCGCCGTCCGTGGACAGTGCGCCGTCGTACCAGGGGCATCGGTACCCGGTCGAGGTGATCTCCCACTGCATGTGGCGGTACTTCCGCTTCCCGCTCAGCTTCCGCGAGGTGGAGGAGCTGATGCTGCAGCGCGGTGTGATCGTCTCCTATGAAACGGTCCGCCGCTGGTGCGCCAAGTTCGGGCAGGCCTACGCGAACGAACTGCGCCGCCGGCTGATGTCATCCACTACGGAGTCAGCAACAGTTCTCACCGGCATGTACGCGGCTGAGGCGGAGTACCTGGCGGCGGGAGGCCCTGGCGAGGCTTCGTTCGATCTGCTCGCCCCCTTCTTTGCGCCGGATGTCGAGCTGCATCAAGCAGATTCTCTGCCCTATGGAGGCACTTGGCGTGGGCACAAGGGAATGACTCAGTTCTTCCTCATGACGGGAGATCCTGTGAGGAGGACGTGGCCCACTGCGCAAAGGCCGGGATCAAGGTGATCGAGGTCTGCCAGGACAAGCTGGACCCGGACCGCGCCTCCGCGCAGCTGGACCGGACGGTGAAGGCCGGACTGGCGATCAGCTCAGTGCAGCCGTCGGTACGCGCGATGCTTCCGAGCACAGGGCAACCGCGGCCGGGCGAGCGGCAAGACCGGTTGGCCGCATTCCGCCGATGCGTGGAGCAGGTGGCACCCTACGCTCCTGGCGCGGTATTCGTCACCGACAGTGGAGCCAGGCGAAGGTGCGCTCGCCGACCCAGCGGGTCTTGCCCAGGCCGGATCCGTGGGTGGTGCCTTTGCGGGCGATCTTCGGCGTGATGCCCCGGGCCCGGATGAGGCGGCGGTACGTGTCGTAGTCGTAGCCCCGGTCGGCGAACAGACGCATGGGCCGGTGACGAGGCCGGCCGCGGGTCCCGCGGATGTGCGGGATCGCGTCCAGTAGAGGCATCGGCTGTGTGACGTCGTGACGGTTTCCGCCGGTCAGGGACACCGCAAGGGGTGTGCCGTGCCGGTCGGTGATCAGGTGGTGCTTGCTTCCCCGGCGGGCGCGGTCGACCGGCGACGGTCCGGCCGGATGCCCACCGGAAGGCATCCGGCACCGCTGGCACCAAAACCGGCCGCCGGCCGCTGGGGAGGTCCGGTGCCCGGCCGTGTTCCTGATCGGGTTCCGGCCTGGGCGGGCGGGAATGACCGCCATGCTGAGGGGCGACACCGGCGAGCGGGGGGGGGAGCGGAAGAAGACGCTCGCCATGCAGCGAGGACATGCGCAGCTTCGCCGTGGACCCATGCCGGTCCGAAAGCCGAACGCTCCTCGCTCACGTACGTATGGCGGTCAGGCCGCCACGAGTTCCTCGGCGACGAACTTCTCCACGAACTCCCGTGCACGACGGTCGAACGCCGCGTACTGCGCCTCCCGCTCGGCGCCCGTGACCGCGTCGCCGACCAGGAGATTGCCTTCGGCGTCGACGCGCTGAGGGCGTTCCTCCGCGTCGGTGAGCAGGCCGACGGTGGAGCGGGAGAAACCGCAGTAATAGGCGATGCCCTCGCTCAGGTTGGTCTCGAGGACGGTCTGCATTCCCTCCACGACGGGATCGTCGGCAGTGGCACCGGCCAGGCCCAGCCACAGGATGCGCTTGCCGGCGAGGCGGGGCTTGCTGCGGCCGTAGGCGAACCCGTAGTTCCATACGCGGTCGATCCAGCCCTTGAGGATGGCGGGCACGCTCTGCCAGTACACCGGGAAGACGGCGACGACGGCATCGGCGTCGAGGAGGCGCTGCATGTGGGCGTGCACTTCGTCCGAGTACCTCTTCTCCCGGTCGCCCCAGTCCGGCTGGTCCGCCACGTTCATCCGAGGGTCAAAGCCCTCGGCGTGCAGGTCGAGCAGGTCGACGCGGTAGCCGGCGGCTTCGAGCCGGGCGGCGGCACGGCGGGCCGTGTGCGCGGTGAGGGAATCGGTGCGGTGGTGTGCGACGACGACGAGGGCTGTCCTGGCACGGCTGTCGTGCTGCGTCACGGTGTCTCCCGGCTGGTCTCGGTCGGTCCGATGAACGAGTCCAGTACAGCCGCGACGACGTAGATGATCCATGGGAGAAACGCTCCGGAATATAGGAGATCGTCTACGGTGTCTTTCCATGGATCCTTTGAGTTCGCTGCTGAGCGGCATCCGGGCCGAGGGGTCGGTCGTCAGCCACGCCGTACTGACGGTGCCCTGGACCATCCGCTTCGCCGACGCCGCGCCGCTCATCATGATCAGCGTGCTGCGGGGCGGGGGCACCCTGCTGCTGCCCGACGGAACGGAACGAGCGATCGGCGCGGGTGACACCGCCATCGTGCGCGGACCCGAACCGTTCCACCTCGTGGACCACCCCGCCACCGTGCACAGCTCCCACGCCGCGTACGAAATCGCCTGTTTCACCGAGAGCACCGAGTGCAGCGCCCAGGAACTCGGCGGTATCCACTGGGGCACCGACTCGGAGGAGGCGACCGCGCTGATCGTGGGCGCCTACCGCGCCTCGGGCCACCGCCACGAGCGGCTCCTGCGTGCCCTGCCGCCCGTCCTGGTGGTCGAGGAGGACGCCGAGGTCTGTGCCTGGCTGGAGACGGCCGCCGCCGACGCCGCCCATCACTCGGCCGGTTCGCAGGCGTTGATGGACCGGCTCCTCGACTGGGCCCTGGTGTGCACCCTGCGCACCTGGTTCGACAAGGCGGGCGCCGACGCGCCCAGCTGGTACCGGGGCCTCGCCGACCCGGTCCTCGCGCCCGCCCTGCAGTCCTTCCACGACCGGCCCGCCGAACCCTGGACGGTGGCCTCCCTGGCCGCTCGGGCCGGCGTCTCCCGGGCGCTGTTCGCCAAGCGCTTCACCCGGCTGATGGGCCGCCCGCCCCTCGCCTACCTCACCGAATGCCGCATGGACGAGGCCGAGACGCTGCTGTCCGACACCGACCTCGGCATCGCCCAGATCGCCAGGTCCGTCGGCTATGCCGACCCTTTCGGCTTCAGCGCCGCGTTCAAACGCCACAAGGGCCTGAGCCCCAGCGCCTACCGCGCCGCAGCGGCCGCGGCAGGCTCGGGTTCTCTCACGTCGAGGTGACCGGCGGCGCGGTAGGCGAGGAACACGATCACCGCGCGTACCTACCTGCAGCGGCTGACCGGAGTTGCGCAAGGAGCCCGCCGAGGCTCGGAATGCTTGACTGAGCGTCGGATGGGAGCGGGCAGGAGGAGGGCGCCGAGGGACGAGAACAACCGCGGGCGGTCTGCGACGACTGGCGGCTGCGTCGGTACATGCGGCGGGCCGACGAGCGCAAGGCCCGGGAGTTCGAGAACGAACAGGTCACCAGAACTGGGGTGACGGCTCCCTTGGCGCGGCACCGGCAAAGCTCGGCCTCGATGCCGGGCCGCCCGTGGACGCCCGGCGCCTTGCGGCCATCCCTCCAGGCGTCGAGTTGTACGTGCGCGACGCCAAGGAGATAGGGCGCCGAGCCGACGAATCCGGGCAGGACGCCCTCGTCCTGAGCCTGCTCCAGCGCCTCGATCGCGCGGGCCTCGTGAGCATTACCACGGGTGATGACGGCTGGTCGCGGCTCACCGTCCCCGAGAGTCCGTATGAACGCAGGGACCAAGTCTCCCGGTGGGACCCGAGTTCCGGCGGGCGACGTGCTCAGCTGCCCGGACAGCCGCATGAGATCCACCGGCTCGGTCTGGCCGGCAACGGGTCGTGGATCGCCCTCGGGGATCCGGACGAGATCCGCGTGCTGGAACTCCCCGGTTGCCAGAAGCGCTTCACCTCGAGGCAGAGGACGGTGACCACCGACGGCATCGTCATCGGCACCCGCGCCCGCCTCGGCTACACCGCGCCGATCGGGTCGACAAACCAGAACCGCATCCGGCACCTGACCGTCGCCCTGCCGCCGCAGCACGCAGCCCGCCTCTTCGACGCCCAGGAAGCCGGCGCCAGCGACCAGCAGCTCCAGCGGATCGCCGCCGAAGCGCTCAAGGAGGTCTACTTCCAGGACAACGGCCGCCGCGCCGGCCAGCTGGAGGAGGTCCGCTTCACCGACATCGAGCACCTGGAGTTCGAGCTGTGAGCGCCACCGCACACCGCGCGAACCCTGGACCAGTTGTTGAGCCGAAGCACGACAGTTGTCACATCGGCGGACTTGTTGTCACCGGCGCTGAGGACCTCTCGTCCTACGGCCTGGAGGACTACCCGCATCAAGCGCGTCATGTCCTGCCTGGGGTCGTGAACGCACCCGCTGGCCCCTGGTGACGACGGGCCGGAGGCCCGTGGGTGTTGGCAGAGGGCCGGTCATAGCGCGGCTGTGCCGCCCGGTCGCACCACCGTCTTTGGCCGGTTCCGGCGGTTCACCCGGTTCTGCAGTGGGAGTAGCGTCACGGACTAATTGGTGCCCTCGCGGTCGGCCGGTTCACCGGTGAATCGGCCACGCACGGCGAGAGCGGCAGCAGACGGCGAGATGCCGTATCGGGTCGTAGGACCCTAAAGCATCGACCGGCAAGGAGGACGACATGTCGTGGGTGACCAGCAGCCTTCGGGCGCTCAGCGGTGAGATGCGTGCGCGGTGGCACGGGTACTTCGTCGGCTACGGGCAGCAGGACTGACGCTCGGCAGCCGGAACAGGCACGACTCTGACCGGCAAGGGAGGGCAGCCGCGATGTCATGGATCATCAGAAGCCTTCGGGCGCTCAGCGGTGAGGCGCGCACGCGTCGCAACCAGTACGGCGACAGGTACGGGCACAACGCCTGACGTGCTCTCCGTAGAGGGATGGGACGAGCGGTCGAGCCACCGCGCGTCCTGTCCTCCGTCAGATGGGTGGACGACCCGTGTTCCTGGACAGGAAGAGTCTGTGGCCGCACCTGCGGCGGTGGGAGGAGCAGGCCGCGGACCACGACGGTCCGTTCAGGCTCCGCTTCGGAACCCTCTTCGTAGCCGATGCCGACGCGGCCCGGGACGTCCTGGTCGACTCGTCCAGCAACTACCTGTCCCAGTCCGGGTTCTATCGCTTGGGACCGGAACCCTTGCCCCAGGCGGTCCGGAGCGAAGCCTCCCGCGAGCTACTCAGGGTCCTGGCCCGGCACGACCTCGCGTCGTCGTTCGACCTCGACTCCGCCCTCGGTGAGGTGAGTGACGGCCGTGGCCGTCTGCGGCACCAGCGCTGGGGTGTCGAAATGGTCCGGCGGTACTTCGCCCCCGTCATCGCGCACCAGCGTCATACCGAAATCAACGCGCTCGTCGACGCCTACGTGACGTCGAGCGTCGTCGCCGACGACATCGTCGGCCACGTGCTGAGACGCTCGCACCGTACGGTGCCCGCCGTCCGGGCCGGGCTCGCCGAACAACTCGGCCGGCTGCCGGCGCGGGAAGGCGGCGTGCAGGACCTGGTCGATCTGGTACTCGGCCTGCCCGGTGAACTGTCCCCCGGCGATCGCGCACAACTGCTGCAACGTCTCGTCCTGTCCACGGTCGGCTTCACCGGTGTGGCTCTCGAATGGGTGGTGATGCTCGGCATCCAGCACGGCTACGACACCCCGGCGGTGCGGCAGGAACAGGTCCATCGGCTGGTCAGGGAGGCGCTGCGCCTGTATCCGACCGCGTGGCGCCTGATCCGGGTGGCCGCCGCCGACCACGAGGTTGCCGGCGTCCGGGTCCACGAGGGCGAGCACATCCTGATCGGCACGCACGCGATCCACCGGTCGGCGGCCGTATGGGACAGGCCACTGGACTTCCGTCCCTCGCGCTGGGAGCAGCCGACCGACGACCAGCGGCGCTCCTACCTTCCCTTCGGCAAAGGCGACGGCATGTGCCCGGCGAACGGCTTCGCCGTCAAGGCACTCGAACACCTCGGCCACCTCATTCTTCACAGCCACCGGGGGCACGTGCGACTGCACACCCGCAAGCCCCACGTCCGCACGCTCCTGGCCCCGCCTGCCGGCTGGACCCGCCTCACCCCCGCCGCAACACCCGCGCGCTGAACTGGGCCTCTCGCTTTAGCTTGGCGTCTTACGTCGCTCGTACGACAAGCCAGTAGCCCGCGGGGTCACCCGGACAGCGGCGGCGGCCGTCTGTGATCCCCGGAAGGCCGTCCCAGACGACGAAAGTTGCCCTGCCGATCAAGGCGCCGCGTGCAGGATCCATGCCGTGGTCTGCTCGCCGAACATCGGCGGCAAGGCGTCGCGCGTCGCGCCCCGGCCTGGCGACAAGAAGGTGGCTGATGGAGCATCTGTGACAAGTGGCCTGCCTCCCTGGTGACAACCTGACTGCCTCGGCACGGTCTTTGCCAGCCCATTTCCGATAGTTGGCCACTTTGGCACCGAGTTTGCCCCCCGGAGGCAGGACAGGGATCCGGCGCGGTGACCAGGGCAGCAGGACCGCTCCCGATGAACCTGGCCAGGTTGATGCCGTGGTGATCAAATCGTTGCCGCACGGTGTACAACCGCGTACGGCCCTCCCCTGTCCCACAGTCAGCTACTGAGGATGATCCTTCTGACCGGTGCGCCCGCGCGCTCGGTCCAGGCTGCAGAGGAAAGGACGGGCTTGTCGGTGGGGAAGACGACGTGGAGCGCGGTAGTGGCCGGTGGAGCGGCGGTCGTGCTCACAGGGGTGGCGGCGGTGCCGGCCGGGGCGGCGGAGGGCGGGGTCTCCTTCTCCCGGGTCGCGGTGAACGGCGGGAAGCCGATCGTGATCGGGGTCAAGGAGGAAGTCGAGGTGCCCGCGGTCTTCCGGATGACGACCACGCTCAAATACGACTACGGGCCGACGGTGTTCCCCTACCGGGGAAAGCCCGACACGGGAGACACCCTGCACAGCTCCGTCATCACCAGTGACTGCAAGGTCGTGGACAAGGCGAAGGGAATCTGCGACTTCAAGGAATGGCTGTACATCGACCCGCGGAACCATGACTTCGGGAACGAGGACGCCGGCACCTGGAAGACTGCCGCGCGGGTCTTTCTCGCCGGTGACGCCCACGACACTGACGGCCTGAACCTCCCGTTGCAGGTCAAGCGGGCCACACGCGTGACCGTCAACGCCTCGCCCGAGCCGGTCACGGCAGGAAAGACGATCACCGTGACCGGGCGGGTCACACGGGCGAACTGGGACACCCACACGTACCAGGGGTACGCGGGCCGCACGGTGAGCCTGCAGTTCAAGGCGGCGGGTGCCTCCTCGTACACGACGGTCAAGAAGGTGACGTCGAGTAGTACGGGGTCGCTCAGAACCACGGTGAAGGCCACCGAGTCGGGGACCTGGCGGTGGACGTACTACGGGAACTCCACCTCCGGGGCGAAGTCGTCGACCGGGGATTACGTCGCCGTCAGGTAGGCGACGCGTGCGCGGATCGCCTCCCCCACGAAAGCGTCATCATCCGCACCGGCAGGACCGGGCACCTCAATGACCTCATTGACCCGTAGCCGGCGCCGCAGGGTTTGGGACTCCTGTGTTCAAGTAAAGTCCGATCTCCTGGGCTCACTGACCTGACGCCGCTCCGAAGCCCGCTTCCGGCAAGCGAAGCGCGCGGCGCAGAATCCACAGCGCGCTACTTGGCCGGTCTGGCCAAGTAGCGCGCTCCTTACCTTGTCGGCGGGTTGATTCCGGTCCTTCGTACGATCGGGAGACCCAGGGCCCTGGGTGTGGCTTTAGCGCGCTCATGCCGTAGGTGTGGCTTTGACTGATTGGCCGCCCAGTGCCCCGCGACGACACGGCCGCTCATTGGGATGAGCGAATCACGATCGCTTCGTAAGGACACGTCGGCGTGGTCGTCTGCAGAAACCGGCCAACCGATCGACGAGGGAGGCTCGTGCAGGCCGATGGCAACCAGAGCCGCACCTCCTTCGGAGCCGGCATAGAGGATCGGACGCTCCTCCCCGCCTTCGCCGCAGAAGAAGAACGTGCCGCCAGCACCATCACCGGCAAACCCCTCAAGC
>NZ_JAPSKQ010000118.1:0-4486 GCF_031181555.1 Streptomyces sp. | reverse complement strand
CCCGGCTTGAGGTCAAGGGGCTGATCGGCCGGTCGTTTCTACAGCGGCTGTCGCCCGGTGACGGCGCCACCGGGGTCGTCGATCAGGGCGATGCGGGCGGTGATGCGTTTGCCGACCGGCTCGCGCTGTGCTTCAAAACCCTGGGCGACGGCCATGACGATCTCCAGGCCGTGCTGGCCGACCCGGCCGGCATCCGCAGCCCGGGCAATGGGGAGCACCGGGTCGGAGTCCCAGACCGAGACTTCGACCGTGTCCCCGGCGATGCGCAGGTCCAGCAGTGCCGGGCCGGGGGCGTACTTGCGGGCGTTGGTGACCAGCTCGCTGACCACCAGCTGCGTCACGTCCAGGGCGCGCTGGGAGACGGGCAGGCCGTGCTCGGCCTGCACCCGGGTGAGGAAACCGGTCGCCAGGTGGCGGGCGTGGGCGATGTCCGTGCCGTCCCCGTCCAGGGCGACGGTGGTCTGCAGGGCCTGCTCGCCCTGCGTGGTGCCGTCCTCGCCCACGGGCACCGATTCCATGCTGTCCACCCTTCGCTCCCCCGTTCGTCATCCGCGCGCGTACCCGCGCACCGACGGGCAACGCCCCATGCCCCTCCATTGGCCCCGCAGGCACCGGGCCTCTGCCCAGTGCCTGCGGGGCGTGTACCGGGTGAAGGCCCGGTGTGTCAGTATCACCGGCATGGCCGAGGGAGAAGTGGCGAACAGCAAACAGGCTGAACAGCCGGGCCGGTTGTCGGTCGTGGCCACCACCGACGGCATCCACGTGCTGACCCTGGCCGGGGAGATCGACACCACACCGGCGATCAGCTCAGGCAGGCCCTGAACGTCCCCGGCGCGCCCCGTCCCCGCGTCGTGGTCGGTCTGCGGCAGGTGACCTTCATGGACTCCAGCGGCATCAACATCCTCATCGCCGCCCACCACGCCCTCATCCAGGCCGACTGCACCTGGCCGCACCGACCGGCACCGTGAGACGCACCCTGCAGATCATCGGCGTCGACGCCGTCGTCGACTGCCGCGACACCCTCCGCCACGCCCTCGCCAACTGACGGTCCCGGGCCGGCTGTGTGCGGGTCAGGCATAACCGGGGCGCGGTCACTTTCCCCGTCGGGGGTTGTGCGGCGAGGAGGCCGAAGCCGGGCAGCTCGGGCGGGAAGCAGAAAGGCCGGTCCGCCACCACGGGGGGGGGGGAGTGACGGACCAGGCCCGGGGACACGTTGTCATACCCGTCTTCGGCGCGCCCGCTCTGCGGGTGAAGTCGCTACGGAAAGTCACGACTGCCGTCATCTCGGCCGTGTGTCCGCCCGGCGGGGTGATGACGGGCCGGGGCCCGGGGCGGGCGCCCCGGGCCCCGGTGGCATCCCGGGCTTTTAGGCGGGGGTGATGTTCTCCGCCTGCGGGCCCTTCTGGCCCTGGGTGATGTCGAAGGTGACCGCCTGGCCCTCCTGCAGCTCGCGGAAGCCGGAGGCGTTGATGTTGGAGTAGTGCGCGAAGACGTCCGGTCCGCCGCCGTCCTGGGCGATGAAGCCGAAGCCCTTCTCGGCGTTGAACCACTTGACGGTTCCGCTGGCCATGCTGGTACCTCTCGGTCGCTGTCCGGGACCGCACCGCGCGGCCCCTGGAGGTGATCGCCGTGGTCCGGCACCGCACAGCAAAACGCCCGCGCGAAAGGCGCGGGAGGGTACGGCGAACCACGACATCCGGCAGCGACGCTACACGCAGAAACCGAACCGCACCACAGAGCCACAGTCGTGGTGACAGCCGCAGGCGGATGACTCAGCCCTCCTCACGGGGGACGAGACGCAGGTGGGCGGGCGGGGCCGGGTCCTCACCCGTCCCATCCGACGACGCCTGTGCACAGGTCGTCGAGCAGCGCAAGCAGGACGCCCTGCGTCTGGAAGCCGCGAGCGACGGACTGGAGACGGACCCGCTGCTGCTGGCGCTGGCCCGTGCAGCCGCACAGGAAAGGCCACGCTGTCATACCCGTCCTCGGCGCGCCCGGCCTGTGGGTGAAGTCGCCGCAGAAAGGCGTGATCGTCACCATCTGGGCCTTGAGCAACCCGGTCGGCGGCCGCCGCTTGTGGCTTGGGACGGGGCTGGTTGTGCAGCGGGCAGGGATCAGGGGCGGCCCCGCGCGGCGTGCGAGGGACGCGGGGCCGCCGAGTCCCGCCGTCCTGTCCGAGCGGGCCCCGAGGGGACCTTATGCGGGCACGGTGGATGCCGCATGCGCTGCGGCGCGAAGGAGGGACGGTGGGGTGCGTCGGCCGCGTCTGTGGGGTTCGGCTGGGCGGGGTTCGGCTCCTGTGGCCGGTGCCGTGTTCCGGGGGGCGGGACGTGCGGGGAGGTCGTCGTGCCGGGTAGCGGGCGCAAGAGCCCCGTGTGAGGCCAACGGGCATGCAGAATCGGCATGTTGATCTCACTGGGTGGTTCGGCCGCCCGAGGAGGTCGACCGGCTGACGGTGGTGCCGAGCAGCGCTGTGAAGGTCATCTTCGACTCCCCCTCCATGCCGGACGCCCATGGGGAGGTGGAGCGGATGGTGGAGGTGGCCGGCCGTCCCGCGTCTCGGCCCGCGGCGCCGGAGCGGGGTGCGCAGGTCACGGTGCAGGTGGTCCTCGAGGCCGACGGCGCCGCCTTCGCGGGCCGGGAGAAAGGAGGCGGCGGCGCGGGAGGTGGAGGAGCGGTGGGCCGGACCCTTGCGGCTTTGCCCCACGCCCGGTGGGCGAGCAGCCCCGTGGTCCCGCTGTGGTGCCTGCCCGCGGCCCGGGAGTAGACGGTGGCGGTGGTGGGCGGCGGGGCCGAGGCACGGCTGGATGATGTGCCCGCTATGACGAGATCGGTGAGCTGCTGCCCGGGCAGGCACCGCAGCGCGCCGAGTCCGCCTCGCCGTTCACTGGGCGGGCGACGGAGATCAGGGCCCTGGTGGGGACCGGCTCCAGCAGGGCGCCGCGCAGCGCGCGGCAGGGCGTATGCCCGCAACCCCCGTCCTGCCGCCTGGTGAGACCCAGCAGGCACACCGTCGCCGGCGTCAGCAGCAACGGCAGGGGCCTCGGCTGCGGTGAACCGGACGGCGCGGGCCGTGCCTGCTTCCGGACGTACGCCTGGGCGCGGTGCGCCGTCTGACGGGGACGCCGGGCGGCAGCGTCGCGGCACCAGGCACACAGTGCGCAGCCGCAGGTACTGGTCTCCGTGTGGTCGGCCAGGGTCCGGCACCGGGGACAGTCACAGATCCGGGGTGTGCTCGCGGCAGGCCGGTGGCCGGTAGTGGCGGTGGGGGACGGCCGGGCGCCGGGTCGGTGGCCCGGCGTGCGATGGGTGCCGCGCCCTGACCGGGTCCGGCAAGGGCAGTTGATGCGGGAGCGCAGGAAGGCGGACAGCTCTCTCCCTCGCCGCAGGGCCGTGATGTCGTCGGTGGTGAAGTCGTCGTCCACGGCGGCCTCCCTTTTTTGCGCGCTGTGCGTCGCGGCGGCACGAAACGGCGCGTACCGGCGGTCACGGCAGTGTCGTCTTCGCGGGCAGGACGTCCGTGCGGACCTGATCCGGGCGGGCCGTGGGGCGGGCGCGGGTGAGGTGTTTTCGTGTCCGGTGTCCCTTCCGGCGGGCCGGTGCCGGGGGCGAAGCAGGCCGTGTGCGGCGGTTCACGCGGGTGATGATTGCCCAGGGCAGCGGCGATGGCACCGTTTGGGTGAGTAGCATCCGGCAGCAACACCCCCGTGCAAAGGAGCGTGCAACAGTGGCCAACGAGCCGGAAGAGCCCACCACCCAGAGCCTGCAGAGCCAGTACGCGACCCAGTTCGCCCACCACCTCGCGGACAACCGGGAGGAACAGACCCGCCTGCGCAAGCGTCTTGAGCAGCTCGTGGCGGACGAAGCCTGGCTGGTCAAGGCGCTGGAGGCGGTGTCCGCCCCGGCCGAAGGCGGAGCCGACACCGGTGTCCAGGCACCAGAGGACGAGTCGGTGCAGCCGCAGGACAGCACGACCAGGCCCGCCAAGGCGACCGAAGCGACCGAGTCGGCAGTTGAGGCTTCCGCGGCACTGCCAAAGCAGCGGCAGGACAAGCCGGCCAAGGCCTCCGCGAAGAAGACCACGGCCAAGGAGGCGTCCACGAAGACGACCACTGCCAAGAAGGCGACGGCGAAAAAAGCGCCCGCCGCGCAGAAGTCGACGGCCAAGCAGACACCCGCCGCGAAGAAGACGACGTCGTCCAGGGCCGGTGCCCCGTCCCTGGGTGAGCTGCTGCTGAACGTCCTGGGCCGGCATGCCGGGCAACCGCGCACCGCGAGCGAGGTCGCAGACGACCTGGAGCGGGAGTACCCGGAGCGGGCCCGGGACGTCAACACCGTGCGCAACACCCTGGAGCGGCTGGTCGCCAAGAGCCGCGTCGAGCGGATGAAGCAGAAGAACACCGTGCTCTACACCGCCGTGACCGAGTCCGCACCCGCCGCGGAGAGCACGGCCGTGGAGGCGTCCCCGGCCGCCGGGACGGCCGGC
>NZ_JAPSKQ010000289.1 GCF_031181555.1 Streptomyces sp. | reverse complement strand
TCCGGAACCGATCGCTCTTGACTGGAGGTCTGGCCATGTCCGAGACGGTGATCGAGTGGATCAGGCGGCACGCCCGTCGCCTCACCACGCTCGATTCCGAAGCCCCGTTGACCGATCTCCTACCGGTGGCGGACATCGTGCGTGACGCCCGGGTCGTAGCTGTCGGTGCCGCGACCCGCCAGGCGCACGAACTGTCCGCTCTCTCGCACAGGCTCGTCCGGTTGCTGGTCGAGGAACTGGGATTCCGCTCACTTGCGCTGGAGGGGGACGACGCGTCACGGGTCGGACTCGACGAGTACATCAGGACCGGAACGGGGGACCCGCGGGTGATGCTGTCCGAGGCCCGGTCTTTCTGGCAGACCGAGGAGATCCTCGACGTCGTCCGCTGGATGCGCTCCTTCAACCGTCGGCACCCCGATGACCCGGTTCGGTTCGCCGGAGTCGTCCGCCCTCCCCAGGGCCAGACTCCGCTCGACGGCCTGGCCGGCATCGAGCGGGGTCTGGCCGAGGGCGTCATCCGGTGGCATGAGGACACCTCGGACAGGATCGTCTACTGGGGTGGCATCGCACACACCGTCAACGGCGATCCGCGGACCGTCTCTCCCTCTTCCCCGCCGATGACGCACCGGAACGCGGGCAGTTACCTCCGCGAGTACTTCGGGGCCGGTTATGTCTCCATCGGCCTGACCTTCCACCACGGTATGGCTCCCTACCCTGTCCTGCCTCCTCCGGCGGATTTCGCTGACGCAGTCCTGGGAGGCACTGGGCTGGACGCCTATCTTCTGGACCTGCGCGTCGATGGCCCGCCCCCTGTGCGGACCTGGCTCGATACGCCGACCAAGACGCGCCTGATCGGTCCCCACTACGACCCCACTGACAATGCCTCTTACCACCTTTCCGGCGGATCGCTCGCAGACTGGTTCGATGCCGTCCTCCACACACGAGAGGTCACCCCAGTCCGTGCCCTCTCCTGTGCAAAGAACGATCAGTGAAGGTGCTGCGGCACCTGCACGGGTGGCAGAAGGCCCGCCGAATGAACATGCGTGACAAGCCGCGTGCCCCACCGGTGACGACCAGGCTGCTTCGACCGGTCGTATTCGCCGGCTTTGCCGACTCTGCCGGTGACAACCAGTGAGCTCCGGGACCGGGGCCAACAGCGCGGCGAGCACGGCACCGGACACGGCGGTGGTTGTGGACGGACGTCTGCGCACGGCACGAGGACCCCCACGGGCGAGAACGCCGATATGACCGAGAACTCGAGTCCACTTGGGTTGCGGAGTGAATCAGGGTCGAACGGACCTTTTGGGAAGGGCCGTTCGGCCGAGTAGCAGGACGCCGGGGCCACCGCCGGGAACCCGCAGGAGGACTGAGCCGGAAGGTCCCCCGTCGCAGAGGGCTTCGCCCGCCCGGCCGGACGGGCCGAAACACTCCCGACGGCCGAGGACCGGTGGATGCGCCCCAGTCCCGCACCCTCAAGCCCTTTCGTCAGTCGTCGAGCAGCCGCCATGCGGTGAGGGCGAGCCTGGCCCGTATCAGCCCGGTGGGCTCGGTGAGTTCGATGCCCAGGGTCTTTCCGATCTGTTCGAGTCGGCGGGCGACGCTGCTGTGGTGCAGGTGGAGAAGGCCGGCGGCCCGGCGCAGGGAGCCGGCGGCGCAGTAGGCGTCCAGAGTCTCCAGATCCTCCGGATCGCCGGCGACCCGGGCGATCGCGGCCACGTCGGCGTTGTCCCGTGCGGCCTCCGGAGGGACCTGTGCGAGCAGCGCCACCGCCCCCAGGGCGTCGTAGTGGACGACCGGCTCGCGCGGGGTGGTGAAGCGGAGGGCGGTGCGGGCTTCCCGCCAGGACCGGTCGGGGCTCGCGGCGGCGCCGATGCCCGCGCGTACGCCCACCGGGAACCGGGCCGGGTCCACGGCGGTGGCCAGGATGACGCCCACGTCGGCCAGCGGTGCCGCCTTCACCGGGCGGGCCGGGCAGAGCAGGCCGCCGAGCCGGTCGAGCGGGAGCCGCGTCCGCACGGCGACGACGCGGAGGGGCAGGCCGGCCGCGAAACCCAGGAGCCGCAGTGCCCGGGCTCTGGCCGCCTCGTCGCTGTCGGAGCTGATCACGAGTTCGACGAGGGCGGGGTCGGCCATCGTGGTGCGGGCCGGGCCGTACCGCTCGACGACCGCCGAGGCGGCGAGGGCGAGCCGGTCCAGCACCACTTCGTCGAGCGGGCCGGGCGGGCCGGGGCGTTCCAGCCACACCGTGCCGATCTCCTCCCCGTCGAGGCCGATCGGTGCCGTGACGGACGGGACCGGCGGCGGGGCGGACGTTTCCCTGCCGTCGGGCGAGACGCGGATCACCCGGCCCGTGCCGTGGAGCCGGATCCCGGCCACGCACTCGGCCAGGGCCGCCGAGGCCCGGGCGAGCGCCGGGAGATCCACCCGTCGGCGCATCAGCGTGTCGTAGAACATGACGACGCGAAGGGCGCCCTCGGCTTCCGGATCCAGGTGCGACAGCCGCGCGACCAGTGCCTCCATGGCAGGAGGATAGGGCCTCCACGGCTGGACGCGAGGCGCCGATCGGTGCGCGATCCGGGCGGGAAACCCGACAGCCGGCGGCTGCTCCGAGGGGTGGCCGACCGTGAGGATGGCCCTCATGGATCCCGAACTCGAAGCATTCATCCCGTTGTTCCCCCGGGCCGACCTGATCGACCCGGTCACCGAGCGCAAGAACTTCGCCGAACTGGCCGCCGCGGTGCCCGCACCGGACACCGCGGGAATGGAGGTCGAGGACCGCACGGTGCCCGCCGATCCGGAGGTGCCGGTGCGGATCTACCGTCCGCACCGGGCGCAGGGCGCCGTCGTCTGGCTGCACGGCGGCGGATTCGTCATGGGCGACGTGGACACCGAGCACCCGTGGGCCGCCCGGCTCGCGGACGCCTCCGGCACGGTGGTGATCTCGGTGGGCTACCGCCTGGCGCCCGAGAACCCGTTCCCGGCTGCTCTGGACGACGCCTACGCCGTACTGACCTGGGCGGCCGAGCACGCCGCCGAGCTCGGCATCGACCCGGAGCGGATCGCGGTCGGAGGGCACAGCGCCGGCGGGGGACTCGCGGCCGCGGTGGCGTTGCGGGCGCGTGACCAGCAGGGGCCGCCGATCCGCTACCAACTGCTCAACCAGCCGGGGCTCGACGACCGGCAGGAGACGTGGTCGGCGCGGAACTTCACCAGTACGCCCTGGATGACCCGGGACAAGGTCTCCGCGGCGTGGCGGCACTACCTGGGCTCCACACCCGCCACGCCGTACGCCGCCCCGGCGCGGGCCGCCGACCTGTCCGGCCTGCCACCCGCCTACGTCGCCACCGCGGAGTTCTGCCCGAACCGCGACGAGGACATCGACTACGCGCTGCGCCTGCTGCAGGCGGGAGTGTCGGTCGAACTGCACCAGTGGCCCGGCACGTTCCACGGGTCCCAGGCGATCCTGTCCGCCGAGGTGTCGCAGCGGCAGATCGCCGAGCTCGCCGCGGCCCTGCGCCGTGCCCTGGCCGAGTGAGACGGCCGCGGCCGACGAGCCGGCCACTCTCCTGCCACCACCCGTCCGATGAAAGGCCACCGCAGGAAGGACACCCGGCATGACCGTCACCCCGATCGATCTCTTCGCGTCCTTCATCCACCTCCGCCAGGACGGCCACGTGCACGCCGAGCAGCCGGTGTTCGACCCCGAGCGGGACGGTTGGCAGTTGATGGCCTTCCATGTGGAGACCGACGCCGACGTCCACGCCGACCACTGGGAGGTCCACCCCGACGCCGACGAACTGGTGGCCTGCCTCACCGGGCGGATACGCCTCCGGTTCCGCCCGGAACGGCCGGGAGAGGAGCAGGAGCGGATCGAACTGACGGCGGGAACCGCGGTCATCGTGCCGCGCGGTCGATGGCACCGCATCACGTTGGACACCGCCGGCGACATCATGTCCGTCACGCTGCCGCGCGGCAGCCGCCTGGAGAAGCGAACCGAAGGCTGAAGCGTGCCGCAGGACGGCCCTGAAGGCCGCCCGGCCGCCTTGCGAGACGGTCGGGAACCCACGTTCGGACCGCGGGCCTCAGGGAGCACCCGTGTCCG
>NZ_JAPSKQ010000117.1 GCF_031181555.1 Streptomyces sp. | reverse complement strand
GGTGGCCGGGTCGGTGCCGTAGGAGCGCTGGTCGAACATCTTGCCGGAGATGTTCGGGCGGAAGCCGTGGGTGAGGTGGCCGCCGGCGTCCAGGGACATGCCGAGCATGCGCTGGTTGCCGAAGGCCCGGCGCAGTTCGGCCCAGTCGGCCTCGGAGAGGTCGTTGACCTGGCGGACACCGGCCTTCTCCAGGGCGGGGAGCTCGACGCGCTGGGCGAGGACGGACCAGAAGGCGACGAGGTTGGCGTCGATGCCGGAGTGCGGCTGGACGTAGGCGTGGCGGGCGCCGAACAGTTCCTTGGCGTGTTCGGCGGCGAGCGACTCGACGGTGTCGACGTTGCGGCAGCCGGCGTAGAAGCGGCGGCCGATGGTGCCCTCGGCGTACTTGTCGCTGAACCAGTTGCCCATCGCCAGGAGGGTGGCCGGGGAGGCGTAGTTCTCGGAGGCGATCAGCTTGAGCATCTCGCGCTGGTCGGCGACCTCCTGGCCGATGGCGTCGGCGACCCGCGGCTCGACGGCGCGGATCACGTCGAGGGCGGCGCGGAAGGCGGTGGAAGCGGTGGAGAGGGGCTCGGCTGACATGAGGGACCTCCGGACGTGGCGTCGGCGTTCACGGTACGGCCCAGGCGCACGGCACTCGTCCCGGACCCGTGGGGCCCGGGGGCCGCTCCCCGATGGTCGGTCCCATCCCAGCGCGCCAGTCACGGCCCGCGGCTCAGCCTACCGGGAGCGGCCGGGCGACGGTCGCGGCCGTCCACCATGTGGGTCGCCCCGTCCGGAGCCCGGGTCCGTCCGCGGGGCCTACAGGATCACGTGGGGCAGGAAGCGGGCGTACTCGTCGGTCACCAGGCCGGAGGACTCGCGGATGCCGAGACCGGCGGACTCGTTCTCGACGACCCAGGCGCCCAGGACGACGTGGTTGCCGTCGAAGGCGGGCAGGGGGGCGAGTTGCTGGTAGCAGCAGGGTTCGTCGCGGACGACGGGCGCGGCGCCGGGCCGGTGGACGGTCACGCCGGCGCCCTCGCGGCCGAGCAGGGGCTTGGCGACGTAGCCGGTGGTGCCGGCCAGGTCGCGGGGGCCGTCGAGGTGGGCGGGGAGGAGGTTGGGGTGGCCGGGGTAGAGCTCCCAGAGGATCGCCAGCAGGGCCTTGTTGCTGAGCAGCATCTTCCAGGCGGGTTCGATCCACAGGGTGGAGCCGGTGCCGCCGCCGTTGTCGAGGGTGTCGAGGACGTGTCCGGCGAAGCGGTCGGTGGTGAGCCATTCCCAGGGGTAGAGCTTGAAGATGCTGCGGATGAACCGCAGCTTGTTGTCCACGAAGCGGCCGGAGAGGCGGTCCCAGCCGATCTCCTCCATGGAGATCCAGTCGGTGTCGAGGCCGGCCTGTTCGGCGGTCTCCTTGAGGTAGGCGACGGTCATGAGGTCCTCGCCGAGTTCGTCGGCCGAGGAGTGGGCGAAGTACAGGGGGCTGCCCGGCGGGAGGAGGGCGGCCTGCTTCCTCCAGGCGTCGACGAGGCGTTCGTGCAGGGAGTTCCACTGGTCGGCGCCGGGGAAGCGCTCCTCCATCCAGAACCACTGGGGCGAGGCGGCCTCCACGAGGGAGGTCGGGGTGTCGGCGTTGTACTCCAGGAGCTTGGCGGGGCCGGTGCCGTCGTAGCGGAGGTCGAAACGGCCGTAGACGGAAGGGAGTTCGGCACGGCGGTGCCAGGACTCGGCGACCGCGCGGGCGACGCGCGGGTCGGTGATGCCGAGGTCGGCGAAGCGGTCGGCGGCGACGATGTGGTCGGCGGCGGCGAGGCACATGCGGTGCAGTTCCTCGACGACCTCCTCCAGCGCCTCGACCTCCTCCAGGGTGAAGACGTAGTAGGCGCTCTCGTCCCAGTAGGGGACCCAGGCGTCGTCGGGGACGGGGGTCCCCGCCGCTCGGACGGGTTCGAGGGCCTTGGGGAGGGTGAGGGGGTAGATGAGCCCCTGCTCCTCGACGGTCTGCTGCCAGCCGGGGCGGGGGTCGATGGTGCGGCGTTCCACGGGGGGCGTCCTTCGGTCGGCGGGCTGCTCAGCCGCCGCCGCTGCCGGAACCCGAGCAGCCGAAGCCGCCCCGGTCGACGGCCTCGCTGCGGCTGAAGGTGCCGTAGTCGGCGTAACCGCCGCTGACCTCGGCGTCGTAGTACCAGTCGGCGTTGGCGGTACCGCTCTTGCGGCCCTTGCCGGCCGAACCGGAGGACGTGGAGGTCTTGCAGTTCTGGTCGGCGACGATCTTGTAGCCGTTGATGTAGTCGTAGCTGTCCCGGTCCACGCAGCGCCGGTCCGGATCCGACCCGCACGCGGACAGGGCCGTCGCGAGGACGCCCATGCCGCCGAGCACCACCGTGCTGGACCGCAGCCGTCGCCGTGTCTCCGCCATGTCCTTCGCTCCCCCTCGTGCCTCTGGTGCCCGCTGCCGGACGTCCGCTCCCCGGCTCGCGGCGGACAGCCTAGAGAGCGACCGGACGACGCGCACAGGAGCCCCCTGCCCGTGCACCTGCCTCCGCCGTCGTTTGGCGGCGTTTGGCCCCGGGTGCGCCTTTGCTCCGGCCGCCGGTCAGGGCAGCGCCCTGCACAACGCCTCCAGTGTGCCCGCCCAGGCGTGGTCCGGTGGGGTCGCGTAGCCGACGACCAGGGCGTCCGGAGAGGAGGTCTCGGCGGCGGGGTGGTGGTAGCGGGAGAGGCCGTGCACGGCGAGCCCCTGCCAGGTGGCCGCACGGACCACCGACGACTCGGTGCCCGGCGGGAGCCGGAGGACCGCGTGCAGTCCCGCCGCGATACCGGTGACCCGTACGTCGGGTGCCCGGGTGGCGAGCGCCTCGACCAGGGCGTCGCGGCGGCGCCGGTAGCGCAGGCGGGCCGCGCGGACGTGGCGGTCGTAGGCGCCGGAGGTGAGGAACTCGGCGAGGGTGAGCTGTTCGAGGACGCCGACGGACCGGCCGCCGCCGTGCGCGACGACCTCCGGCACCAGCGACGGCGGGAGGACCATCCAGCCGAGGCGCAGTCCCGGGGCGAGGGACTTGCTGGCCGTGCCGAGGTACACCACGTGGTCGGGGTCGAGGTCCTGGAGCGCGCCGACGGCCTGGCGGTCGTAGCGGAACTCGCCGTCGTAGTCGTCCTCCAGGATCAGTCCGCCGGTGCGGCGCGCCCAGTCGACCGCCGCGGCGCGGCGCTCGGGCACCAGGACACCGCCCAGCGGGAACTGGTGCGCCGGGTTGAGCAGCACCGCGTCGGCGTCGCCGGCGTCCCGGGTGCGCGTACCGAGGTCGTCGAAGGGGAGCGGGACGGTGCGCACTCCGGTGCGTTCGACCAGGTCCCAGTGGACGTCCAGGCCGTAGGACTCCACGGCCAGCGTGCGGGCGCCGCGGGCGCGCAGGACCTCGCAGAGCAGCTGGAGGCCGTGGGCGAAACCGGAGCAGACCACGAGGCGTTCGGGGTCGGCGCGCACGCCCCGCACGCGCGCCAGGTAGTGCGCGAGCGCCGTGCGCAGTTCGGGCCGGCCGCGCGGGTCGCCGTAGCCGAGGGCGTCGTTGGGGGCGGCGGCCAGGGCGCGGCGGGTGGCCTTGAGCCATGCGCCGCGGGGGAAGGAGGCGAGGTCGGGGGTGCCCGGGACGAGGTCGTACGGAAGCCGGCCCGGGGTGCGCCGCGGGGAGGCGGGTGGGGCCGGCGGCCGGGGCACCGCACGGTCGGCGACCCGGGTGCCGGAGCCCTGCCGTGCGGTGAGCCAGCCCTCGGCGACCAGATCGGCGTAGGCGTCGGCGACGGTGTTGCGGGCGATGCCCAGGTCGCCGGCGAGGGAGCGGGAGGAGGGCAGCCGGGTTCCCGGGGCGAGCCGGCCGGTGCGGACGGCCTCGCGCAGGGCGTCGGTCAGGCCGCGGCGCAGGCCCGGACCGGTCGGTTCGAGGTGCAGGTCGATGCCCAAAGTGGCCCAGCGTTTCGCCATGGAAATGGACCATACCCCTGGGCTGCTTCGCTCCTAGGGTCGAGGGCATGACGACGAACACCGAGACGAACACGGAAGCGACCACGAAGTACGCCCCCGAGCCCACCCCGCGTCTGGACTGGGCCGCGCTCGCCCCCGACGTCTACAAGGCGATGATCAGGCTCGACACGGCGGCCCGGCGGGGACTCGACCCGGCACTCCACGAGCTGGTGCAGATCCGCGCCTCCCAGATCAACCACTGCGCGTTCTGCCTGGACATGCACACCAAGGACGCGCTCGCGGCGGGCGAGAGCGTGGAGCGGATCGTGCAGCTGAGCGCCTGGGAGGAATCGCCGCACTTCTACACGGAGAAGGAGCTCGCGGCGCTGAAGCTGACGGAGGCGGTGACGGTCCTCACGGACGGCTTCGTGCCGGACGAGGTGTACGAGGAGGCCGCCCGGCACTTCGAGGAGGCCGAACTCGCCCAGTTGCTCGCCACGATCACCGTGATCAACGCGTGGAACCGGTTCGGGGTGACCTGCCGCAGGACTCCCGGTCACTACCGGCCGGGACAGCACACGTGACGGCACGGACGACGCGTCTCGACGACGGTGTCCGCTCCGCCCTCCGGACGCTGAGCGCCACCGCCAAGAAGGGGTTCGGCGACCCCGTGCTCGCCGAGCTGGTCCAGATCCGCGCCTCGCAGCTCAATCACTGCGCGTTCTGCCTCGACCTGCACCTCGCGATCGCCCGCGGGCAGGGGGTGGACGAGCGCCGGCTCGATCTCCTGGACGCCTGGGAGGAGGCCGGGGACGTCTTCGACGAGCGGGAGCGGGCCGCGCTGGCGCTGACCGAGGCGGTGACCGTACTGACGGAGGGCTTCGTGCCGGACGAGGTGTACGAGGAGGCCGCCCGGCACTTCGGCGACACCGAACTCGCCCATCTCGTCGCGCTGATCACCGTCATCAACAGCTGGAACCGGCTGATGGCCGGGCGGCGGATTCCCCCGGGCAGCACCGAGTGGTGAGCAGGGCCGGCGTTCGGGGGCCCGTCCGCGTGTCGGTCCGGCCGGACGGCGAGGGCCCCTCGCCCACCGCGCTCGGTGGGCGAGGGGCCCCACGCCCCACGCTCGGGCCGGCCCCGCGCGTCACGTCCGGACCGGGTCCGCGACGCCGTGCCCCACGGGCACCGCGCGACCTCGCGGCCGGTCCGCCGGCGTGAGGGTCAGGGCAGCCACTTCTTCCAGGTGGACTCGTGGCCGTCCGCCCACTTCTTCGCCGCCTCCTCGGGTGACAGCTTCTGCTCGGCGATCATCAGGGAGACCTCGTTCTGGTCCTCGGTCGTCCACGTGAACCTCTTCAGGAAGTCCGCCGCATCCCCGCCGTTCTCCGCGAAGTCCGCGTTGAGGTACTTCTGCAGCGGGGTGTGCGGGTAGGCGCAGGCGACCTTCTCCGGATCGGCGTCGCAGCCCTCCTTGTACGGCGGCAGCTTCACCTCCGTCATCGGCACCTTCTCGAACAGCCACTGGGGTGTGTACCAGTAGGTGAGGAAGGGCTTCTTCTCCTTGGCGAACTGCTTGATCTGGGTGATCTGCGCGGCCTCGGAGCCGGCGAACACGACCTGGTAGTCCAGCTTCAGGTTCTTCACCAGCGCCTTGTCGTTGGTGACGTAGGACGGCGAGCCGTCCATCAGCTGGCCCTTGCCGCCGCTCTCCGGGGTGCGGAACTGCTCGGCGTACTTGTTCAGGTTCTTCCAGTCCGTGACGTCCGGGTGCCGCTTCGCGAAGTACGTCGGCACGAACCAGCCGATGTGCCCGGTGACGCCGAGGTCACCGCCGTTCACGATCGTCTTCTTGTCCTCGACGTAGCGCTGTTCCTGTTCGGGGTGGCCCCAGTCCTCCAGGATGGCGTCGACCCGGCCCTGGCTGAGCGCGTCCCAGGCGGGCACCTCGTCGACCTGCACGGTGTCGACGCGGTAGCCGAGCTCGTGCTCCAGCAGGTACTGGGCGACGGCCACGTTGGCCTGGGCGCCGACCCAGGACTGCACGGACAGGGTGACCGTCTTCGCGCCCTGGGCGTTCGCGAAGGGGGACGCCTGCCTGGTCATGTCGGCGGCGCCGCAGCCGGTCAGCAGCAGGAGGGCGGACACGCCCGCCACCGCCGGCGTCGTCCGCAGGCGCGTGGTCCGCATCCGCATGTCACGCTCCCTTCTTCGTGCGGCGTTCGGTCGGCTGGGTCACCCGGTCGAGCATCAGGCCCAGGCAGACGATCGCGGCCCCGGCCACCAGACCGGTCGCCAGGTCGCCCTGGGCGAGGCCGAAGACGACGTCGTAGCCGAGCGCGCCACCGCCGACCAGGCCGCCGATGATGACGACGGCGAGCACCAGGACCACGCCCTGGTTGACGGCGAGCAGCAGGGCCGGGCGGGCCAGCGGGAGCTGGACCTGGCGCAGTTGCTGGCCGCTGGTCGCGCCGAGCGAGCGGGCCGACTCCAGGGCGGCGGGGTCGACCTGGCGCAGGCCCTGGGCGGTGATGCGGACGACGGCCGGCAGCGCGTAGACGACCGCGGCGGCGACGGCCGGGGCGCGGCCGACGCCGAACAGGGCGACGACCGGGATGAGGTACACGAACTGCGGCATCGTCTGGAACACGTCCAGGACCGGCCGCAGCAGCCGCTCGAACCGGTCGCTGCGGGCGGCCGCGATCCCGGTCGCGAAGCCGATGACGAGGGTGACGGCGACGGCCGCGAGGACCTGCGAGAGCGTGTCCAGCGACGGCTTCCACACGCCGAGCACCCCGATCGCGGCCATGGCGAGGACGGCGGTGAGCGCGGTGCGCCAGGTGCCGATCAGCCAGGCCAGGGCGGCGACGACGAGCAGCACCGCCCACCAGGGCAGCCACTGCAGGCCGTCGCGGAGCGGGTCGAGCACCCAGGTGGTGAAGTGTCCCGCCCAGTCGGCGGTGCCGCCGACGACGGGGACGCCCGAGTACAGGTGGGCGGTCATCCAGTCGACGGCGCGGTTGACCGGCTCGGCGATGCCGACGACCCACCCGTCGGGCCAGTTCAGGGCGTCCGCCAGGCGGCCGGCGACCGCCACGGCCGCGGCGGCGGCCAGGGCGTACAGCCACAGTGCGCGGGCGTGCGGCGCGGGCGCCTCGCCGAGCCGGGCGCCGGCCGCGCCGGTCACCCGGTCGAGGACGACGGCCAGCAGCACGATCGGGATGCCGGCGGCGAGCGCGGCGCCCACGTCGACCGAGGCCAGCGCCTGGTAGACGCGGTCGCCGAGACCGCCGGCGCCGATCACGGAGGCGATGACGGCCATGGACAGCGCCATCATGATGGTCTGGTTGAGGCCGAGCAGGAGTTCCTTGCGGGCCAGCGGGATCCGGGCGGTCAGCAGGCGCTGGCGCGAGGTGGCGCCGAGCGACTCGACCGCCTCCAGCACCTCCTTGTCGGCGCCGCGCAGACCGAGCGCGGTCAGCCGGGCCATCGGCGGCGCGGCGTAGACGACGGTGGCCAGGACGGCCGCCGGGACGCCGATGCCGAAGACCAGCACGACCGGCAGGAGGTAGGCGAAGGCCGGGAGCACCTGCATGGTGTCCAGGACCGGGCGCAGCGCGCGGTGCATCCGGTCGGACAGTCCGGCGGCGAGCCCGAGCAGCGCGCCGACGACGACCGACGCGGCGACCGCGACGACCATCAGGGCGAGCGTCTGCATGGTCGGCACCCACATGCCGAGCAGACCGCAGGCGAGGAACGCGGCGCCCGTGCCCAGGGCGAGCCTCGGGCCCGCGGCCCGCCAGGCGACGAGCGCGGCGACGGCGGTCACCCCCGCCCAGCCGACGGCGAGGAGGGCGAGGTAGACGGCGCGCACGGCGAGGACGACGACGTTGCTGACGTGGCCGAAGAAGTACAGGAAGAGGGGGTGGGAGTCCCGGTTGTCGATGATCCAGTCGCTCGCCCTGCCCAGCGGCTCGGAGACGTCGACGGTCAGCGCCCCGGGCCAGCTGCCGCTCGCCCAGCGTGCGGCGGCGAGCGGGACGAGGATCGCGGCGACGAGTGCCAGCGCGAGGAGCTTGCGCAGGGCGCGGTGCCGGAGGATGCCGGGCAGGCCGGCGCGGGGGGCGGCTGCGGTGATCGTCGCCATCAGACCGCCTCCTTGGGCAGCTCCGTTCCGGCGGACGGCTCCGTTCCGGTGGGCTGTCCGGTACCGGCCACGACCGACAGCAGGGCCTCGGAGTCGACGACGCCCACGCAGCGGCCCTCGTCGAGGACCCGGGCCGGGCCGCCCGCGCGGGCGACGGCCTCGATGGCCTCCGACACCGTGGCGTCGGGACGCACGGCCGGACCGCTGCCGGCCTCCTCGGCGGAGACGGCGGGGCGCATGGCCGTACGGACGGTCATGACCTGCTCGCGCGGGACGTCCCGGACGAACGCGCGGACGTAGTCGTCGGCGGGCGAGCCCACGATCTCCTCGGGGGTGCCGAGCTGGACCACGCGGCCGTCGCGCATCAGGGCGATGCGGTCGCCCAGTTTCAGGGCCTCGCCCAGGTCGTGGGTGATGAAGACCATCGTGCGGCCCTCCTCGCGGTGCAGCCGGACCACCTCCTCCTGCATGTCGCGCCGGATGAGGGGGTCGAGCGCGCTGAACGGCTCGTCGAACAGCAGCACTTCGGGGTCGACGGCGAGCGCGCGGGCCAGTCCGACGCGCTGCCGCTGGCCGCCGGACAGCTGGGCGGGCCGGCGCTGCTCCATGCCTTCCAGGCCGACCTTGGCGACGACCTCGGCGGCCTTCTCGCGGCGTTCCGCCCTGCCCATGCCCTGGATCTCCAGGCCGTAGGCGACGTTGTCGAGGACGGTGCGGTGCGGCAGCAGGCCGAAGTGCTGGAAGACCATGGCGGCGCGGTGCCGGCGCAGTTCGCGCAGCCGGGCCCTGTCCATGGCGCGGACGTCCTCGCCGTCGATGGCGATGGTGCCCGCGGTCGGCTCGATGAGGCGGGTCAGGCAGCGCACCAGGGTGGACTTGCCGGAGCCGGACAGCCCCATGACGACGAAGACCTCGCCCTTGCGGACGTCGAAGCTCACGTCACGGACGGCGGCGGTGCAGCCGGTGCGGGAGCGCAGCTCGGCCGGGTCGAGGGCGGCGAGCTCCGGGTCGCCGGGAACGCGGCCGGCCTTCGGGCCGAAGACCTTCCACAGGCCGTCGACGGAGAAGACGGGGGCGGGGCCCGCGGTGCCGGTGGCGGCGGCGGTCGTGACGGCGGCGGTGGTACTCATCACGCACCGCCCCCGATCAGGTCGACGGCCCGCTCACCGACCATCAGCACCCCGATCATCGGGTTCACGGCGGTCATGGTCGGGAAGACGGACGCGTCGGCGATCCGGATGCCCTCCAGGCCCCTGATCCGCAACTCGGGGTCGACCACGGCCTGTTCGTCGTCCGCGGCGCCCATCCTGCAGGTGCCGGCCGGGTGGTAGACGGTGTGCGCGACCTTGCGGGCGTACTCGCTGAGCTCCTCGTCACCGGTGATGTCCGGGCCGGGGGCCACCTCGCGCTTGAGCCAGCCGGCCAGCGGCTCGGTCTTCGCGATCTCCCGGGCGATCCTGATGCCGTCGACGAGGGTGCGGCCGTCGTAGTCGTCCTCGTCGGTGAAGTAGCGGAAGTCGAGGGCGGGCTTGGCCTCGGGGTCGGCGCTGGTGAGGTAGAGCCGGCCGCGGGACCTGGGCTTGGGGATGTTCGGGGTCATCGAGACGCCGAACTCCGGCCGCCGGTAGCCCAGTCGCTCCGGGTTGTCCGTGAACGGGATCTGGTAGAAGTGGAACATCAGGTCGGGGCCCGCGTGTTCGGGGTCGCGGCGCACGAACAGGCCGGCGTCGGAGTCCATCGCGGAGTTCTCCGGGATGGGTCCGTTCGTCTCCCAGACGATCACCGACTCGGGGTGGTCGAGCAGGTTCTCGCCGACGCCGGGCAGGTCGTGCGCCACGGGTATGCCGAGCGCCTCCAGGTCGTCCTTCGGACCGACGCCGGAGTGCAGCAGCAGCCGGGGCGAGTCGACGGCCCCGGCGCACAGGACGACCTCGCGCCGGGCGCGGACCAGGATCTCCTCGCCGTCCTTGGTGCGGACGTGGACGCCCTCGGCGCGGGTGCCGTTCAGCTCCAGCCGGTAGGCCCAGGTCTCCAGCATCAGCGTCAGGTTGGGGCGCTCGTCCATCACCGGGTGGAGGTACGCCACCGACGCCGACGAACGCTTGTTGTTCTCCGGGTGGTAGGCGAGGTCGAAGAACCCGACGCCCTCGGTGAACGGCTTCCTGTTGAAGCCCTCGACGCGCGGCACGCCGAGCGCGGCCTGGGCGGCGTCGACGAAGTCACGGGCGATGGCGTTCCGGTCCCGTTCGTCGACCGGGACGATGTTGTTCTTGAGCCGGGCGTAGTACGCCTCCATCTGCACGGCGCCCCAGCCCTTGGCGCCGGCCGCCTCCCACTCGTCCCAGTCGGACGGCAGCGGCTTGAACGCGATGAGCGTGTTGTGCGAGGAGCAGCCGCCGAGGACGCGGGCGCGGCTGTGCCGGATGTGCGAGTTGCCGCGCGGCTGCTCGGTGGTGGGGTAGTCGTAGTCCAGCTCGCCGCCGAGCAGGCCCATCCAGCGGCGCAGGGTCAGCACGTCGTCGCGGCCGACGTCGCTGGGGCCGCCCTCGATGACGGCGACGGTGACGTCCGGGTTCTCGGTCAGCCGGGAGGCGATGACGGAACCGGCGGTTCCGCCGCCGATGACGACGTAGTCGAATTCCTGGGTGTGATCGGACATGGGGGTGGTACTCCTCCGGGGACTCGGGACAGGTGGGTGAGGTGCGACTTCGACAGAGGCGGCGCGCGGGCGTGCGCGGCACGCACGCGGGTGTGCGGTGCCGCCCTGCGCGCCGCCGAGGGGTCACGGGCGTGCCCTCACGCCCGTACGCGCCGTCCGGTGGTGCCGACTCAGCCGGCGAACCAGCGCACCGGCTTCGGTGCCAGGTTCTGGTAGACGTGCTTGGTCTCGCGGTACTCGGCGAGACCGGCCGGGCCGAGCTCGCGGCCCACTCCGCTCTTGCCGAAGCCGCCCCACTCCGCCTGCGGGAGGTAGGGGTGGAAGTCGTTGATCCACACGGTGCCGTGGCGCAGCCGTCCGGCCACGCGGCGGGCGCGGCCCGCGTCGGCGGTCCAGACGGCGCCGGCCAGCCCGTACTCGGTGTCGTTGGCGAGGGCGACGGCCTCGTCCTCGGTGCGGAAGGTCTCGACGGTGAGGACCGGCCCGAAGACCTCCTCGCGCACGACCCGCATCTCGCGGTGGCAGTGGTCGAGGACGGTCGGCTCGTAGAAGTAGCCGGTCGCGGGACGCTCGGCGGACGGCTCCGGCCGCTTGCCGCCGGAGCGCAGCACCGCGCCCTCGGCGAGCGCGGACGCGACGTACGCCTCGACCTTCGCACGCTGCTGCTCGGAGACCAGCGGCCCGCACTCGACGCCCTCCTCGGTGCCCCGGCCGAGCCTGATCCGCTCGGCGCGGCGGGCGAGTTCGGCGACGAAGCGGTCCCGGACCGACTCCTCGACGATGAGCCGGGCGCCCGCCGAGCAGACCTGGCCGCTGTGGATGAAGGCGGCGTTGAGGGCCTGGTCGACGGCGGTGTCGAAGCCCTCCTCGGTGGCGCAGGCGTCGGCGAACACGACGTTGGGGTTCTTGCCGCCGAGTTCGAGGGCGACCTTCTTCACGCTCGGCGCGGCGGCCTGGGCGACCTTGGTGCCGCTGATCAGCCCGCCGGTGAAGGAGACCAGGTCGACGTCGGGGTGCTCGGCGAGCCGGGCGCCGACGGTGTGACCGGGCCCGGTGACGATGTTGGCGACCCCGGCCGGCAGTCCCGCCTCGATGAGCAGGTCGACGAGCGCGACGGTGGTCAGCGGGGTGATCTCGCTGGGCTTGACGACGAAGGTGTTGCCCGCCGCGAGGGCCGGGGCGATCTTCCAGCTGGCCTGGAGCAGCGGGTAGTTCCAGGGCGTGATCATCGCGCAGACGCCGACCGGCTCGTGCACGACGACGCTGTGGATGTCGGGCGAGCCCGCGTCGACGACCCGTCCGGGCGCCTCCGCGGCGACCAGGTCGGCGAAGTAGCGGAAGGCGTCGGCGACACAGTCGATGTCGACGCGCCCCTCCTCGAGGGTCTTGCCCGCGTCCCGGCTCTCCAGCAGGCCGAGCTCCTCCCGGTCCCGCACGAGCAGGTCGGCGACGCGGCGCAGCAGCGCGGCCCGTTCGGCGGCGGGCGTGTGCGGCCACGGCCCCTCGTCGAAGGCGCGCCGGGCGGCGGCCACCGCGAGGTCGGTGTCCTTCTCGTCGCCCTCGGCGACCACGGCGAACGGCAGGGCGTCCGCGGGGTCGAGGATCTCGCGCGTGGCCCCCGAGACGGCCGCTCGCCATGTGCCCCCCGCGTGGATGGTGTCGCGCGCCTGAAGTTCTGTGCTGTCCGCCATGATCGGTTACTGACCTTCCGTTCCTGTTCCACGTCCGTGAGTCACACGGGTGTCACCCACGGGACCGGGTGCTCCTGCCCTTGGGCCCCGGATGCATGCGCAATCCGCGGCCGGGAGTGCGCTGTGTCACTGAACGGGAGGAGGAAACGGCAGAAATCGCCCACCTCGTGAGCGGTCGGTCACAGACGCCGCACGCGGTCCGGAGAGGCCGGGGGCCGTCCGCCCCGGCCCGCGGGGGCGTCGGACGGGGGCACGGCGGTGCCGTCGGGGAGCGGGACGGGCAGGCGTCGCCCGCCACCGGTCCGAGGAGTGGCCGGCGGAGGACCGAACGGGACCGCTTCCAGCGCGTGTTCGACCGCGTCGTCCCGTCGTGATCACGGACTTCCGTTGATCCGGGGGAAGTTGGTGCGGCCGGGCACCGGTGCCGGTGGTGTTCGGACACAATGTGATCGTGTCCACCGCCTTGGAATCAGAGTTCGACGACGGTACGCCGGTCAGGTTCCTGCTCGCCCCCGCTCCGGGCGGGCCCGCCCCCGCGCCACCCGCGGACGACGGCCTCCCCGAGGGCATGGGCCGGGCCGTGCCCGTGGCCGCCGGGGGCCGGGCCGTCGCCAGCCTCGCGTCCGGCGCCCTGCGCCGGGCCCTCCGGCCGCTCGGCCCGCTTCTCGAGGAGGTGCACGACGTGGTGTCGTCCGTGCCGGAACCGCCCGCCGAGCTGAGCGTGACCTTCGGGGTGCAGATCGGGCAGGACCTCAAACTCGGCATCGTCGGCGGCAACGGACAGGCCCACCTCACCGTCACCGCCACCTGGAGCCCTTCCGGATCCGGCGCCGCGGCCGACGGCGTGCCGGGCGACGCGGCGGCGGCTGCCGGTCCCGCTCCGGCCACGGGGTAGCCGTGGGCTGGTTCCGCGAGCCGGACCGCCTCGATCACGCTCCGGCGCTCTACACCGTGTCCATCAGCGGGCCGAAGGGCGCCGTGTGGTCGGGCGCCGGTTTCCTGCTCGCCGACGACACGGTGCTGACCTGCGCGCACGTGGTCAACGACGCGCTCGGCAGAGCCCCGTTCGAGACGCGGACGCCCGGGCCCGAGGAACTGCAGGTGGTCGTCCGGTTCCCGTTCGTCACCCACGAGCGGCGCCCGGCCCGCGTGGCGCACTGGATCCCGCCGCGCGCCAAGGACGGCGGACCGGTGGCCGACGGTGCCGACGAGTGGCTCGGCGACCTCGCCGTGCTGCGGGTCGACATGCCCCCCGGCAAGCGTGCGGTGCCGCCTCTCCGCGGTCCGCTGCGGGCCGGCCGGAAGGTGCGGGCGTGGCACGCCGGCGGACGGGAGGCGACCTTCGCCGACCTGGAGGTCAAGACCGACGACGGCCCCATCGCCTACCTCGACGGCGCCCCCACCGGCATGTCCGTCGGTCCCGGCTACAGCGGCGGCCCGCTCTGGTCGCTCACCGACGACGCGGTCGTCGGCCTGGTCGCCGCGCACTTCATGCCGCCCCGCGACCCGGCCACGGGACTGCCCCGACCGCACAGCCCGCAGCACCTGATCCGGCGCAGCTGGGGCATCCCCTGGCAGCACATCGAGGCCGAACTGCGCGCCGTGGGCGCCCTGGACGCGGAGGAGCGGGCACCGGTCGACCCGGACGACCCGGCCCACGTCCTGCTCGTGGGGGCGATCGCCGACGCGCTGTCCTCGGCGACCCGGCGCGGCGACGTGGCCCGGCGGCTCGCGGAGGGGTGCGGCGTCGGGCACGGCGGCGAGGTGACGCCGCCCAGCGTGGAGGAGTTCGCGGCCTTCCTGCTCACCCACCCGCGCGCGCTGCCGGTCCTGACCGAGCTGCTGCGGCGGGACGAACCCGAGGTGACCCGGCGCATCCTGGTCGCCGGCCGGCTCTCCCGCGTCCCGCGGCTGCTCTCCCCGCGCGAACACCGCCTGCTGCACCAGCTGTTGCGCGGTATCGACCGCCCGGTGCTGGACCGGTTCGGCGAGGCGGTGCGCGCGGCGCTGCCGCTGGTGGCCGCCTTCCCGGGGGGCGAGACGCTGGACGCGCTGCTCGACCATCTGGAGACGCTGTCCGGCGACGGCCGCTCCGAGGACGGCGCGTCCCGGGTCCCGGCGCTGCTGCGGGTGATGGAGTACGTCGGCATGCTGTGTCCCCCGGCCCAGCGCGCGGGACTGCGGCTGTGGTCGGACGGGGTGGCCGCACGCCTCGGCATCCCCCGCTCCGCACTCGCCGAGCGGCGCGCCGACGCCCAGGAGTGGGCCCGGGTGACCCGCGACCGGTCCGCCCGCGCCCGCGTCCTGGTCCAGGTGACCCGGGCGGATCCGGGCCGCCACCGGCTGCGGATCTGGTGCGACGAGGGCGCCGGCCTGCGCCAGGTGTCGACGGACACCACCGTGTCGTACTCGGCGCAGGAGGCGGCCCGGGAGCTGCTGCGGGTGCTGGAGTCGCTGGGGCCGTCCGCGGCGGACGGACAGCGCCCGCTGGTGGAGGTGCTGGTGGACCGCACCAGTCTCAATCTGCCGGTCGACGAGTGGGAGGGGCAGACCCCGGGCCAGATCGTTCCGGGGGTGCTCGGCGTGGAGTTCCCGCTGGTCGTGCACTGTCCGGAACTCCTGCGCCGGCACGAGCGTTTCCTCCCCGACTGGCGACGTCGCTGGAGCCTGCTCGACTCGGGGGCGACGCTGGTGGTCTCGGACGCCTCCACGGACCCGAACAAGGTCTACTACGAGCTGATGGACCGCCTCGACACGGTCCGCGTCTCCGTCGACGCCGCCCCCGACCTGCGCGACCGCATCGTGCAGATCTGCCTCGCGGTGGGCATACCGGTCGTCGTGTGGGACCGGGGCCGGGGCGGTGACGGGCACGTGGTGAAGCGCCTGGCGGAGGTGGCCACCCGGGAGCTGCCCGACGGGGTGCGTTCCTACCGCGCCAACACCATGATCCGACCGCTGGAGTACCCCGGGCGCCCGGTCCTCGCCTGGGCCGACGCCGACCGGACCGTGCCTCGCCTGCACCTGACCGAACCCCAGGAGGGCCCATGACCCCCGCCGCCGAAACCGACTGGCGGCTCTTCCGCGGCACCGGCTCGCCCCGTGCCGTCGACCTGCCGCCGGCCCCGCCGTGGCGCCGCTTCGCGCCCTCCGGCGCCGACCGGCCCGAACTGCCGTACCTGATCGAGGCGAAGCACGCCGACGTCGTCAACGCCGCGCTGCACCTGCGCCGTCCCCTGCTCGTCACCGGCCCGGCCGGCACCGGCAAGTCCTCGCTGGCGCGGGCCGTCGCCCACGAGCTGAGCCTGGGGGAACTGCTGCGCTGGCCGATCAACAGCCGCTCCACCGTGCGCGAGGCGCTCTACCAGTACGACGCGATCGGGCGGCTGCGCGAGACCACGCTGAGCCGTGACCGCGGCGAACGGGAGCCGTCCATCGGCACGTTCATCCGGCTCGGCCCGCTCGGCACCGCCCTGGTGCCGGCCGGGCGGCCGCGCGCCCTGCTCATCGACGAGATGGACAAGGGTGACGTGGACCTGCCGAACGACCTGCTGACCGTCTTCGAGGACGGCGTCTTCGAGATCCCCGAGCTGACCCGGCTGCCCGAGGACGTCACCGACGTGGAGGTGCAGACCGCCGACCACGGTGGCACGGTCCGGGTGCACCGGGGCCGGGTCCAGTGCGAGGAGTTCCCCGTCGTCGTCATCACCAGCAACGGCGAGCGGGACTTCCCGCCCGCCTTCCTGCGCCGCTGCATCCGCCTCGACCTGCCGGTGCCGGACGAGGAGCGGCTGCGGGCCATCGTCGCCGCGCACCTCGGCGAGGAGGCGCTGCGCGAGGCCGACGACCTGCTGGAGGCGTTCCTGCGCCGCCGGGCACCCGGCGAACTCGCCACCGACCAGCTGCTGAACGCCGTCTTCCTGCGCGCCGGCGGCGTCGACCTGGACGCGGAGGGCCTGCTCGACGCCGTACTGCACCAGCTCACCGGGGCACTGTGACCGTGCCGGGGACGCGCGCGGGAGCCGTGCCGGGACGGCGGGAGGCGGTGTGACCGACGTCGGCGGTGCGCGGCTCGGCGAGGTGCTGCGGGTGTTGCGGGCCTGTGGCCAGGACCTGGACGCGGACCAGGTCCTCGACGTGCTCTGGCTCGCGCGCCGGCTGCCCGCGGGAACCGTCGCGCCCCTGCGCGAGGGGCTGCGCACCGCCCCGCCGGCACCGCACCGGCCGCCGCCCGCCGAAGCCGCGGAGGAGACGCCGCGGCCACCCGCGCCGGAACCGGACGACGAGAGCCTGCCCGATCTCACCCCGCTGTCGCTGTACGCGGCGGCCCGCCGGCCCTCGTCCCCCACCGCCGAGACGCGGCCCGCGGAGGTCCGCCCGGCACGGGCCCGCCCGCCGGAGCCGCGGCCCGCGATGCCCGTGCGGGTGCCCGAGGCCAAGGCGCTCCCCGACGAGCTGGCCCTCGGCCGCGCCCTCAGGCCGCTGCGGCGCCGGCACGGCAGCCGGCACCGGTACGAGCTGGACGAGGAGCGCACGGCGGCCGAGCTCGCCGAGACCCGGCTGCCCGACGTGGTGCTGCGTCCGGTGCGGGAGCGCTGGCTGCATCTGGTGCTGCTGGTCGACGACGGCCTGTCGATGCTGCTGTGGCACCGGCTCGCCGCCGAGCTGCGGACGCTGCTGGAGCGGCTGGGCGCCTTCGCCTCCACCCGCGTGTACGGCCTGGACACCCGCGACGCCCGCCGGCCGCGGCTGCACGCCCGCCCGTTCGAGCCGGACGGCCCGCCCGTGCCGGCCACGACGGTCAACGACCCGAACGGCCGCACCCTGGCCCTGGTCGTCACCGACGGCATGGGCGCGGCCTGGCGCCACGACCCCCTGTACGGGCTGCTCCGCTCCTGGTCGGAGCGGGGCCCGGTGGCGCTGCTGCACACCCTGCCCCCGGAGATGTGGGAGGCGTCCGGCGTGCACGCCGAGCGCTGGCAGGCCACGACCCAGCACATCGGCGGTGCCAATGCCTCCTGGCAGATCACCGACCCGGTGCTCCCGCCCCAGCTGGCCCGCTTCGACGGCGTCCCGGTGCCGGTGCTGGAGCCCACCGCCCGCGCGCTGGGCGACTGGGCGCGGCTGCTCGCCTCACCGGGCACCACGGTGGAGCTGCCGCTGCTGGCACGGCCGAGCCGCCATGCCGCCGTGACCGATGCCCGCGGTCTGCGCAGCGCCCAGCACTTCCGGGACGCGGCCACCCCGGAGGCGTACCGGCTGGCCGCTCATCTGGCGGCCGTGTCGCCCCTGTCGGTGCCCGTGATGCGGCTGGTGCAGTCGGCGGTGCCGTGGCCGGCCCGGACCGCGCACCTCGCGGAGGTGTTCCTCGGCGGGCTGGTCCGGCCGCATCCGGCGCCGGTGCCCGGACCGCTGCCCGCCAAGCACCTGGTCTTCGACTTCACCGAGGAGTCCAAGACGGCTCTGCTGGACGCGGTGCCGCAGGCCGAACTGCTCGGCACGAGCCGTGCCATCGGACGCCGCCTGGAGCAACTGGCGGGCAGGTCCCCGGACTTCCCCGCCTGGTTGACCCATCCGGACGGGGACGCCGAACTCCCGCACACGCACCACCCGTTCACCAGCGTCGAACGACGGCTGCTCACCCGGTTCGGCGTGTCGGCCGGACGACGGGAGGACGGCGCGGAGCCGGGCGGGACGGCGCCGGAGCCTCCCGCCGACGACGACTGGGCGCCGCTCACCGACACCGACCCGAGCCGCCTCGGCCCGTACGAGCTGCGGGGGCGGCGGCGCGGTGGCCGGACGGTGGTGTACCGGGGCGTCGACCAGCACGGCAACTGGGCGGCCCTGCGCACCCCGCGCCCCGATCTGCCCGCCGTCAACGCACGGTTGATCGAGGTGGAGGCGCGGGTACTGGACCGGCTGCACGGCCGGTACGCCCCGGCGCTGCTGGGCAGTGACCCGGACGGCGGCCCCCCGTGGCTCGCGATGACCCCGATCGCCGACGAGGACGCCCCGGACCGGCGGCCACCGCGGCTGGCGGACCTGGTGGCCCGGGCCGCCGAGGACGGCAGCGCGCCCTTCGACACCCTGGCCGGTCTGCTGGTCGCCTGGCACCTGGCGAGCGCGTTGAACGTGTGCCACCTCAACGGCGTGGTACTGGCGGACTTCAGCGCCGACAGCGTGTTCGTGCTGCGTCGTTCGGTGGTGCTCGGTGATCTGTCGGACTGCGTGATCGACGGCCGGTTCGAGGGCGTCGGTCCGGTTCCGACGGCCGAGGACAACGTGCGCGCGCTGGGCGAGTTGCTCCAGCTGGTCAGCAGCAAGGTGGGGGTGAGCACTCCCGGACTGCCGGAGGGCATGCACCTGTGGCAGGGCGACAGCTGGGAGCAGCTGCGCCGTCTCGTGCTGCGCTGCCTCGCCCCGGAGCCGGCCGACCGACCCGCGCCGGGCGAGATCGCGGACGTCCTCGCCCGGTACATCGATCTGGCCCGAGCCGCGCGGGAGGCTCCCTCGGCGCGGATGTGGGTGCGTCCCGTGCCCCGCGTGCCGCTGAGACCGCCCCCCGGAACCGGCCGGGACACCGCCGGTGCCGAGCTGCGGCTGCCCCGCTTCGGCGCCGCCCGGCGCCACGGCCGGGCGCAGCTGGAGCGGCTGCGGGTACCCCTGCGCCAGGGCCTGCGGCTGACGGTGCTCGGGGCCCACCCCAACAGCGGGCGGTCCACCACGACGGTGCTGCTCGGCTCCGTGCTCGCGGCCGCGCGCGGGGAGCCGGTCCTCGCCGTCGACGGTTCGCCCGGTCAGGGGGCGCTGGAGACGTTCCTCACGGGCGACCGGTTCCGGAACCGGGCCGGGGTGCGTGACCTGGCGCTGCTGCCCGACGGCGCGTCGTACGAGGAGATCAGCGCCCGCACCTCGCGTCTGCCCTCCGGGCTCCAGCTGGTCGCGCACCGGGGAAGGCGGGTCGCGCCCAGCCCCGCCCATCCCCAGGAGTACGCGCGCATGCTGGCGCTGACCGATCCCCACTACCCGTTCGTGCTGACCGACTGGCCGCCGACGCGGTTGGACGAGTCGGCCGACGTGGTGCTGGACCTGACGGACCGGCTGGTGCTGTGCTGCGCCACCCTCGACTGGTGCCTCGCCGCCGCGGTGCGCACGCTCGGCCGGCTGCGGGAGAGCGGGCGCCGGGCGCTCGCCGACGACGTGGTGGTGGCGGCCGTCGACGTGCACGGCGGTGGTGCGGACGGCCGGCTGCCCCCTGAGATCGCCGAGAGGCTGGGAGTGGAGGTCCGCCGGGTGGTCCCCGTCCCGTTCGATCCCTCGGTGAGGGAGGTCGTCTGGAACCTCGGCCGGGTGCGGCCGACGACCGCACGCGCGTACCTGGACCTCGCGGAAGCCGTCATCGGCTCCGGAACGCGCTGATCCCCGGGTCGCGCGGGCGGCCCGGGGATCAGCGGCGGAGCGGGGGGCGTCAGATGAGGCCGAGGCCGCGGACCGCCTCGCGCTCCTCCTCGAGCTCCTTGACGGAGGCGTCGATGCGGGCGCGGGAGAACTCGTTGATCTCCAGGCCCTGGACGATCTCGTACTTGCCGTCCTTGCAGGTGACCGGGAAGGAGGAGATCAGGCCCTCCGGGACGCCGTAGGAGCCGTCCGACGGGATGCCCATGGAGACCCAGTCGCCCTCCGGGGTGCCGTTGACCCAGGAGTAGATGTGGTCGATGGCGGCGTTGGCGGCGGAGGCGGCCGACGAGGCGCCGCGGGCCTCGATGATCGCCGCACCGCGCTTGGCGACGGTCGGGATGAAGTCCTCGGCCAGCCACTTCTCGTCGTTCACGGCCTCGGCGGCGTTCTTGCCGGCGACGGTGGCGTGGAAGATGTCCGGGTACTGGGTGGCGGAGTGGTTGCCCCAGATCGTCAGCTTCTTGATCTCGGAGACCGGGACGCCGGTCTTCTTCGCCAGCTGGGTCAGCGCGCGGTTGTGGTCCAGGCGCGTCATGGCGGTGAACCGCTCGGCGGGGACGTCCGGGGCGGCGGCCTGGGCGATCAGCGCGTTGGTGTTGGCCGGGTTGCCGACGACCAGGACGCGGATGTCGTCCGCGGCGTGGGCGTTGATGGCCTGGCCCTGCGGCTTGAAGATGCCGCCGTTGGCCTCGAGGAGGTCACCGCGCTCCATGCCCTTGGTGCGGGGGC
>NZ_JAPSKQ010000288.1 GCF_031181555.1 Streptomyces sp. | reverse complement strand
GCGTTCTTCAACCTGGCGGCGGTCGGCCAGCCCGGCAAGCTGATCGAGATCGACGACACGGAGCGGATCTTCTCCAACCCGTCGGTCCAGGCCACGGAGGACTACATCTCCGGCCGCTTCGGCTGATCCGAACCCCTCGCGGTGCTGCATGGCGGTGCCACCGCGAGGCCGAAAGGGCCCGCCCCTGGCTCCCGGGGGCGGGCCCGTCGTCGTACCGCTTGCGCGCGCTTCCCGTCCGGCCGAGCCGGGTGGTGGACGGGCGCGGGCCGGGGGCCGGAGCCCCCTGGCAGGGCGTTACAGGAACGCCAGCTTCACCAGCCCGAACGACGCCGCGGCCACCAACGCCGCCGCCGGCATGGTGATGAACCACCCGAGGACGATGTTCTTGGCCACCCCCCACCGCACCGCGTTGACCCGCTTCGTCGCCCCCACGCCCATGATCGCGGACGTGATCACGTGCGTCGTCGAGATCGGCGCGTGGAACAGGAACGCCGACCCGAACATGATCGTCGCGCCGGTCGTCTCCGCCGCGAACCCCTGCGGCGGATCGAGCTCGATGATCTTCCGTCCCAGCGTCCGCATGATGCGCCAGCCACCCGCGTACGTGCCCGCCGACAGCATCACCGCACAGGCGATCTTCACCCACACCGGGATCGGATCGCCGTAGTCCTCGACATCGGCGATGACCAGCGCCATCACCACGATGCCCATCGTCTTCTGCGCGTCCTGCAGACCGTGCCCCAGCGCCATCCCCGCCGCCGACACCGTCTGCGCGATGCGGAAGCCCCGCTTGGCCTTGTGCGGATTGGCCCGCCGGAAGATCCACATGATCGCCGTCATCACCAGGTAACCGGCGAGCAGACCCACCACCGGCGACACGAACATCGGGATGACGATCTTCTCCAGCACCCCGTCCCAGTACACGGTCGTACCGCCGGCCAGCGCGGCGCCCACCATGCCGCCGAACAGGGCGTGCGAGGACGAGGACGGCAGCCCGAAGTACCAGGTGACCAGGTTCCAGACGATCGCGCCGACCAGCGCGGCGAAGAGGATCCCCATCCCCGTCGAGCCCTCGGGTGTCTGGATCAGCCCTTCACTGACCGTCTTGGCGACCCCCGACCCCAGGAACGCGCCGGCGAGGTTCATGACGGCCGCCATCGCGAGCGCGACCCGGGGGGTGAGCGCCCGCGTCGACACCGAGGTGGCGATCGCGTTCGCCGAGTCGTGGAAACCGTTGGTGTACGTGAAGAAGAGCGCGACCCCGATGGTCACGACCAGAGCGAAGGTGTCCATGGACCGGCCTCAGGACTCCTTGACCGCGATGGTCTCCACCGTGTTCGCCACGTGCTCGAAGGCGTCGGCCGCCTCCTCCAGTACGTCCACGATCTGCTTCAGCTTCAGCACCTCGATCGCGTCGTACTTGCCGTTGAAGAGGTGGGCCAGCAGCTTGCGGTGGATCTGGTCGGCCTGGTTCTCCAGGCGGTTGACCTCGATCCAGTATTCGGTGAGGCTGTCCATCGTGCGCAGGTGCGGCATGGCCTCCGCGGTCAGCTCCGCGGCCCGCGCCAGCACCTCGATCTGCTGCTCGACGCCCCGGGGCAGTTCCTCGATGTTGTAGAGGACGACCAGGTCGACGGCCTCCTCCATGAAGTCCATGATGTCGTCGAGGGACGACGCGAGGGAGTAGATGTCCTCGCGGTCGAAGGGCGTGATGAACGAGGAGTTCAGCTGGTGGAAGATCGCATGCGTGGCATCGTCACCTGCGTGTTCCGCGGCCCGCATACGCTCTGCGATCTCGGCCCGGGCGGAGGTGTCCGCCCCGAGCAGTTCCATCAGGAGTTTCGAGCCCGTGACGATGTTGTCCGCGGACGCGGCGAACATGTCGTAGAAGCTCGTCTCCCTGGGGGTCAGACGAAAGCGCACGTGGGGTCCTCGATATGCATCGGTTTCGGTCAGGCTGATGCTAGGCGCATCATCCGGCCACGACGAACGGGCCGTCCCCCAGTGTCGCCCATCAGGCAGAGTGATGAGTACGGGGGCGGTCCGCGGGCCGTATCCGGCCGCAGCGCACGGCAGTGGCCAACCATCCCCTACCCGGTAAAGTTCGGTACCATATACCCACCAGGGGTATATAACGCCCACCAGGACACCAGGAGGACGCGATGACGACCACCGAGACCGGCGCGAACGCGCCCTCCTCCCCGGACGTGACGGACATGACGGACGTGACCGCTGTGCCGGACGTGACGGATGTGACGGGCGTGTCCGAGGCGACGGACGGGACGGACGTCGTCACCGACCACGACCGCGGGATCCACGGCTACCACCACCAGAAGCAGGACCACCTCAAACGCCTGCGCCGCATCGAGGGCCAGATCCGCGGCCTGCAGCGGATGGTCGACGAGGACGTCTACTGCATCGACATACTCACCCAGGTGTCCGCCTCCACCAAGGCACTGCAGTCCTTCGCGCTGCAGCTGCTGGAGGAGCATCTGCGCCACTGCGTCGCGGACGCGGCCGTCAAGGGCGGCGACGAGATCGACGCGAAGGTCAAGGAGGCGACGCAGGCCATCGCCCGCATGATGCGGACCTGAGCGGCGCGGCCGGCGCCCACGGGCGGACGGGCCTATTCCTCCGGAGAGGACTCCGCCCGGGCCTCGGCCACCCGCAGCACCTCGTCGATGCTCTCCAGGCTGAGCCGTTCCTCGGCGGCGGAGGCGGCGATGATCAGCTCCCCGCACAGCTCGATCTCGGCGAGCGCCACGTGGTCCTGCACCGTCCCGCCCCTGAGCGGAGCCACGCGCCTCACCTCGTCTCTGCCGTCACCGGCTTCCTAGAGTAGGGAGCGGCCCACGCACCGCGCATGGCACGGAAGGGCTAGTTCAGGCCGGTCACTCCCCGGCCCGCTCTCCGGTCCCGCCCCGGCTCACTCCTCCGCGATCCGGCCCGCGTAGATGTCCTCCCCCTCGGGAAGCCGCACGTCGGCCGGCGCCCCGAAGTCGTACAGCAGCGTGGTCGAGGCGACCGCGACGGGCTTGTCCCCTCCCCCGTTCTCCCCGTTGACGAAACTGAACCGGTGCCGGACCTTGCGGATCCGCCCCTGGTCGTCGAGGTAGGCGTCGAACGGCACCTCGGCCGTGGCGAATCCTTCCGCCGCCGCGGCCAGCGGACCGCGGTTCGCGTCCGAGGCGTCCTGCGCGGCCGCCGCCAGGTCCGCCGTCCCCCGGTAGTGCCGCACCCGTGTCCCCGCGACCTCGGTCCGCCCCACGAACGTCGCCTCGCGCGTCCCGCGCAGCACCTCGGCGGCGGCGAACGGATCGGTGGCCCCGCCGGTGACGAGATTCCCGTCGGACAGCGTCCCGGTGTCCACGCGCACCCACTTGTCGGCGGGCACACCGGCCCCCCGGTTCTTCATGAACAGCGCCCCGGGAGCGAGCAGTTCGACGAGGGTCCGCCGCCGTACCGACTCCCCCGCCGGCTCCTGCGGCAGCAGCACCCTCAACCGCCCCAGCCGTTTGCGGTAGTCGTACACGCCCTCGCCCCGGATGGTCACCCGGGTCCCTCCGGTGACCATCTCCAGGGAGGTGCGCGCCTTGGAACTCCCGGCGTCCACCAGCGCGTCGGCGGCCCCGTGCAGCACCCGGACGGGATCACCGGCCGGAGCGCCCCCGGCCACGGCGTCGCTCCGCGTGCAGCCCGCGGACCCCAGACAGAAACAGCCCACGGCCCCGGCCGCGACCACCACGCCGACCGTCCGCCGGTACCGCTGCTGTCGTCGAGCCATCGTCCGCCTACCCCCGCTCCGTCCGACACGGGCCGTTCGTCGTTCCGGTTAACGACCGGTAGGAGACCCCGTCACGCCGACACGCCGGAGCGCTACGGTGGTCGTCGTGGCGCACCAGGACGACGAGGCAGACCCCGGCCGGCACAGCACGACCACCACCGAACAGGGCCCCTTCTGCGTGGCCCGCTGCACCTGCGGCTGGCGCGGCCCGGCCAGAAGGGCCAGAAGCCAGGCCCGCACAGACGCCGAGAACCACACGGGCGAGTGACCACGCCCTCCCACGCGACCGCGGGCAGCCGTGCCGCACCTCCGCCCTCCCGCGCGGGCAGTCGTGCCTCCCCCGAGCTCTCCGAGCAGGGGGTACCCCCGGGCGGCACGGGTGGGCGCGGCGGCACCCCGTAAGCGCCGGGCCGCACACCCCGCCCCGCACCG
>NZ_JAPSKQ010000116.1:15023-20955 GCF_031181555.1 Streptomyces sp. | reverse complement strand
CTGGGAGCGGCGTTGGCGGCCTGCGAGCTCAGGGCGACGGCAGCTGCGGCAGCGGTGGTGAGCACGGTCACACGTGCGCGGCTCGGCTGCTTGGGACGACGGTGGGACGCCACGAAGGCGAGCTCCTTCTTCCTCCAGCCGCCTACCGACACGCCGGTGGGCGGGGCCTCCGCCGTCGCCACCCCATGTGAACGATCAACCGAGCGGAGGTTCGAGGCCCGACCCTAGTGATTCTCTTGTGATCAGTTCAAATCCTCAGGCCCGGAATTCCCGTCACAGCGTGTTTTCTTTGCCTTGAACTCACGTACGGTGATATCGGGTTGACGCTACGTCGCACGGACATCCCGCCAATTCGGGCAATCGGCGGGTACGTTGCGGTTGGGGCGTATGCGCCTGTCGGGACGTACGGGGCGTTACGCCTACGCCCTGGAGAAGCGTTTCAGAAGCACCGCCGACGCGACCGGACGGGCGCCCGCGCGGGCCACTCCGTCGGCCACCTCGCGGTCGGTGGAGGCGACGATGACGGGCCGGCCCGGCGGCTCGGCGCGCACCAGCTGGCGGATCAGCTCGTCGGCGGTGACGCCCGGCTTGGAGAACAGCACCCGCACCCCGCGCGGCGGCGCCAGCAGCACCGGCGCGGCCAGTTCGGCGCCGTCGAAGACGCACGTCACCTCCGCGCCGGTCTGGGCGGCGAGCTGGGCGAGCTGGCCCAGGAGCCTGAGCCGCTGCTTCTCCAGGGGCATCTGGGGATAGCCGGTCTTGGTGACGTTGTAGCCGTCGACGACGAGGTGCGCCTGCGGCAGCGCCAGCAACTGGTCGAGGATGGCGGGGTCGTCCTCGGACAGCGCGCGGGCGGCGATGTCCTTCGGGGTCATGCGGCCGGGCTCGACGGCGTCCACGGTCTCGGCGGGCCGCACGGACACCGGAGGCAGCGCGAGCTCGCGCCGCAGCCCCTGGGCGGCGTCCAGCACGGTGTCCAGCAGCAGCCGCACCCGCATGTCCTCGACGCTGCGGCCCTCCCGGGCCGTCCGGCGCGCGGCCTCCAGCGCGGCCTCGGTCTCCCCCAGCCTCGCCTTGAGGCGCCGGCTCTCGCTCTCGGCGGCCGACACCTGGGCGTGCCCCTCGGCGCGGACCGCCTCCATCTCGCCCCGCAGCTTGCGCAGGGCGGCCTCGCCGCGCTTGACGTCGCTGAGCGCGGAGCGCAGTTTGCGGTGCAGCGACTCGGCTTCCTTCTTCGCCGCTTCCAGCTCGGCGCGCAGCCGCTCGGTCTCGGACCTGGTGTGCTCCCGGGCCCGGGCGAGTTCGGCGCGCAGCCGCTCCAGCTCGGCCCGGGTCTCCTCGTCGACGCGCTCGGCGTCGGCGCGCTGCGCCTCCTCGCCGGCGGCGGTCACCAGCTTGACCCAGCCGGCCGGGCGGAGTACGTAGGCCGCGGCCGCCACGTCGAGCGGGTCCGCGGCCGGGGGCGGGGAGCCGGAGTCGAGGGCGCCGGTCAGTTCCGGCTGGGCCTCTCTGAGCCGTTCCCCGATGCGCTGCCGGAACAGCGGATCGCTCTCCAGCGCCGCGGCCATGGCGTTGCCCGCGAACTTGGCGCGGCGGCCGGGGGTGAACCGGGCGTACTGCCGCAACTGGGCGGGCAGCTCGGTGACCGTCAGCCCGCCGAAGCCGTCGGCGGCGATCTGGACGACCCGGCGGCGCACTCCGTCGGGCAGCGGACGGTCGAGCACCTCGGCGGCGCCGTCCTCCGGCCCCCCGCCTGCGGTCTCCACCATCCGTCACACCCCAATGCCTGTGTGCGACCCCACGCGCGGGGTCGCCGTCAGCGGGGCCCGCCCCTGTTCAGGAGCCGGCACCCGGCCTGTCCACGAGTTCCACCTGGTCCACGGCGTTGCACCAGCGGCACCGCACCGACTCGATCGTCTCATCGAGCACCTCGCGCTCCTCGACCTTGGGCTCTCCGGCCAGATCGAGGTGGACGTACTCGACGACCTTCGACGAGCGGGTCACGTCGAACCGCGTGAGGTTGCCGCAGAGGGTGCAGCGCCACCGCGTCGAGGCGGTCGGCAGAGGAACCGTCATCGTGGCTGTTCGCCTTCCTTCCAGTGTCCGTGACGCACCGGGCTGCCCGGTGCGTGTGGCTCGTAACCCTACGGCCTGGCGGGTACCGGCCGCCCGCCCGTCCACGGCGGCGAGGCGGTCTGCGCCGATGCGTCCGGTTACGTCATGCTCTGTGTTCATGATCCGTGACTGGAGCGCGTCGGCCGCCAGGACGATCAGGACGATGCGGGGCTCGCCGGCCCCGGTGACCCACACCCTCGTCGTCCTGTGCTGCCTGGTCTTCCTGATCGGGCCGGCCTCGGGACTGAATCCGGCCCACGGCTCCGGGGAGGAGCTGCTCGCGGCGCAGCGGGCCTATTTCCGGCGCTGGGGTGTGATCCCCGCAGACCTGTTCGAAGGCTCCCCCGGGGCCGCCCTCACCCCCGCCACGGCGCTGTTCGTCCACGGCAGCTGGGTGCATCTGCTCGGCAACATGCTCTTCCTCCACGTCTTCGGAGTGATGGCCGAGGAACGGATGGGCCGCGTGCGGTTCACCGTGTGCTACGTGGGCTGCGGCTACCTCGCCCTGCTGGGGTACGCCGCCGCCAACGCGGACTCCGGGCAGTCCCTGGTCGGGGCCTCCGGGGCGATCTCGGCGGTCCTCGGCGCCTTCCTCTTCCTGTTTCCCCGGGCCCGGGTGACCACTCTCCTGCCGTTCCTGTTCTTCCTGCCGGTGCGCTTCCCGGCGTGGGTGGTGCTGCCGTTCTGGGCGGCGTTGCAGTGGGCGGCGGCGGGACAGGCGGCCGACGGGCCGGGGGTGGCGTACCTGGCGCACCTGGTGGGGTTCGGGCTGGGCTTCTGCTACGCGTGGGTCCGCTTCGGGCGGGCGACTACAGTGAAGGCCACCCCTGCTCCAGTCCCCGAGGGAGAGAACCAGCCGTGATCACCGCGATCGTCCTCATCAAGACCAGCGTGGACCGGATCCCCGAGATCGCGGAGCAGATCGCCGCGCTGGACAGCGTCAGCGAGGTCTTCTCCGTCACCGGCACCTACGACCTGATCGCCATGGTCCGGGTCCGGCAGCACGAGGACCTGGCGGAGGTCATCCCGGGCCGGATCAGCAAGATCCCCGGTGTGGAGGGGACCGACACGCACGTGGCGTTCCGCACGTACTCGCAGCACGACCTGGAGGCGGCGTTCGCCATCGGCCTGGACAGCTGAGGAGCGGGGACGCGGCGGCCGGACCGCGAAGGGCCCGGCGAGCGCGGCGAGCATGAAGAGTTCTTCATCTCCGGCTCATCCGCGCCGTCCGGTTCCCGCCGCAGGATCGGGGCCATGGTCTTCACTCGCCGGATGGCGGCCCTGGCCGCCGTCGTACTGATCCCCCTGGGCGTGGCCGCCACGAGCTTCGCCCTCGCCGACAGTCCCGAACCGCCCAAGGTCCCGCCGCGGGTGGAGCTGGACAGCGGCTCCCCCACTCCGGCGTCCACGGCCCCGTCCGCGCGGCCCGAACCGACGCCGAGCGACGAGGTCGTCTCCCGGCCTCCGGTGACCGACAGCCCAGCGGGTGATGACGATGACGACGACCGCGGCCGGGACTCCTCGGACGACGGCCCCGGCGAGGACGACGGACCGGGCGACGACGGCTGACCCCGTGCGCCGGCGGATCTCCGCCCGCGTCCGCATCCTGCTCTGGCTGCTGTTCGTCATGGCCGTCGCGCTCGCCTCGGTCGCCACGACCACCCGCTCCTTCCTGCTGCGGGACGTCGACGACCGGATCAGCGGGCTGCTCGCCCAGGAGGCCGGCGAGTTCGCCAACTTCGAGGAGCGCGGCTTCGATCCGGAGACCGGGCGGCCCTTCACCGCCCCGGACCGGCTGCTGCGGGTCTTCCTGGAACGGCAGTACGCCGACCCGGACGAGGAGCTGATCGGCCTGGTGGCCCGGCCCAGCGGCGGGCCGGCGAAGATCATCCAGCCGCGCGACCTGCCCGTCGCCCTGCCCCTGCACCGGGACTCCGACGCCCGGCGCCGCATCTTCGACTCGCCCGACGCCTCCGGGGTGCTGCACCGGCCCGAGGGCGAGATCCGCTGGGCCAAGGTGGCCGTGGCCCGGGCCGGCGGCGCACCCGAGGCCGCGTTCGTCGTCGCCTTCCACCCCGAGCGGGAGGTGGCGCGCGTGGACGAGGTGTTCCGTGTGCTGCTCGCCATCTCCGGGGTCGCCCTGCTGCTGACCACCGGCATCGGCTGGGCGGTCGCCGGGCGGATCCTGCAGCCCGTACGCCTGGTGCGCACCGCCGCCGCGCAGCTCACCGAGCAGGACCTCACCCGCCGCATCCCGGTGCGCGGGCACGACGACATCGCCGCCCTCGCCGAGACGTTCAACGCGATGCTCGACCGCCTGGAACGGGCCTTCGCCGCGCAGCGCCAGTTCGTCGACGACGCCGGCCACGAGCTGCGCACCCCGATCACGATCGTGCGCGGCCATCTGGAGCTGATGGGCGACGACCCCGCCGAGCGCGAGGAGACCGTCCGCCTGGTCACCGACGAACTCGACCGGATGAGCCGCATCGTGGAGGACCTGCTGCTGCTCGCCAAGGCCGAACGCCCCGACTTCGTCACCCCGGAGCCGGTGCAGCTCGCCGAACTCACCGCCGACGTCTACGTCAAGGCCCGCACCCTGGGCGAGCGCGACTGGCAGCTCACCGACATCGCCGACCGGGAGGTGGAGCTGGACCCCCAGCGGATCACCCAGGCGATGGTGCAGCTGGCGCAGAACGCGGTGCAGCACACCACCACCGGTCAGACCATCCGCATCGGCTCCCGCGCCGAGGGCTCGCGGATCGAGCTGTACGTCGCCGACTCGGGCCCCGGAGTCCAGCCGCAGGACCGGGAGCTGATCTTCGAACGCTTCCGGCGCGGCACCTCCCGGCGCGGTGTGCGCGGTTCGGGCGCCGGGCTCGGCCTGTCGATCGTCAGGGCGATCGCCGAGGGCCACGGCGGCCGGGTCCGCCTGCACGACACCGAGGGCGGCGGCGCCACCTTCGTACTGACGCTGGAGTGACCGTGGACATCGGGGAAGAGGCACGCGCGTGAACCGGATTCTGATCGTCGAGGACGAGGAGCGCATCGCCTCCTTCGTGGAGAAGGGCCTGCGCGCCAACGGCTTCACCACCACCGTCGTCCCCGACGGCGAGGCCGGTTACGAGTACGCGCTGACCGGCGGCTTCGACCTGGTCGTCCTGGACATCGGGCTGCCCGGCCGGGACGGCTTCACCGTGCTGCGCGAGTTGCGCGAGTCCCGGGTGACGACCCCGGTGATCGTGCTGACCGCGCGGGACTCGGTCCGGGACACGGTGGCCGGCCTGGAGGGCGGCGCCGACGACTGGATGACCAAGCCGTTCCGCTTCGAGGAACTGCTCGCCCGGGTACGGCTGCGGCTGCGCACGGCGGCCCGCGCGCCGGAGGTGACGGTGCTGCGGTCGGGCGACCTCTCCCTGGACCTGCGCACCCGCAGGGCGCGGGCCGCGGATCGCACCGTCGATCTGACGGCCCGTGAATTCGTGCTGCTGGAGCTGTTCCTGAGGCACCCCGGGCAGGTACTCTCCCGCGAGCAGATCCTGTCCCACGTGTGGGGTTACGACTTCGACCCCGGCTCCAACATCGTGGACGTCTACGTACGGGCGCTGCGCAAGAAGCTCGGCGCGGAGAAGGTGGAGACGGTCCGCGGGATGGGCTACCGGCTCCCCGCGTGACGGTCCCGCGGCGGGGCGGGCCCGCCGGGTGAGCCCGCCGGGTGAAGTTCCCTTCATCTTCGGCTCATCGAGGGCTCACGGCCCGGGTGAATCGTCGGTGACGTGAGCCTGAATCCCCGACTGACCGCCGCCCTGTGCGTGGCCCT